>JAVHVY010000387.1:0-4958 GCA_032160305.1 Actinoplanes sp.
GCGGCATCTTCGGCGACAACCTGACCCTCGAACGGGTGGACGTGAACGGCGCGGTCCTCGGCGAAACCTGGCAGATCGGCCCCGACTTGGTCCTGCAGACCACCTTCGGCCGCATTCCGTGCGCCACCTTCCAGGCGAAGATGGCCGAGCCGCACTGGGTGAAGAGGTTCACCGAGCAGAACCGGCCCGGCGCCTATCTGCGCGTGGTGGCCCCCGGCGAGGTCAGTGCCGGTGACCCGGTCGAGGTGCTGGCCTGCCCGGCGCACGGCGTCACGATCGCCGACGCCTTCCGGGCCTGGATGACGGACCCGGCTCGGCTGGCCGGGCTGCTCGAGGTCGAGTGCCTGCCGGAAAGCCTGAAGGACGACATCCGCCGGCGTCTACGCCGGTGACATCCGGCCTTCATCGGCCCCGCCTGCGACCCGAGCGCCCGGGCCCGCCCAGGAGCGGTCCTGCAGACGCTCGGCCTTGCCGATCCGCCGCCTGGCTGCCTGCTTCGCAGGCTCTATGCGTGTGGCGGGTGAAGGATTCGAACCCCTCGAAGCCCTCGCGACGGATTGACGGTCACCAGTCGATCTAAGGGTTTGCACTTGCTCTGACCAGGGGTTCTATTGATTTGATAGATGGCTCCGTCGGGTAGCCTCACTGGGCATGTGTAATGGTAGTTGGGGCAATTTTGAGCCTCACGCATGGCGCCACCCCGAGGTGCTGCTCTAACTTTTACGACGGCGTCAAACACTCGGTCGTGATCGTGGTCAGACGGGGAATAAAATGTTGCCCGAATGGGACACCGCTGTTGGTCGGCGCAGCTGGCGAACTCTGCGTGTAAGGTGGGTTGCGGGATTCGGACTAGCTTTACCCATCGCGGGCTGCCGTGATTGAACCATCTGTCTTGCTGGCCGTGGCATTCATCGCTCTCGGGATGGCGGTAACGCCGGGTCCGAATGTGGTTTACCTTATTTCCCGCACTCTGGCGGACGGACGCCGAGCCGGCCTGATCTGCCTCTTCGGCATCGGGCTCGGCTACTGCGTCCACTTGATAGCGGCCGTTTTGGGTCTTGCTGCGGTTTTTCTGGCAGTGCCGGAGATCTATTCGATATTCAAATTTGCGGGAGCCGCATACCTGGCATGGCTGGCGTGGAAAGCCATCCGCCCCGGTGGGACCTTGTCATTCGCTACAACCGTGCCCGAGCTTCACACCGGGCGGTTCCGAACCGAGCGAGACGGCAATGCGGTTCAGTGCAAGATTCCACCGGTGTCTACCACAAAATTGCTCACCATGGGGCTGATCACTAATTTACTGAATCCCAAGCCCCTGATCATGTATGCCTCCCTTATACCGCAATTCATGAATGTCAGAGCCGGGAATCTGGTCGGGCAAGCCTCCGTTCTCGGCGCTACGCACATCGTGGTCTGTCTCCTCATGCATGTCGGCCTGGTGTTCACTGCGGGACCGGTTGCCGCATTTATGAGCCAGAAGCCGTCGTGGTTGCGGGCTCACCGTTACGCAACCGGTGTCCTATTGGCTGCGTTCGCCGTCGAACTCGCCGTGGGCACGACGATCAACGCAGTGCGCTAGGGGCATCCGCAGCACACGACGAGCCGCATGCCGACAATGCGAAGGCCTGCTCGGCCTCGGCTGGTCGTCGAGGTGACCCGAGCGCTGGCGCTTACCGAGGCGGAGGCACGGTCTCCCCTGGCCAAGACGCGGCACGGTCTGCGGCCCGTATCTGCGGGTCGGCGGTATGCAACGCTGCGCGGACTCGGCTCGGAGGTGGCGAAGCCGGGGCCGAGGGGCGGCCGAGGACCATCCGTCCCTTGCCTTGGACTCCTTCGATGTATCCGAGTTGTCGTAGATACTCCAGGGCTCTGACCACGGTGGAGCGCGACGCGGAGAACTCCCGGACCAGTTGAGCTTCGCTGGGCAGCATGTCGGCGATCGGATAGACGCCGTTCTCAATCCGCGTCTGCAGTGCGTTGGCAATGGCCGCGTACTTGGGCGGCATCGGTTCGATCCGCACGCCCATCATCCCGTTGCCGGCGGCCGTGGAGCCGGGCGCCGGCCGATGTGGCGTGCCGCCTGGTCGCCGGCGCAGATGGACACGTGCACCCGTACCGGTGTCTGGCCCAGCGAGTATCCCTCGTCCGCGAGTTCGTCGCCTTCCAGCCAAACCCACGCGCCGCCGTACCACTGGGAGATGTCGAGACGGATGCGCCGAACCAGCAGCAGGAGCGCGGTGTCGCGGTATCGGCGGCAGCCGGCAGGTACCAACAGCACCTGGCCGACGAACTGGAAGGGCGACACCGGCAACCGGGGTGGTACGGCGATGTCCAGGGCGCTCACGACGGCCGCCGATCGCAGGCACGGGTGGGCGCTGGCGTCACCACCGGTGGCTCCGGTTCGGGGGGTACGGGTGATGCGTGGCCGCGTCGAGCTGTCCCATCGCGGTGACCAGGCCTAGGTCGGCGAGCTGCCGGGCGACACAGGGATACGAATGGGCGGGTCGGCAGTTCAGGCACCATCCGTCCGGACCACGCCGATGATCGGCGAAGAGGCGACGGGACAGGTGCCACATCAGGGGGCTGACGCACCCCGGCGGGGGATTGATGGGCGGTATCCGCCCGTTGAACGCTGGCATCGGCTCGGGCATGTGCTGGCCTCCCCATCCGAAATGGACGGCACCGAGGCAGGCGGGGTCGCGGGAAAACGTTGCCCAGCACCCACCCCGGTGCCTGCTTCTCGGCGTTAGGCGCTGGGGAATATGACCATCCGGCATCCCCACCAAGCAGATATGACTAGCTTGGCTAGTCAGATTGACCGTACGGACACCGATGGGGCTACGCAAGCAGGTATGTATCGGATTTCCTAGCTTGGCTAGCCAGGCTTTACCCTGCAGGAGTGAACGTGGATGCCCGCAGTCTCGATGACCTGGAACCCGACGACGCCCGTCCGGCCTCCCAGCAGATCGCCAACGTGCTCCGCGCGGCGATCCTCACGCGGAAATTCGCGCCCGGAGAACGGCTGCCGTCGCAGAACGAATTGGTCGACCGCTACGGCGTCGCCCGCGAAACCGTCAAATCCGCCCTGCGCATCCTCCGTGACGAGCGACTGGTGGTCACTCGGCAGGGGAGTGGCGCCTTCGTTCGATCACAGACCGAACGACCGGTCGGGCTCCGCCCCCACATCGAAGCCGCATTCGAGCGATCACACGTCACGATCGACTTTGCGGGTTTCTCCGGCGAGACCCTGCACGGCGCGATCCAGGAACCCCTCGACAAGATCCGCGCCGGCAGGCTCACCCCGGAGTCAATCGCCATCAGGATTCTGCTACCTGATCTCAGCCTGCCCACCATCGTGCCGTCTCGGTCAGAGCCCGCCGGCGACGACCCGGCAGTCCGAGAACGAGCCAGTCGCATCGCCCGCCGCGCAACTGAAGCCATCACCGAATCGGTCAGCGAGCTGGGAACCCTCGGGCTGGTGCGCAACGCGGCCGTCGAGATCCGCGCCCACAGCACCACCGTGCTGTCAAAGCTCTACATCCTCAACCGCGACGAAGTCTTCTTCGGCTTCTACCCGGTCGTCACGAACACCGTCTCCATCGACAAGCAGCCGGTTCCGATCTTCGACGTCCTCGGCAAGGACGTCCCACTATTCCACTACGCCATCAGCGGTGAAGCCGACGACGCGGCCGACCAGTTCGTCCAGCAGTCACGCGGCTGGTTCGACAGCGTGTGGACAACCGTCGCCCATGAGTACCAACCATGACCCTCCCGACTCTGCTCGGCCGCGCCACATGCCTCCTGATCGACTTCGACGGTCCGATCTGCGCCGTGTTCGCCGGATACCCACCCAGCCGTGTAGCCGCCCAGCTCCGCACCATCGTCCTCGACCATTTCGCAGGGGCGTTGCCCTCAGATATAGAGCCTTTGGCGGCTTCCCCGCTGAAAATCCTGCGCCAGGTCGCTGACTTCGGCAGCCCTGCGCTGACCGAGGCGATCGGGAACGCTTGCCACGATGCCGAATTGCAAGCTGTCGCTACCGCGACGCCCACCGCCGGCGCGGACGAATTGCTTCACGCCGCTCACGACGCCGGGCTCTCGGTGGTGATCGTCAGCAACAATTCCAGCGCAGCCATCGAGAGCTACCTTCGAGGCCACGACCTGACCAGATACGTTCAAGCCGTCTCGGCACGAGATGACCAAATGGATCCGCGCCTACTCAAGCCACACACGTTCCTGCTTGAGCGTGGACTTCAAACTATTCGTCAGCGTCCCGAACACGCGGCCTTCATCGGCGACTCCACCACCGACATCGAAGCGGGCAAGGCAGCCGGCATCGCCACCATCGGATACGCCAACAAGCCCGGCAAGCTCAAACGCCTCACCGATGCCGGCGCTGACACGGTGATCGAGACCATGCACGCCGCAACCACCGCCATCCGAACAGCCTCAGCCGGACTGCCAACGTGACATCAGCTCCGCAGGTTCCAGCCGACGTCTTGAACAACGTGCGCCAGCGCTGGCCCAACAGAGCCGAACCGTGGGCCAAGCAGGTCGAGAACGAACTCCGAGCGCTCTGCGACCGATACGAGGTCGTCGCGAGCACCGTGCTGCCCGCCCGATACGGGCTAGTAGTCGCCGTCGATACCCCCGTCGGCGCCCTCGTCCTGCGCGCAAGCCCCGATCCACATGGCCCCGAGCAAACAGCCGTCGCCATCGCACTCGCGGAGTTGGGTATCTCGCCTAAGGTGCACCAGGCCGTGTCCACCGATCACGGAACCTGGACGGTCCTCGACAGGGTGCGTCCAGGAACACCCCTCTACTTCGCGGACCTCGCTGTCATCAGCCTTGAATCACTATTCGCGCCGCTGGCAGCAATGCGCGGCCGGCCAGCACCGCGCCCTGGCATGTCATCGATCACCGATTGGCTGCGAGGCCGGCTTGAAGACGACCAGCTC
>JAVHVY010000389.1:0-10986 GCA_032160305.1 Actinoplanes sp.
TGCTCTTGGCCGCGATCATCCAGGTGTCCGACCAGCCGGTCGAGCCCTCGTCCGGCAGCACCGCCTTGACCGGCGCCTTCTCGCCGGCGGCCGTGTTCACGATGACCTGCCAGGTCGTGCCGATCACCGAGTTGCCGCTCTTGAACGACTGGACTTCCTTCAGATAGTCCGACCAGTATTCGCTCACGTTGGGCTTCTGCGCCTTGAGCAGATCCACCGCCGCCTGCAACTGCTTGTCGTCCAGCGCGTACGGATTCCTGATGCCCAGCTCAGGTTTGGTCTTCATCAGGAACAGCGCGGCGTCGGCGATGTAGATCGGTGAGTCGTAGGCGGTGACCTTGCCCGCGTACCGGCCGGCGTCGGTGAAGACCGAGGCCCACGACGTCGGCGCCGGGTTCACCTTGTCGGTGCGGTACATCAGCAGGTTGGCGCCCCAGCCGTGCGGGATGCCGTACATCTGGCCGTTCACCGAGTTCCAGGCCTTGTCCTTGAGGAAGCTCGCGATATCGGCGTAGTTCGCCACCAGCGCCGTGTTCACCGGCGCGGCGTCGCCCGAGGCGATCAGTCGCAGCGAGGCGTCGCCGGAGGCCGAGACCACGTCGTAGTCCCCGGTCTTCATCAGCGTCACCGCCTCGTCCGAGGTGCCGAACGTCTTCACCGTCGCCTGGCACCCGGTCGCCTTCTCGAACGGCGTGACCCAGTCGACCTTCGGATCGTTGCTGCCGTCCTCGGCGTACCCCGGCCAGGCCAGGATCGACACCGCGCCCTCACCGGTGCCGAGCTTGTCCAGCTGGGCGATCTTCGGCGGGGTGAAGCCGGAGGCGCCGGGCGCCGCGGCGCCCGACGAGCCGGATGAGGTTCCACAGGCGGTGGCCAGCAGCGCCGCGGTGACGACTGCCAGGCCTTGGACCAGGTATCTCGTGCGCATCGGGGACCCCTTCCGGCGGGCGTTCGATGTCAGGGTGTCTTGAGGGCGACGGCGTCGCTCACTCGGATGGAGACGGCGACGCGCTCGCCGCGGCGTTGCGCGGCGGCCGCGGCGCCGGCCCCGGTGTTCGGCTCGCTCGCGGTGATCCGCGGCCCGGACTCGAGATCGACCAGGTAGCGGGTGGTCGCGCCGAGATAGACCACCTCGGCGATGGTGCCGAGTCCCGCAGTGGCCGGACCGGGCGCGCTGAGCCGGATCCGCTCCGGGCGGACCGCGAAGGTGCCCGACCGGCCGAGGATCTCGACGGCGGCCGGTCCGCTGAGCACGCTCGACGTGCCCACGAACCCGGCCACGAACTCCGTGCGGGGATGCTCGTAGATCTCCGCCGCCGCCCCGACCTGGGCGATCCGGCCCTGGTGGAAGACCGCGATGCGGTCGCTCATGGTGAGCGCTTCCTCCTGGTCGTGGGTGACGAAGACGAAGGTGATCCCGGCGTCGCGCTGCAGCTGCTTCAGCTCGACCTGCATCTGCTGGCGCAACTTCAGATCGAGCGCACCGAGCGGTTCGTCCAGCAGCAGCACCTTGGGCCGCATGACCAGGGCGCGGGCCAGGGCGACCCGCTGCCGCTGCCCGCCCGACAGCTGACTCGGCTTGCGCTCACCAAACCCCCGCATCTGTACGCCGGCCAAGGCCTCCTCGGCGCGGGAACGGCGTTCGGAGCGGCCGACCCTGCGCACGGCCAGGCCGTACTCGACGTTCTGCCGGACGGTCAGGTGCGGGAAGAGCGCATAGTCCTGGAAGACCGTGCTGACGTCCCGCTGGAACGGCGCGGCCGTGGTCACGTCGCTTCCGCCCAGCTCGACCGTGCCGCCGCTGGGCAGCTCGAAGCCGGCGATCATCCGCAGCACGGTCGTCTTGCCGGAGCCGGACGGCCCGAGCATCGAGAAGAACTCGCCGTCCGGGATCTCCAGGTCGACGCCGTCGACCGCGACGGTCTCCCCGAACGACTTGCGCAGGCCGGTCAACCTGACCGCCGGAGCGACATCCACCCGAGGCCTCCGGTCTCTCCGCCGAAGTTTTGTCTACTGGGCCGAAAACTATGGGTTCACCGTTCTCAGCGCAAGGGAGCGGGACCGGCGCGAAGAGCGCCGGTCCCGCCGTGGTGCCTCAGGGGTTGTCAGACCGTCAGGGTCCAGGTGTTGATGTAGCCGGTGTCCTGGGAGTAGACGTCCTGCACCTTGAGCCGCCAGGTGCCGTTCGCGACCTCGCTGGACAGGTTCTTGGTGTAGGTCGTGTCCACGTTGTCGGCACTGTCCGAAACGGAGGACTGCTTCAGGTTGTAGACCGTGCCGTCCGGCGCCACCAGGTCGACCCGGAGGTCGCCGCGGTAGGTGTGGATGATGTTGACCGCGATGGTGGAGCTGGTCAGGGCGTTGCCAGCGCAACCGCTGATCGTGATGTTGCTGTAGACCGCCGCGCCGGCGTCCGGGATGGAGACGTCCGCGCCGTTGGTGACGGTGCAGGTACCCGGCGGGGTGGTCGGGGGCGTGGTCGGCGGCGTGGTCGGCGGGGTCGTGCCGCCGGTGCACGTCGGGTCGGCGGACTGGGCCGGAACGCTGACGGCGGTCCAGGCGGCCTTGACCGTGTTGAACAGGCCGCAGTCGCCGGCGCCCATGGACTTGGCCGCGGTCAGCGTCCAGGTGCGGTACTTCAGGTACGACGAGCTCGAGGTCTTCATGAGCATCGCGTTGTACATGATCTTGATGGCATTCTCGATGCCGACGCCGGTCACCGAGGTGCTGTTACAGGTGGTGCTGGACGGCTGGCCGTTCGTCGGGTGGGTGCCCTCGGCGAGCAGGTAGAAGAAGTGGTTGCCCGGACCGGCCGCGGAGTGCACCTCGGAGCCCGGCGTGCTGCTGGAGTAGCAGTTCGCGTCGCCCGCGAGGGACGGGTCGTACATGTAGCGGATCGGGCCGCTGCCGACCAGGTTGACCTCTTCGCCGACCTGGTAGTCCGGCGGGTCGTTCGGGTTGTTGGCGTACGCCTCGGTGGCGGCGCCGAACGTGTCGGCGATGAACTCCTGGGTGCCACTCTTCGAGATGCCACCGGGGGTGTGGTCGTCGATGCCGTGGCCCAGCTCGTGGCCGACCACGTCAGCCGAGGTGATCCACTTCCCGGCGGTGTTCTTGCCGATCTGCACCTGGGTGCCGTCGTAGTAGGCGTTCTGGTCGTTCAGGCCGACCCGCACCGGCCACGCGCCACCGGAGCCGTCCTGGCCGTTGCGGCCGAACCAGGCCGACAGCATCGCCGTCTGCTTCTGCGCGACGTAGAGGGCGTCGACACAGCCTGTCTCGCGGTCGGTGCCGGAGCCCGTGCCCCAGACGTTGTCCGGTCCGGTGAACACCGCGTTGCCGGTGGAGTTCTGGCAGCTCAGGTTGGCCTCGACCGGGTCCTTCAGGGAGTACGTCGAGCCCGAGAGGGTGGTGTTGAGCGACACCGAGCCGTTGATCCAGCCGGTGCCCGAGCCGGCCACGTCGGTGACGTGCTCGGTCTTCCGCAGCACCTTGTCGGTGAGCGCGTTGACCAGGACGGTCAGCCGGCTGGGGCCTTCGGCGCCGGTGCCCCGGACCGTGGTCTCGTAGGCGAGGGTGGATGCGCCGCCCTCGTCGACGACCACGATGAGCCTGGTGCCCTCGACCAGGGTGACCTTCTTGAGCTGCGCCTTGGCGACCGCTGTGGCCTTGGCCGCGGTGATCTTCGGGGTGATCGCCAGATCTTCGATCGGGCTCGACTGCGCGACCGAGGTGTACTGGACGTTTCCGGCGGAGTCCGTCATCACGACGAAGTCGCCGCCGGCGACCGGCAGACCTTTGTAGGTGCGCAGGAACGGCACGTACTGCATGTGGTCCGAGGTGATCACCGGCTGCCGTACGAATCCGTCGTCCGATGTGGCGAACAGGTAGGCCGGACGCCTCGCGACCAGCGCCGATGCTGAGTCAGCTGCCTTCGCCTGGATCGCCGCAGGGGTGGGTGACTGGGCCGTGGCCGGCCCGGCGATCGCCACCATGGCGGAAGCGGCGACGGTGCCGGCTGCTATCGCGATGACGATGGGGGTTCTGGATTTCACGCGGGCACTCCTTCCCCGCCCGAGGGGTTGGCGGGCGGGCTCGACGTCCGGTGGACGATGGGTCGCACCTGGATGACTTGTGTGCAGACGCTAGGCATCGATGAACGTCACCGAATCGGGGAAAACCCTTGCTCGGTTCCGCGGCGGGCCATCTGCCGGGTCGACTCGAGCGCGCCGGTGGTGTCCTCCACCTGGCCCTGCCCGCAGACGGGCAGCGCCGACAGCCGCGCGCGCAGCCAGCCCAGGTGGTCGCCGGTGCTGCCGGCCACGGACGCCATCGGGTTGTTGACGTAGCCGGTGTCGCCGGTCTCGCCCCAGGTCTGCCGGGTGGTCGGGTCGTAGTACGAGACCGAGGAGGACGGCCTCGCCGACGTGCTGCGGTTGTCGCGCGGGGACCGGAGAAGCACAGTGCCAGCGGGAAGACGTCGGTCCGCTTGCGGGCGACGTTCAGGGCGTGGAAGGCGCCGAGCGGGCAGCCGGGCGGTCACGATCTCGGCGGCCGGCGATCGGATTGTCCAGACGTCGACGAACGGCTGTCAGTCGGTGATTTTCACGTAATCGATATCGCCGGCGAAATAGTCGCAGCCCACGCTGTGCTGATCGCAGCCGGTCTTCCCGCCGATGCTCAGCGGCCAGTTGTTCTCGATCCGGCCGGTCCATCCGTAACGGTGCGCCGCCGCTGCTCCGTCAATGCTCAGCACGACTTCGTCGGAGTACCGCTCGCACCGCACGACATGCCAGGCGCCGTTGTTGATCCGCTGCGTAGCGGACACCACGATCGAGCCGTCCGAGCCCCGGACGATGCACTGCACGATGCCGTTCGGAATCTGCAGTTTGAAGTTGCCGCCGGCCACGGTGGCCTGGCCCTTCTGCACGATATTGCCGAACTGATAGGTGGTCCGCAGTCGCAGAGTGACCGCGAAATCGCTGTCGCCGGGATTCAGCAGGGCGTAATTCGGCACGACGGCGACGTGCTGCGGATGGGTCGGCGGAGTGTCCGGCTGCAGCTTGGAGAATCGATATCCGGTGCCGTCGCCGACCGATACGCCGGCCTGGACCTCGGCGCCGATGACGCCGTTCAAGCCGTTCCCGCTGCTGTCGCGCATGGTGCGCGAACCGGCCCGCTCGTTCATCTGCCAGAGCGCGACCAGCCGGTTCGGCGCTGCCGCCGCCGCGGTTGCCGTGCCCATCACCGGCAGGGCGGCAGTCGTCAATGCGGCAAGCAGGCGCCGGTATTTCATGGCATTCCCAGGGATCGGTCGGAATCGGATTATGGGATCTTACCGTCCGAAAAGCCTGCAATATCGACAAGACGCCGAAATCGCTGGTCGGGTACGCCGTCGCCGCGGGACGGGTGCCACGGTGCGGTCACGAGCGTCGGTGGGCACGCCAGTCGTAGAAGGTCGACGTGTCCCGGCGGGGCACGACCGGATAGAGACTCGAATACGCCTGCCAGGACGGCAACTGGTGCGGCTGCGGCGTGTCCAGCGACCGGACCAGCGCCTGCACCATGTCCAGCAACGCCTGATGCAGCTGCGGATCGATGACGCCGCCGTGCTCGCCGAGGGCCTCGGGCCCGAGCGGGATCCGGATGCAGGCCGAGCTCAGCATCCGAGCCTGGGCGTGCCCGAGCACGATCTCCAGCTCGGCGAGCGCGCCCGCGTCCTGCCCCGGACCGCAGAGCGACAGCCACGCCACCGGCTTGCCGTTCAGCGCGTTGCCGTCCACCAGCCAGTCGAGCAGGTTCTTCAGACTGCCCGGCAGCGCGCCCGCATACTCGGGCGTACAGAACAGCACGGCATGTGCCCCGAAGACCTGCTGCCGCAACTCGGCCACCGCCTCGGGCATGGCCGGTTCCTCCGGTACGAAGGCCGGCAACCACCGCAGCCCGGCGTACAGGGTGGCCGAGATGTCGCCGGGGGCGAACCGGGCGGCCGTGCGCAGCGCGGCGGTGTGCAGGGAGCCCTCACGGGTGCTGCCCGAGATCAGCAGGATGCGCGTCATGACGTATGACGATAGGGCCTCGCTCGCCACGATCGGCGAACCGTTCGGCCGGCCCGTCGAGCACGTGCGCGTTGACCGCCCGGACCCGATCGGCCAGGTCGCCGATCTCGACCACTTCGGCGCCGGCGGCGCGCAGCGTCTCCACTCCGCGGCAGTCGACGAAGAGCAGCGGCTCGCGCAGCGCCATGACGACCCGGCGCAGCCCGGCGGCCAGGATCAGATCCGTACACGTGCCCGGCCGGGATCTGCGGGCCGTGCACGGCTCCAGCGAGCTGTAGACGGTGGCCCCGGACAGGTCGGCGGCAGCGGGCAGCTTGGCGAGGGCGACCTCCTCGGCATGGTCGCGGGGCCCGAGCTCACCGGTGTAGCCGGTGGCCAGCACCGTGCCGTGCCCGTCGACGATGATCGCGCCGACGGCGTAGTTGCTCGGTGTGCGCGGGGCCAGCCGGGACAGCTCGATCGCCGCGGCCAGCCGCCGCCGGTCGTCCTCGCCAGCACTGCTCATACCGCACCGTACCGAGCTCCGGTCAGATTCTGCGGATCCAGAAGGTCAGCCCCAGGCCCGGGTCCTGGTGGGACTTCACGTCCCAGTCCGGCAGGCCGGGGCCGAACCGGGTGGCGAGCACCTCGTCGGCGACCAGCGCGCCGTGCTCGGCCAGCGCGTCGGCGGTCTCCTGCGCGGTGGTGACGTAGCACACCTCGATCCGGTCGGTGATCTCCATGCCGCTCGTCTTGCGACTCTCCTGGATCTGCCGGATCGCGTCCCGGGCCAGGCCCGCACGGCGCAGCTCGGCGGTCAGGCGCAGATCCAGGGCCAGGGTGACCCCGGCGTCGGCGGCCACCGCCCAGCCCTCGCGCGGCGTCTCGGTGATGATCACCTCGTCCGGGCCCAGCTCGACCTGCTCGTCGCCGACGGTCAGCACGGCGGGACCGGTGGCCAGCTGCCGCTTGAGCGTGACGGCGTCGGCCGCGGCGACCGCCCTCGCCACCTCCTGCACGCCCTTGCCGAAGCGTTTGCCGAGCGGCCGGAAGTTCGCCTTCGCCGTCGTGTCCACCAGCGACACACTGGCCGTGCTGATCGGGAGCACCTCGCCCACGTTCAGCTCAGCGGCGACCTCGGCGAGCAGCTCGCCGCTGAGCCCGGCGAAGCCCTGCGCGCCGGCGAGCGCCCGGGTCAGCGGCTGGCGGGTCTTCATCCCCGACTCGGAGCGGGCCGCGCGGCCCAGCTCGACCAGCCGGCGGGCCAGCGCCATCTGGTCGCTCAGCTCCGGATCGATCAGCGACTCGTCCGGCTCCGGGTAGGCGGCCAGGTGCACCGAGACGGCGGCGTCCGGCGTGACCGGCACGACCAGGTCCTGCCAGATCCGCTCGGTGACGAACGGCACGATCGGCGCCAGCAGCAGCGTCAACGTCCGCAGCGTCTCGTGCAGGGTGGCCAGGGCGGCCGGGTCGGCCCGCCAGAACCGGCGCCGGCCGCGCCGCACGTACCAGTTCGAGAGATCGTCGATGAACGCGGTGAGCAGCCGGCCGACCTCCTGCGTGTCGAACCGTGCCATCGCCGCGTCCACGTCGCGGACCAGCACGTTCAGCTCGGAGAGCAGCCAGCGGTCGAACACCGGGCGGTCGGCCGGCGCCGGGTCCGCCGCCGACGGGACCCACGTCGCCGCCCGCCCGTACAGGCACTGGAAGGCGACGGTGTTCCACAGGGTCAGCAGCATCCGGCGGGTGATCTCCTGCAGGGCGGTCGGACCGACCCGGCGTGCCGACCACGGCGAGCCGACGGCGGCCATGAACCAGCGCACCGGGTCCGCTCCGTACTGCTCCAGCAACGGGATCGGCTCGATGATGTTGCCCAGGTGCTTGGACATCTTGCGGCCGTCCTCGGCCAGGATGTGCCCGACACAGACCACGTTCTCGTACGCCGACCGGTCGAAGACCAGCGTGCCGACCGCCATCAGGGTGTAGAACCAGCCGCGGGTCTGGTCGATCGCCTCCGAGATGAACTGGGCCGGGTACCTGCTCTCGAACAGCTCCTTGTTCCTGCGCGGGTAGCCGAACTGGGCGAACGGCATCGCGCCCGAGTCGTACCACCCGTCGATCACCTCCGGCACCCGGGTCGCGGTCGTGCCGCAGTGGCAGGCGAAGGTGACCGCGTCGATGAACGGGCGGTGCGGGTCGAGCCCGCGGAGATCCTCGCCGGTCTTCGCACTCAGCTCGGCCAGCGACCCGATGCAGGTCAGGTGCCCCTCGGCGCACCGCCAGATGGGCAGCGGGGTGCCCCAGTACCGCTGCCGGGACAGCGCCCAGTCGACGTTGTGGGTGAGCCAGTCGCCGTACCGGCCGTGCTTGATCGTCTCCGGCTGCCAGCAGGTGCGCTCGTTCTCGCGGATCATCCGGTCGCGGATCTCGGTGGTGCGGATGTACCAGGACGGCTGGGCGTAGTAGATCAGCGCGGTGTGGCAGCGCCAGCAGTGCGGATAGCTGTGCTCGTACGCCTCTTCGCGCAGCAGCCGGCCGCGGCGGCGCAACTCGGCCACCAGCGGGGCGTCGGCGGCCTTGAAGAACATCCCGCCGACCACCGGCACCTCGGGCGCGAACGTGCCGTCCAGTCGTACCGGGTTGACCAGGGGCAGCCCGTACGCGCGGCAGCTGGCCAGGTCGTCCGCCCCGAACGCCGGCGCCTGGTGGACCAGGCCGGTGCCGCTGTCGGTGGTCACGTAGGTCGCCAGGATGACGTAGTCGGCGTCCGTCAGCTCGACGTAGTCGAACGGCCGCTCGTACTGCCAGCGCTCCATCTCACGCCCGGTGAAGGACTGCCCGGTCGCCTGGAACGTCGCACCCAGCGCGGAGTGCAGCAGCGACTCGGCCACCACCAGCGACTCGGTGCCGTCGGTCGCGACCACGTAGCGGGTCCGCGGGTGCACGGCGACCGCGGTGTTGGCGACCAGCGTCCACGGCGTCGTCGTCCAGACCAGCAGTGACGCCTGCCCGGCCAGCGGGCCGGAGGTCAGCGGGAAACGGACGTAGACCGACGGGTCGACGTCGTTCTCGTAGCCCTGGGCCAGCTCGTGGTCGGACAGCGCGGTCTGGTCCCGGGGGCACCACGGCGCGACCCGGAAGTCCTCGACCAGCAGGCCCTGGTCGAAGATCTGCTGAAGCGACCACCAGACCGACTCGATGTAGTCCGGGTCCATCGTCCGGTACGCGTCGTCCAGGTTCACCCAGTAGCCCATCCGTTCGGTGAGCTCGGTGAACGCGTCGGTGTGCCGGGTGACCGACTCGCGGCACCGGGCGTTGAACTCGGCCACGCCGTACGCCTCGATGTCCTGTTTGCCGGTGAAGCCCAGCTCCTTCTCCACGGCCAGCTCGACGGGCAGCCCGTGGCAGTCCCAGCCGGCCTTGCGAGGGACGTGGAAACCCTTCATCGTCTTGTACCGGGGGAACAGATCCTTGAAGACGCGAGCCTCGATGTGGTGCGTGCCGGGCATGCCGTTGGCGGTCGGCGGTCCCTCATAGAAGATCCACTGCCGCCGGCCGGCGGACTGCTCCAGCGACCGGTGGAAGACGCTGTTGGCGTGCCAGAAATGCAGCACCTCGTGATCGAGGGCAGGCAGGTCGAGCTGGGCGGGAATGGGCCGGTACATCGTGCGTCCTCCGAGGCTGCGTACGTCGGTGCTCGTCCATCATCGCGGGGACCGGCCGAACCGGCTATGGACACGTTGACCGAGATCGATTTGAATCGCCCCGAACGGTCGGCATGCCGCCGGCTCCCCCGGGAGGTTTCTCGTGCGCAGTTCCCTGAATCGTGGCCTCGTGGCCGCTCTGGCGGCGCTGACCGTCGCGTTCGGATGGAGTGGACCGTCCCGGGCGGCGGACGCCGGCAGCAAGGTCTCGCAGACCACGACCGTGGGCATCCACAACACCTACGACCCGGCGACCTTTCCCTACCTGGCCCGGGCGCTGGACCAGAACCCGGGCCTGATCGAGCTGGACGTCTGGCCGGACATCATCACGAAGGAATGGAAGGTCAGCCACCAGAACCCGCTGGGCAACCTGAACAACTGCGTGGCCGCGACCACCGCCGCGCAGCTCTACTCGGGCGCGCCGAACAAGAACCTCGAATACTGCCTCGACGACATCCGGTTGTGGCTCGGCGCGCACCCGTCCGCCGGCCCGCTGATCGTCAAGCTCGAGATGAAGACCGGCTTCAGCAGTCGTACCAGGCAGGGCCCGATCCAGCTGGACGCCGCGATCGCGGCCCACCTCGGCTCCGCCGTCTTCAAGCCGGCCGACCTGCTCGGCGACTACCCGAGTCTGGACGCGGCGGCGCGGGCGAACGCCTGGCCGACCCGGGCCCAGCTCGCCGGCAAGGTGATCCTCGAGGTCATCCCGGGCACGGTCGAGGAGGGCAACCCGACCGACCGGTTGTGGACCGACACCGAGTACGCCCAGTACCTGAACGGCCTGGTGAGCACGGGCACCCTGGCGAAGGCGCAGATCTTCCCGGCCGTGCACAACGCGCAGTCCGGCGACCCGCGCAGCCGCTACCCCGACGCGAGCCTGCGCCCGTGGTTCGTGGTCTTCGACGGCGACGCGAACGCGTACGTGACCGGCGGGATCGACACCTCCTGGTACGACACCGGCCACTACCTGCTGATCATGACCGACGTGCAGAGCATCCCGCCGGTCGTCACCGCGGGCGACGTCGCCGCCGCGCAGGCCCGGGTGGCCCTGGCCGCGAGCCGGCACGCCAGCGTGGCCTCCTCGGACTGGTCCACGATGCCGTCGGTCGACGCCCTGGTGACCGACCGCGGCTGAGCTGGCCGGGGCGGCGGCCCTCAGGCGCCGGTGAGCAGGTAGTCGTCGGCGTCGGGACTCCACTTCAGGTCGACCGCGCCGCTGGTCGCCGCCGCCTTGCAGAACTGCA
>JAVHVY010000410.1:0-2623 GCA_032160305.1 Actinoplanes sp.
TTGACCGCCGCGATCGACACACCATCACTCAGCTGCGGCAGCACCTCCTCCTCGGTGGCCTGGATCGCGACCATCGCCCCACCGGCCGGCAACGCCTGCATCAACCGGCCCCGCGCCGCCACCAACGAGCACGCATCCTGCAGCGAGAACACCCCGGCCACGTGCGCGGCCGCGACCTCACCGATCGAATGGCCGACCAGGAAGTCCGGGCGCATACCCCACGATTCGAGCAGCCGGAACAACGCCACCTCGACCGCGAACAGGCCGGCCTGCGCATGCACCGTCTGATTCAGCACATCGGCGTCCGCACCCCACACCGCCGACAGGTCCAGCAGTGCACCGATCTCGTCGTAGGCCGCGGCGAACACCGGGTACCGCTGGTACAGCTCGCGGCCCATGCCGAGCCGCTGCGAACCCTGACCGGAGAACAGAAACGCCGACTTGCCGCCGGTAGGCGTACCCGTGATCACCGCGGCGGCGGGCTCGCCGGCCGCGACCGCGTCAAGGCCGGCGAGCAGCCCGGCGCGGTCCAGTGCCACCACGACCGCGCGCTGCGGGAAGCTCTGGCGGTGGGCCGCGAGCGACAGGCCCACGTCGGCCGGGTGTAGGTCGGCGGCGTGTTCGCGCAGCCGGGCAGCCTGGGCTCGCAGCGCCTCGCCGGACCGTGCCGAGACGAGCCACGGCAGGATCCGGCGGGTCTCGCCCGGTTCCGGCTGCTCCGGCGGCTCGACCTGCTCGATCACCACGTGCGCGTTGGTGCCGCTGATCCCGAACGCGGACACCGCGGCCCGGCGCGGGCGGCCCGTCTCCGGCCAGGACCGGGCCTCGGTGAGCAGCTCGGCACTGCCCTGCGTCCAGTCCACGTGCGGTGACGGATCGTCGACGTGCAGCGTCCTCGGCAAGATGCCGTGCTGCATCGCCAGGACCATCTTGATGACCCCGGCGACACCGGCGGCCGCCTGCGCGTGGCCGATGTTCGACTTGATCGAGCCGAGCAGCAGCGGTTCCTCCCGGTGCTGCCCGTACGTGGCCAGCAACGCCTGCGCCTCGATCGGGTCGCCCAGCGTCGTCCCGGTTCCGTGCGCCTCGACGGCGTCGATCAGGTGCGGCGCCAGGCCGGCGTTCGCCAGCGCCGCGGTGATGACCCGCTGCTGCGAGGGGCCGTTCGGGGCGGTGAGGCCGTTGCTGGCGCCGTCTTGGTTGACCGCGCTGCCACGGACCACGGCGAGGATCGGGTGGCCGTTGCGCCGGGCGTCCGACATCCGCTCCAGCAGCAGTACGCCGGCGCCCTCGGACCAGCCCACCCCGTCGGCCGACGCGGCGAACGACTTGCAGCGCCCGTCCACCGACAGGCCCTTCTGCCGCGAGAACTCCACGAACACCCCGGGGGTGGCGAGCACCGTCGCGCCACCGGCCACCGCCAGCGAGCACTCCCCCGATGCCAGGGACTGCACAGCGAGGTGCAGCGCCACCAGTGACGACGAGCACGCGGTGTCCACCGTCACCGCCGGCCCCTCGAAGCCGAAGGTGTACGACAGCCGCCCGGAGACGAGGCTGCCGCCGCTGGTGCTGGCCGGGATCACGTTCTGGCCGTAGTCGTGGTACATGACCCCGGTGAACACGCCGGTCTGGCTGCCCTTCAGCGTGGCCGGGTCGATGCCCGCCCGCTCCAGGGCCTCCCAGGAGGACTCCAGCAGGATCCGCTGCTGGGGGTCCAGGTACGGCGCCTCGCGTGGTGAGATGCCGAAGAACGTGGCGTCGAATGCGGCGGCGTCGGACAGGAAGCTGCCCTTGCGCGTGTAGCTCTTGCCGCGGATGCCGGGCTCCGGGTCGTACAGGTTCTCGATGTCCCAGCCGCGGCCGGACGGAAGGTCCGAGACGGTGTCCACACCGCCTTCGAGCAGGCGCCACAGGTCCTCCGGCGAGGACACGTCGCCCGGGTACCGGCAGGCCATGCCGACGATGACCACCGGGTCGTCCGCGGCGACACGGGTCACGGCGGTCACGGCGGTCGCCGCCGACTCGCCGCCGAACCGCTCACCGAGGTAGTGGGCGACCGCCAGCGCGCTGGGCTGGTCGAACACCAGGGTGGCCGGCAGGCGCAGGCCGGTGACCGCGTTGAGCTTGTTGCGCAGCTCGGTCGCGGCCAGCGAGTCGAAGCCCAGCTCCTGGAAGGCGCGCGACGGTTCCACATCGGCCTGTGCGGCGTGGCCGAGCACCAGTGCGACCTGAGTGCGTACCAGATCAAGCAGGTGCTCGTGTCGCGCCGAGGGCGACAGCTCCGCGAGCCGCCGGGTGAGGGTCGCCTGGCCGTCCTCGGCCGCGGCGGCGACCCGGCGGGTCTGTGGTGCGAGCCCGCGCAGCAGTGCGGGAACGACGTCGGTCCGGGCGCGCAGAGCGGCGGCGTCGACCCGGATGGGGACGAGCGCGGGCCGGCCCGAGTCCCAGGCCCGCGCGAACAGGTCGCGACCCGCGTCGTGACCGAGGACCGGGAGGCCCTGCCGGGCCATCCGGGTGCGGTCCACGTCGGTGAGGTACTGACCCAGCCCAGCACCGACATCCCAGAAACTGAACGCCATCGAGGTGGCCTTGAGACCGGCCGCCCGCCGATACCGCGCCAACG
>JAVHVY010000415.1:0-15804 GCA_032160305.1 Actinoplanes sp.
TCGAGCAGAGCCAGCGAGCGTACGACGTTGTGGTCCCAGTACAGCTCGGGTTTGACCATCGACTCGCCGGCGGCGATCAGCCCGGCGAAGTGCAGCACCGCGTCGAAGCCGGCCTCGGGGGTAAGCACCTGGGCGGCGTCGCGGATGTCCGCCTGCACGAACGTGGCGTCCGGGGCGACTGCCGCGCGGAAACCCGTACTCAGATTGTCCAGCACCGTGACCTCGTGGCCGGCGTCGAGGAGCAGGCGGCTGGTGACGCTGCCGACGTAGCCGGCGCCTCCGGTGACGAGCAGTTTCACGGTCGTGGCCTTTCCACTGTGCGGGGAGTCCTTAGGGTTTGAGCCTAGGGAGCGTAGCTGCGTCTCCGATAATTCCACCAAGAACGATCAAAAGTCAACAAGATTGAACATAAGCCGAACAGGCTTGCTCCGTTTGACGAAGCGCCTGCCCAGGCTGACACAATGGCGCACATGTCCGACGTCAGCCGCCGCCCGCGCGTGCTCTCCGGCATTCAGCCGACCGCCGACTCGTTCCACCTCGGCAACTACCTCGGCGCGGTGCGGAACTGGGTGGCCCTGCAGGAGACCTATGACGCCTTCTACTGCGTGGTCGACCTGCACGCGATCACCATGGGCCACGACCCGATCGCCCTGCGAAACCGTACCCGGATGTCGGTCGCGCAGTTGCTCGGCCTCGGTCTCGACCCGGAACGCTGCACCGTCTTCGTGCAGTCGCACGTGCCCGAGCACGCGCAGCTCGCCTGGGTACTGAGCTGCATCACCGGTTTCGGCGAGGCGAGCCGGATGGTCCAGTTCAAGGACAAGTCGGGCAAGGCCGGCACCGACTCCACCAGCGTCGGGCTGTTCACCTACCCGATCCTGCAGGCCGCCGACATCCTGCTGTACCAGGCCGACCAGGTGCCGGTGGGCGAGGATCAACGCCAGCACCTCGAGTTGACCCGGGATCTGGCGCAGCGTTTCAACACCCGCTTCGGGTCGACCTTCACCGTGCCGGCGCCGTACATCGTCCGGGACACCGCGAAGATCACCGACCTGCAGGAGCCGACGGCGAAGATGAGCAAGTCCGCGTCGAGCCCGAACGGCATCATCGAGCTGCTCGATGAGCCGTCCCGCTCGGCGAAGAAGATCAAGTCCGCGGTCACCGACACCGGCCGGGAGATCCTCTACGACGAGCAGAACAAGCCCGGCATCAGCAACCTGCTGACCATCTACGCCGCGCTGACCAGCCGGACCATAGACGAGCTGCTGGAGCAGTACGACGGGCACGGCTACGGCGATCTGAAGAAGGATCTGGCCGAGATCGTGGTCGAGTTCGTCAAGCCGATCCAGGACCGCACCCGGGCCTACCTGCAGGACCCGGGCTACCTCGACAAGGTGCTGGCCGCCGGCGCCGAGAAAGCCCGCTCCGTCTCCGCGCCGACCCTGGCGGCCGCCTACCAGAACGTCGGGTTCCTCGCGCCGTCCAGCGGAGCCTGACCAGGTGGCGGACAGCACCGGCCCGACTACCCGGATCGGCGTCGCGATCGACATCCCCGAGCCGTGGGGCAGTCGGCTGACCCGCGCGCGCGCCGAGGCGGGCGATCCGCAGGCGGCGTACACGCCCGCGCACGTCACGCTGCTGGGGCCGACCGAGGTGGCCACGGAGGTGCTGCCCGCCGTCGAGAAGCAACTCGAGGTGGTCGCGACCGCGCAGGAGCCGTTCACCATCCACCTGCGCGGCACCGGCACGTTCCGGCCGATCACCGAGGTGGTTTTCGTGACGCTCGCGATGGGGATCAGCGAGTGTGAGCTGTTGGCTGAGGCGATCATCGCCGCCGAAGGTGTCGTCCGCGACTCCCGGTTTCCGTACCACCCGCACGTCACCGTCGCGCAGGACGTGGCCCCGGCGGCACTCGACGCGGTGTTCGACGAGTTGGCCGGCTTCTCGGCCCGGTTCCACGTGGCGTCGTTCACGCTGTTCTCGCATGGTGGCGAGGGTCCGTGGTGGCCCCGGCGCGACTTTCCGCTCGGCGGCTGACATGCCGGCTGCGGGGGTCGGTCGGTGAGCCCGGCCGAGGCGCTCGACCGCGCGTACGACGCGGTCGTGGCGCGGATCATGGACTGGCGGAACCGCTCGCGGTACTTCGACCACTTCTGCCGGGCCTGGCTGCGCTACGACGAGGTGCAGGGCGGCCGGCTCGCCGCGGCGATCGCCTACTACGGCTTCTTCGCGATCTTCGCGCTGCTGCTGATCGGCTACTCGCTGTTCGGCATCCTGATCACCGGCAACGCCGAGCTGCTGAACATCATCAGCGACTTCCTCAAGCAGAACCTGCCGTTCCTCAACCTCCAGCAGATCCTGGACACCGGCCGCACGGTCGGGATCGTGGGCCTGTTCGGCCTGACCATCACGGGCATCGGCTGGGTCGAGTCGATCCGCTCCTCGCAGCGGCTGATCTGGCGCCTCAACGAGCAGCCGGGCTACTTCGGCGTACGCCAGGTGCTTGATCTTGCCGTGCTGCTCGGGATCCTGCTGCTGCTGGCGGCGTCGCAGCTCGCCGTCTACGGCCTGGAGATGCTGCTCGACTACCTGGCCAGCAGCCACTTCGCCCTCGGCCTGTCGGCGGCCAGCCTGATCCTGACGGTCCTGGTGAACATGGTGCTGGCAACTGCCCTGCTGGCGGCGGTGCCGCGGCTGCGGATGACCGCGCGCCGGCTGGCCCCGCCGGTGCTGCAGGTCGGCATCGGCGTCACCCTGCTGAACACGGTCGGCAAGTACTTCGTCGGGCTGGTCGCCCGCAACCCCGCCTACGGTCTGGTCGCCAGTGCGGTCGGCGTGCTGGTCTACCTGTACGTCTTCAACCAGCTGCTGCTCTTCGGCGCGGCCTGGGCGGCGACCAGCCCGCACGGCCGCGTGGTCGACCTGTCAGCTGACGATAAAACTGCCCCGGTCGGACAAAATACCTGGATTCGGAACCAGCTCCCGGAATGATGGGCGGGTGGGCACCTTAGTGACGCTTGACCTGCCGGACAACTCGCCGATCGCCGACCTGCCATGGGTCATCACGATCGGCGCCCTCGGCGACGACCAGGACTGGGAGCCGGTGGTCTGCGGCCCGTACGAGCGACCGCACGCGCTGGCCCTGGCTCAGGCGGTCGTCGCGGACGAGGAACTGCTGGCCGTCGTCGAGCCGCTGCTGCCGCTGATCGACGCGAACGCCATCCGCGACGAGATCGAGCTGGCCCGCACCGCCTGGGAGGCGCTGCCCGCCGAGGAGCCCGCCGCCGACGACGCGGCCCCGAGCGTACGGCCCGGCCCGCCGCCGCCCGCAGCCGAAGTGAAGGCCGCCTTCGCCCGCCTGGCCGCCCGCCTGCCGCACTGACCCCACCCCCGGTCGCGACCGGGTAACGGTGTGCCAACAGTCCGGTGAGATGTCCTGACGCGACATTGGCCTGCGCGTACGCTCCCGCCTGAGACTCACCGAGGGGTATCGGCGGGCCAGCGGAAGGAGGGCGTCTTGCGCCCAGTACATGGGAAGCGAATCGTTGCGATTCTTGCGGCGGGTGGGCTGTCGCTCGCCGCCGCGGCCTGTGGCGACGCCCCGACCACGACCCCGGGCGCAGGCGCCTCGAGCGGTGCCGCGGCGGCATACAAGGCCTGCATGGTCACCGATACCGGCGGCATCGACGACCGGTCGTTCAACGCCTCGGCCTGGGCCGGCATGCAGGCCGCGCAGGCCGAGGCCAGCAACGTCCAGCCGAAGTACGTCGCCTCGACCACGCAGGAGGCCTACGAGCCCAACCTGCGGTCCTTCGTCAGCCAGAAGTGCGACTTCATCCTCGCCGTCGGCGGCCTGATGGGCGACGCGACCAAGACGGTCGCCACCGCGGCCACCACGTCCCAGTTCGGCATCGTCGACAGCGTCAGCACGGGTGCGAATGTCTACCCGATGCAGTTCGCCACCGACGAGGCCGCGTTCCTCGCCGGCTATCTCGCGGCGGGCTACTCCAAGTCGGGCAAGGTCGCCACTTTCGGCGGCAAGAAGATCCCGCCGGTGACCGTCTTCATGGACGGCTTCGCCGACGGTGTCGCCTACTACAACAAGACCAAGTCCAAGAACGTCCAGGTGCTCGGCTGGGACAAGGCCAAGCAGAACGGCACCTTCGCCGAGGACTTCGGCGACCAGAACAAGGGCAAGTCCATCACCAGCACCTTCGTCGCCCAGGGCGCCGATGTGGTGATGCCGGTCGCCGGTGGCACCGGCCTGGG
This sequence comes from Actinoplanes sp., assembly GCA_032160305.1. Lineage (GTDB taxonomy): Bacteria > Actinomycetota > Actinomycetes > Mycobacteriales > Micromonosporaceae > Actinoplanes. Next base: position 4,270 of record JAVHVY010000415.1, read on the forward strand.
CGCCGCGGACGCCGCCAAGGCCTCCGGCGGCAAGGTCTCGGTCATCTGGGTCGACCAGGACGGCTGCAAGTCCGCCGCCAAGTACTGCGACGTCTTCCTGACCACCGTCGTGAAGAACATCAAGGACGCCGTTAAGAATGCCGTCGTCGCCGGCGCACAGGGCAAGGCGCTCGCCGCCAGCCCGGGCTACCTGGGGACGCTGGCCAACGACGGGGTCTCGCTCGCACCGTACAACCAGTTCGACAGCAAGGTCGACGCCGGTCTCAAGTCCGAGGTCGACAAGCTGAAGGCGGACATCATCGCCGGCACGGTCAAGGTCGAGTCGGCGAACGCGCCGAAGTGACCCTGAGCTGATCAGGCATTTCTGAGCCGCCGCCCGGCCCCGGGGAGGAAACCCGCGGCCGGGCGGCGGCTCTGCTCGGGAACCTTGTTACCGTCCACGCGTCGGCCCGGCCCCGCCCTCGGGGGAGCCGGCCCCGCCCTCAGGGAGATTGTGCTGAGACTCGAACTGCGCGGCATCACCAAGCGCTTCGGCGACCTGGTGGCCAACGATCACATCGACATCACGGTCGAGCCGGGCGAGGTGCACGCGCTGCTCGGCGAGAACGGCGCCGGCAAGTCGACGCTGATGAACCAGCTCTACGGGCTGCTGCAGCCCGACGAGGGCGAGATCCTGGTGAACGGCACGCCGTTGGCCTTCCGGTCTCCCCGGGACGCCATCGCCGCCGGCATCGGCATGGTCCACCAGCACTTCATGCTGGTCCCGGTCTTCACGGTGGCGGAGAACATCGCGCTCGGCGCGGAGGAGACCCGCGGCGGCCCGCTCGGCTTGCTGGACCGCCGCCGCAACCGGCGCGACGTCCTGGACGTCTCCACCCGGTACGGCCTGCCGGTCGACCCGGACGCCCGGGTGGAGGACCTACCGGTCGGCGCCCAGCAGCGGGTCGAGATCGTCAAGGCGCTGACCCGCGACGTCGACCTGCTGATCCTGGACGAGCCGACGGCCGTGCTGACCCCGCAGGAGACGGAGGAGTTGCTCGCCGTCATGCGCTCGCTGGCCGAGGGCGGCAAGTCGATCGTGTTCATCACCCACAAGCTCAAGGAGGTCAAGGCGATCGCCGACCGGATCACGGTGATCCGCCGCGGCCGCACGGTCACCACGACCGGCCCGGAGACTCCCGAGGACGAGCTGGCGTCGCTGATGGTCGGCCGCGCGGTCAACCTCGAGGTCGGCAAGTCGCCGGCCGAGCCCGGTCGCGAGGTGCTGAAAATCGCCGGCCTGATCGTCGACGACGACCGGGGTGTGCCGGCAGTCGACGGGGTGAACCTGGTGGTCCGGGCCGGTGAGGTGCTCGGCATCGCCGGCGTGCAGGGCAACGGGCAGACCGAGCTGGTCGAGGCCGTGATGGGCCTGCGTACACCGCGGGCGGGCTCGATCATGGTCGACAACGAGGATCTCGTCGGCATGTCCACCAAGCAGATCCTGCGCTCGGGCGTCGGCTACGTGCCGGAGGACCGCAGTCACGACGGGGTGATCAAGGAGTTCTCGGTCGCCGAGAATCTGGTGCTCGACATGTACGACCGCCCGCCGTACGGCAACGCCTTCCAGCTGAACCCGGCGGCCATCGCCGAGTCGGCGCGCGTACGGGTCGAGCAGTTCGACATCCGCACCTCCTCGGCCGAGTCCACGGTGGGCACCCTCTCCGGCGGTAACCAGCAGAAAGTCGTGGTGGCCCGGGAGCTGTCCCGCCCGCTGCGGCTCTTCATCGCCGCCCAGCCGACCCGCGGTGTGGACGTCGGCTCGATCGAGTTCATCCACAGCCGGGTCATCCACGAGCGCGACGCCGGAACAGCCGTGCTGGTGGTCTCCAGTGAGCTGGACGAACTGGTCGCTCTGGCCGACCGGATCGCGGTCATGTACCGCGGGCGGATCCTGGCGATCGTCTCACCGGACACCCCGCGCGAGGACATCGGCCTGCTGATGGCCGGGATCACCGGTGACTCCGACGCCACCGGGAAGGGGACGAAGTGAGCACCGACGGCCCGGTCGAAGCGCCGGAGAAGAAGCCCGCGGCGACCCCGCCCGAGCAGAGCGCCAAGCCTGCCGGCGACTCGTTCCTGAACCAGTTCCTGCATAACCTGTGGTCGGCCAACACGGTCATGGTGACCGTTCTGTCCGTCCTGCTGGCACTGGTCATCGGCGCGATCCTGATCGTGATCTCCGACGCCGAGGTGCTGAAGACCTTCGGGTATCTCACCGCCCGCCCGAGCGACGCGCTGACCGCATCCTGGGACGTGATCAGCGCCGCCTACGCCGATCTGTTCAAGGGCGCGGTCGTCGACCCAGCGGCGATCACCGCCTGGGCCGACGGCTCCGGAACCTGGCAGCAGGCGTTCACCCCGATCTCCGAGACGCTCACGTACGCGGCGCCGCTGGTCCTCACCGGCCTGTCGGTGGCGGTGGCCTTCCGCGGCGGCCTGTTCAACATCGGTGGCCAGGGACAAGCGATCATCGGGGCGATCGTGGCGGCGGTGGCCGGGTTCACCTTCGGCCTGCCGATCGTGCTCAACCTGCTCCTCGCGTTGCTCGCCGGCCTGCTCGGCGGCGCGTTCTGGGGGTTCATCCCGGGCATTCTCAAAGCCCGGACCGGCGCTCACGAGGTGATCGTCACGATCATGCTCAACTACACGGCGCTGCTCTTCCTGGGTTGGCTGATCCTGCAGGACGGCGTACAGGATCCGAACCGCACGGACGCGATCAGCAAGCCGGTCGCCTCGAGCGCCCAGCTGCCGTCGTTCGGCGGGGAGCTGCGGGTACACCTCGGTATCGTGCTGGCCGTCCTGGTCACCGCGGGGGTCGCCTGGCTGCTGAACAGGTCCGCTTTCGGTTTCGAGCTGCGCGCGGTCGGCGCCAACCCGCCGGCGGCGCGAACGGCCGGCATCAGCGTCGGGCGCACGTACCTGATGCTCATGGTCGTGGCCGGCGGGCTCGCCGGTCTGGGCGGCGCCACCCAGGTCCTGGGCACCGCGCACACGCTGACCACCGGCGTCGCCGGCAACATCGGCTTCGACGGCCTGCTGGTCGCGCTGCTCGGCCGCAACAAGCCGTGGGGCACGCTGCTCGCGGCGATCCTCTTCGGCGCGCTGAGCGCCGGCGGCAACCGGATGCAGTCCTTCTCGGGCATCTCGCTGGAGCTGGTGACGGTGCTGCAGGCACTGATCGTCATCTTCATCGCCGCGCCCGCCCTGGTGAAGACGATCTTCCACCTGCGTGCCGCCCGCTCCGCGCGGCTCGGCGCCTCGATGGCGAAGGGCTGGTGAGCCGGATGTCCACGGCGACAGTCGAGGACCTGGCCGACGTCACCGCCCCGCGCGGTTTCTGGGACCGGCCGCGCCGGCTCGGCGCCGGGGTGACGCTGGTCGGCCTGCTCGCGATCGGGGTGTTCGGCTCGCTGGCCCCGTCCGAGACGGCGAAGTTCACGCTGAGCCAGGACGCCTCCGGCGCCGCGATAACGATCAACGGCCAGCTCGGGGCGTACGTCTTCGGGGTGCTCGCCGTGGCCGCCGGTGCCGTGATCCTCACCGGCATCGCCCGGCGTTGGCAGACCGCCCTGCTCGGGATCGGCATCGTCGCCTTCGTACTGTCGTTCCTGTGCTGGCAGGTGGCGGGCAAGTTCCTGCCGCTGGTCGACACCGCGAGCGGTACGCTGCAGCTGGCCATGCCGCTGATCCTCGGCGCGCTGGCCGGCGTCCTGGGCGAACGCTCCGGGGTGGTCAACGTGGCGATCGAGGGCCAGTTCCTGATGGGCGCCTTCGGCGCGGCCCTGGTCGGCACGCTGGCGACCAGTGTCTGGGCCGGTCTGCTCAGCGCGGCGATCGGCGGCGCGATCATCGCCGGGATGTTGGCCGTGCTGGCGATCCGCTTCCTGGTCGACCAGGTCGTCGTCGGCATCGTGCTCAACCTCTTCGCGCTGGGCGTCACCGGCTTCCTCTACGAACGGCTGATGCAGCCCGACGCGCAGAAGTACAACCAGCCGCCCGCGCTGCCGACCTGGAACGTGCCGGTGCTGTCCAAGATCCCGGTGCTCGGCCCCGTGCTCTTCGAGTCCAACCTGCTGGTCTGGCTCGCCCTGATCCTGGTCTTCGTCATCCACTTCGGGCTGTCGCGCACCCGCTGGGGCCTGCGGACCCGGGCGGTCGGCGAGCACCCGACGGCCGCCGACACCGTGGGCATCCGGGTCCGCGGCCTGCGTTACGGCAACGTGCTGCTCGGCGGGCTGATCGCCGGCGCGGGCGGGGCGTACTTCACTCTGGTGGCGACGGGCAGCTTCAACAAGAACATGACCTCGGGCGCCGGCTTCATCGCCCTGGCCGCGTTGATCTTCGGCCGGTGGACCCCGTTCGGAGCGCTGGGGGCGGCGTTGTTCTTCGGCTTCGCCCAGAAACTGGCGACCTACCTGAGCGCGGTGGGCAGCCCGGTGCCGAGCCAGTTCCTCAACATGCTGCCGTACCTCGCGACGATCATCGCGGTGGCCGGCCTGGTCGGCCGCGTCCGGGCGCCGGCCGCGGACGGCATCCCGTACGTGAAAAGCTGAGCACCTGGCCAATGATCTTGTCCTGCGGCCGTTGCCGGCGGCGCGGGTCCAGCCCGATCCAGGGTCGCGGCGCCGGTTTGCCGGGCCGGTGGGGCAGAATCCGGGGTATGGAGATCGATTGGGGCCGGTTGCGGGAAGCTGCCATCGAGGCCATGCGGCATGCGTACGCGCCCTATTCCGACTTTCCCGTCGGGGTGGCCGGGCTGGTCGACGACGGCCGGATCGTGGTCGGGTGCAACGTCGAGAACGCCTCCTACGGGATCGGGCTGTGCGCCGAGTGCGGGCTCGTCACGTCGTTGCACGCGACCGGTGGCGGGCGGCTCCTGGCAGTATCCTGTGTCGATGCCACCGGGTCGCCGCTGATGCCGTGCGGCCGCTGCCGGCAGTTGCTGTACGAGGCCGGCGGCGCGCAGTGCCTGGTCGAGGCGGTGCCCCGGCCGCTGTCGATGGCCGAGCTGCTGCCGCACGCGTTCGGGCCGGCGGACATCGACCGGGTCACCGGGCCCGCCGCGATCCCCGACGTGCCGACGGCGCTGGCCAAGTGGCGCGGGCGCGGGACGGTCTTCGTGCACCCGGACATCTCCGGCGGCGCGCGGGTGTGGACCGGCTACTGGGAGCGGTCCGGCGGCAGCCCGCAGGAGGCCGACGCGGCGAAGGGCGTCCTCGAGGAGGCGCCGATCTTCCCGACCGCCGAGGTCGCCGTGCGGTGGGGACGGGTCCGCACCCCACGGATCGTCGTGGTCGACGTGGACGGTGGCCTGTCCTGGGCCGGTGAGGGTGCACCGCCCGAGGGCATCGGCGCGCGCTGGGAAGGGCAGGACTGATGGCCGGCGACTTCACCGCGGTGGACGTGATCATCGCGAAGCGGGACGGGCACGCCCTCTCCGGTGAGCAGATCGACTGGGTCGTCGACGCGTACACGAAAGGGGTCGTCGCCGACGAGCAGATGTCGGCGCTGGCCATGGCCATCCTGCTGCGCGGGATGACGCCGGGCGAGATCGCCCGCTGGACCGCCGCGATGATCGCCAGCGGCGAGCGGCTGGACCTTTCCGCGGTGACCCGGCCGACCGTCGACAAGCACTCCACCGGCGGGGTCGGCGACAAGATCACCCTGCCGCTCACCCCGCTGGTGGCGGCGTGCGGCGCGGCCGTGCCGCAGCTCTCCGGGCGCGGCCTCGGACACACCGGCGGCACGCTCGACAAGCTGGAGTCCATCGAGGGCTGGCGCGCGCAGCTGGGCAACGCCGACTTCAAGCGGCAATTGCAGCAGGTCGGCGCGGTGATCTGCGCGGCCGGCGAGGGCCTGGCCCCGGCGGACCGCAAGCTCTACGCCCTGCGCGACGTCACCGGCACGGTCGAGGCGATCCCGCTGATCGCCAGCTCGATCATGAGCAAGAAGATCGCCGAGGGCACCGGTGCGCTGATCCTCGACGTCAAGGTCGGCTCCGGTGCGTTCATGAAGGATCTGGCGCGGGCCCGCGAGCTGGCGCGCACGATGGTCGAGCTGGGCCGGGTCTCCGGCGTCACCACAGTGGCCCTGCTGACCGACATGTCCACCCCGCTCGGCCTGGCCGTCGGCAACGCGATCGAGGTCGAGGAGTCGCTGGCCGTGCTCAGCGGCGGCGGCCCGGCCGATGTGGTCGGGCTGACCCTGGCGCTGGCCCGGGAGATGCTCGACGCGGCCGGACTGACCAGCGCCGACCCGGCGAAGGCTCTCGAATCGGGCGCGGCGATGGACTCCTGGCGGGCGATGATCACCGCGCAGGGCGGCGACCCGGACGCGCCGCTGCCGCAGGCCCGCGAGACCGAGATCGTGCGCGCGGCCGAGGACGGCGTGGTCGCGGCGGTCGACGCCTACGACATCGGCGTCGCGGCCTGGCGGCTGGGGGCCGGACGGGCGCGCAAGGAGGATCCGGTCAGCTTCGGCGCCGGCGTCCTGCTCCAGATCCGGCCCGGCGACCGGGTGCGGGTCGGCCAGGTGCTGATGGAGCTGCGTACGGATGAGGGAAGCCGGATCGCGTCGGCGCGGGCGCTGGCCGCCGGTGCGGTCCGAATCGCCTCCGCCGCGCCTGAACCCACCCCGCTGCTCCTCGACCGCATAGCCTGAGCCGGATGACCAAGGCCGCCCCCGATCCCCGCGCGGTCCGCGAGGCCAGCCTCGACGAGCTCGAACGCCTGGCTCTGCCACTGCCGCCGCCGTCGTTCCCGCTGGTGTGGGAGCCGGGCGACGGCGTCGTGCTGCGCCCGACGGTGGAGATCGAGGTGCGCGCCGCGGTGCTGCACGTGGTCGTCGCCCGTTGTTTCGGGATGCCCACCGAGACGGCGATGAGCTGGCTGCTCGGCTCGCACCTGGTCGAGCTGGTGACCCCGCCGGAGTGGGACTTCGTGATGGGCGTCAAGGGCGACCACCGGTCCTTCGTGCTGCACTACGACGCGGTCTTCGCGCTGGGCTGGCTGCTCGGCCTGAGCCGACACCTCGACCCGACTGTGCCGCCGGAGGACCGGCTGATGCGCCAGATGCCCGATCTGCCCGCCGGCGAGACCTTCGACAGCTGGCGGTCCCGGTCGCTGGTCGCGCCGCGCGATCCGGTCGATGCCGCGGTTCTGCTGGATCTCTACTACTGCCTGGACTGGGCCTTCCAGGAGGCGCAGCGGCAGGGCCGGCCGCTACCGGGCGAGATCGACGGCGACGCCATCGGCCAGCGGCGATGGGCCCTGGAATGGGCAGTGATCCTCTCGGGCCCCTATCACGACCCCCCGCCGGAATGGGAAGAAGTGGATCTTTCCGTCTGATCCGACCACCCGCGAACGCTTCGCTACCGGCGGCGGTAGACGGTCACGTCGACGGCTGCGGTCACCTCGAGATCCTCGGTGGGCAGGGAGCCGACAGCCAGGTGACGGGCGCTCGGGGTCATGGCGATCAGGGTGTACGCCTCGGCAGCCGTGAGCCGCAGGCGCCGTTCGTGGATGGTCGCCGTCTCCGCCCGGAAGTGCTCGCCCAGCGCGGCGCTCACCCGGTCCGCCTTGTCGGGGTCGACGTGCAGCAGGCCATGGCCGGCGATCAGCTCGCGCAGGTGGTCGGCGGCCGGAGTCACCACGAGCAGGACGCCGTCCGGGCGCAGGATCCGATGGAATTGCGGGCCGTTGCGAGGGGCGAAGACGTTCAGGATCAGCTCGGCCGAGGCGTCGGCGACCGGCAGCGCACCCCACACGTCGACCAGGGCGGCCGCGGCGCGCGGATGGGCCCGCGCCGCTCGCCGGAGCGCGGCTTTCGACACGTCGAGCCCCAGCCCGACTGCCGCCGCCCGCGCGTCGAGCACCCGGGCCAGGTAGTAGCCGGTACCGACGCCGGCATCGACGATCAGCCCGGTGGCCGTCGCGCCTCCGGGCAGCCCTGAGCGCTCCGGCAGCACCGTGGCTTCAGGCCCGGTTTCGGTTTGCGCTGGGGCTTCGGTTTGCGCTGGGGCCGTCGCCTGTGTCGCGGCTCTCGTCAGCGCGTCGGCGATGAAGGAGTAGTGGCCGGCGGCCAGGAACGTCGCGCGCGCCTCGATCATCTCGGTGGTGTCGCCGGAGTGCGGGGTGCGGCCGGCGGTCAGGCTCGCGTACCCCTGCCGGGCCAGGTCGAACGCGTGCCCACGACCGCAGCGCAACGTGCCCGGCCGCGGTCCGGCCAGCGGGTCCGCACACACCGGACAGCGCAGGTAGGGCAGTACCGCGTTGATCATTCGCCGCTTCCCACTAGAGTCTGTTGATGGTTGCGATCACCCACGAGGACATCCTCAAGGCTCCCAAGGCGCTGCTGCACGACCACCTCGACGGCGGGTTGCGACCGGCGACCATCGTCCAGCTGGCCGCTGAGATCGGCCACCCGCTGCCCGAGACCGACCCCGAGCGGTTGGGCGCCTGGTTCGTCGCCGCAGCCGATTCCGGCTCGCTGGAACGCTACCTGCAGACCTTCGCGCACACGGTCGCGGTGATGCAGACCGAGGCGGGCCTGCACCGGGTGGCCAAGGAGTGCGCGCTCGACCTGGCCGCCGACGGCGTCGTCTACGCCGAGGTCCGCTACGCGCCGGAGCAGCACCTCGAGCGTGGCCTGACCCTCGACGCGGTGGTCGACGCGGTGCACGCCGGCTTCCGGGAGGGGTGCGCCGAGGCGGCCGCCCTGGGCCGGCAGATCCGGATCGGGACGTTGCTGACCGCGATGCGGCACGCCGCCCGCTCGCAGGAGATAGCCGAGCTGTCGGTGCGCTACCGCGATCAGGGCGTGGTCGGCTTCGACATCGCCGGGGCCGAGGCCGGCTACCCGCCCACCCGGCACCTGGACGCGTTCGAGTATCTGCAACGGGAGAATTTCCACTTCACCATCCACGCCGGTGAGGCGTTCGGGCTGCCGTCGATCTGGCAGGCGATCCAGTGGTGCGGCGCGGACCGGCTCGGGCACGGGGTGCGGATCGTCGACGACATCACCGGGAGCGCGGCGGCCCCGGCGGTGCTGGGGCGTCTCGCGGCCTATGTCCGGGACAAGCGGATCCCGCTTGAGCTGTGCCCGTCGTCCAACGTGCAGACCGGCGCGGTGGCGTCGATCGCCGAGCATCCGATCGGGCTTCTGCGTGATCTGCGCTTCCGCGTGACAGTGAACACCGACAACCGGCTGATGAGTGGCACATCCATGTCGCGGGAGATGGTGCTGCTCGCCGAGGCGTTCGGCTGGGGCTGGGCGGAGTTGCAGTGGCTGACGATCAACGCGATGAAGTCGGCCTTCATTCCGTACGACGAGCGGCTGGCCATCATCATCGAGGTCATCAAGCCCGCGTACGCGAAGCTCTTGGGGTGATGTCCGGTTTTCCGGTTATTAGCGACACCAACATACTTTCGGTCGGCGAAACTAGCGATTTGTCGCACTGACTCATCCGTTCGGTCAGTTTGGTGTCTACAAATCCTGCACAGATAGATATATCGCCTTGCCGTAGGACTACCCGCAGGTAATCGTGTGTGCTGCCACGATCCCGTGGATCGGGCCGCATCGGTCTGAACGAACCTATCGCGCAGCCGGCGGAGTTGAGTGACGTTAAGAGATGAAAACATATACGGACGGTGATGGTCGGCCGGCGATGACCAGCTCCGCGTGAGCAACATCGCATCACACAAACGGTCCGGGTCAGCCTGCTCTTTCTCTTTGAGACTCGTCGTGATGGAATCTCGGGGGCCCGACACGGTGGTTCGGCCGTGTGCCGCGCACGGCGGCCCGATGGCTGGGCCCGAAAACAGGAGGACGGTGACGTGAGCAAGCGCCCCAAGCAGGCGAACGCGGTCATGTCGCGTCTCCGTCGGCCGGCCGGCCGGCTGCGAGACCTCCCGATCTGGTCGAAACTCGGACTGATCATGCTCGTGCCGACCCTGGCCACGGTCATCGTCGGTGTGAACGGCCTGGTCGGCCACATCAACTCGGCCAACAACGCCGACCGTACGCGGACGCTGTCAGCGCTGTCCCAGGCCGCCGGTAGCCTGGTCGACCACCTGCAGAACGAACGCGCCTACGGCGTGATGATCTACTCGACGACGGCGGGCAGCTCCGATCGGGCGGCCGCGGTGAAGCTCTACACCGACGAGCACGCTCTGGTCGACGCCGCCAAGGTGCCGTACGCCCAGCAGCGCACCACCCTGACCGACCTGCCGGCCAACGTGAACACCCTGCTCGTCCGCCTCGACAACAACCTCGAGGAGCTCCCCGCGGTCCGCAGCGCGTATGCCAACGCGAACAAGGAACGCGGCCTCGGCGGGCTCGAAGGCACCTACGGCACCCTGATCGACGATCTGCTGAAGGTGCGGGACGTCTCCGCCCAGCTCGCCACCGACACCACGCTGAGCGACCACCTGCGTGCGGTCGCGGCCGTGGCCCGGGCGAAGGACTACATCGCCCAGGAGCGCGACGAAGGGCACAAGGTGCTCTCCGAGGGTGACTTCACCGTCGAGCGCCGGCGTGAGTTCCTGATCACCGAAGCGGGCTATTCGATCTCCTTCGCCACCCTCCAACAGGTCGGTACCGACTCGGAGAAGGCGCTGTTCAACCGCGTCGTGTCCGGTCCGAGCAAGTTCGGCGCCACCAACCTGAGCAAGCCACTGCAGGCTCTGCAGGGGGCGAACACGAAGCAGATCGCGTTCAACTCGGACCAGTGGGAGTCCGCGTTCACGGCGTACAACAAGCTCTTCCGCGCGGTCGAGACCCGGATGGACACCGACATCGTCGCCCAGGCCACCAAGCTGCGCGACAACGTCAACCGGCAGGTCTTCATCGAGACCAGCGTCCTGCTCCTGCTGCTCCTGCTCGCGATCGCCTTCGCCTGGTTGGTCGCCCGGTCGATGGCCCGCTCGCTGCGCGAACTGCGCCAGGGCGCGCTCTCGGTCGCCCAGTACGGCCTACCCCAGGCGGTCGAGCGGCTACGCGATCCGTCACTGATCGGCTCACTGACCCCGGCGCAGGTAGCCGACCAGGTCGCCGAACCGCTGCCGGTCCGCAGCCGGGACGAGTTCGGCCAGGTCACCGAGGCGTTCAACGCGGTCCACCTGGAAGCCGTCCGGACCGCCGCCGAGCAGGCCGCCCTGCGGTCCTCCGTCGCGACGATGTTCGTCAACCTGGCCCGCCGGTCGCAGATCCTGGTCGACCGGCTGATCGGCCACCTCGACCGGCTCGAACGCGGCGAGGAGGACCCGGACCGGCTGGCCGAGCTCTTCCAGCTCGACCACCTGGCCACCCGGATGCGCCGCAACGACGAAAACCTCCTCGTCCTCGCCGGCGCCGACTCGACCCGCATCCAGCGCGAGCCGGCCGCCCTGATCGACGTGCTCCGCGCCGCGCAGTCCGAGGTCGAGCACTACACGCGCATCGAGTTCGGCATGATCGACCGGGACATCGAGGTGTCGGCGCACGCCGTCAACGACA
>JAVHVY010000419.1:0-30307 GCA_032160305.1 Actinoplanes sp.
CTAGGCCGTGTTTAAGAAGTACCTGTGGTGTTTGCCTGGTCTGGTCGCAGGCGGCGTGTCGGTGATCGAAAAGTAGGGAGGTCTCCGGTAGATCGTTCATCGACGAAGAAGAACATCTGCACGGAGACCTCGTGGACACCATACCGGTGGCGGGGCGGCATGACCTGACCGACGAACAGTGGCACGTCCTCGAGCCCTTGTTGCCGGTCGGGAGGAAGCCGGGGCGCCCGCCGACATGGACGAAACGGCAGCTCATCGACGGGATCCGGTGGCGGGTCAGGGTCGGTTGTCCCTGGCGCGACGTGCCCCCGCAGTACGGCGAGTGGCGAAGTGTGTACGGCCTGTTCCGCCGGTGGCAGCGTGACGGGACCTGGGCGAGGATCCTGGCCGAGTTGCAGGCCCGTGCGGACGCCGCCGGGTTGATCACCTGGGACGTCAGTGTGGATTCCACGATCGCTCGGGCGCATCAGCACGCTGCGGGTGCCCGCCATGACGGTGACCGGCAGGTCGAGCCGCCGGCAGGGGTGCAGGTCGAGCCGGTAGATCATGCGTTGGGGCGTTCCCGTGGTGGGTTGACGACGAAGGTGCATCTGGGCTGTGAGCAGGGACAGAAACCCTTGTCGGTGGTGTTGACCGCCGGACAGCGGGGGGACAGCCCGCAGTTCAGCGCCGTGTTGGACGGTATCCGGGTGAAGCGGTGTGGTGGTGGCCGGCCGAGGACCCGCCCGGATCGGGTCCTGGCCGACAAGGCATACACCTCGAAGGCGAACCGGGAGTACCTGCGTCAACGAGGAATCAAGGCCACCATCCCGGTCAAGGCCGACCAGGCGGCGAACCGTCGCAAGAAGGGCTCGAAGGGCGGACGACCCCCGTCGTTCGATCCGCTGCTGTACAAGCAGCGCCACGCGGTCGAGTGCGGAATCAACCGACTCAAGCGCAACCGGGCTGTGGCCACCCGCTACGACAAACTCGCCGTTCGTTACCAGGCCACGGTCCACATCGCCGCGATCAACGAGTGGCTATGACACTTCTTAAACACGCTCTAGTCGACGATTTCGCGGATCGGTCGGCGTGAACCGGCGCGGGACTCGGTCCGCCAATCGGTGAGTGCAGCGTGGATGCGGTCCGCGAGCGCGCTGTCGACGGTGACCCACCTGCACTCGCACGCGATCACCGGCCAGTCGACGCCGAGCAGATCGCGGGGGGAGTCGGCATCGAGGCCGGACACGACCAGGGCATCCTCGTCCAGCGGCCCGAACCCGGCCTCGTCGAGCCCCGGCTCAGCTGCCCCGTCGCGCTGCCACTGGTCGCTGTCGCGGTCCCGGCCGATCGCCTTGCCGCCGCCGCGACGCCACACCAGGAATTGCTCGCCACGCAACGGATGTATGGACATCTGCACATGCTGGCGGGGTCGGCACAGCGCCTCGACCGCGGTGATCGGGCGTCGCCCTGCCTTGATCCTGGCCTTGATCTTCGCCAGCTCTCGCGCCGCGCGTTCATCCACGCCCTGCGCAACGACCTCCGCGTGGTTCGGGGTGCGCCGACTCGCCGTTACCGCTTCCACGCGTACAGGACCCGATCGACGTCCAGCGGCCGATCGCTGCGCACCCACCCGACCGACGGGGCGATCGTCACGTCCAGGTAGTACCGGATGAGTTCCCGGCGGGCGACGACATCCAACTTCTTGGCGACCCGCTCACCGATGGCGTCGGGGCGGCCGTACACGCCGTCGAGCAGTTCCAACAGCAGAGGCGGCGTGGACGCTACCGCGGTGGCCTTGCCCGCCGTGGCGATCTCGTCGAGTAGCTGGGCCTCGATCCGGGCCAGCGACGCCGGGGAGGTCTCACCACGGGCGGCCGAGTCGCGCCACTCGTCCAAGCGTTCCTGGAGCTTCCCGACGGTGGCCTGAGCCGCGAGCACCGCCGCGTCGTTGCTCGGCGCCTGCAAGTCGAATTCCTCCTCCTCGGCCAGGCGCAGCACCACCGCGTCAAGGACCAGCTCGTCGAGCGGCTCGGCCTGGATGCTCAGGCACCGTTCGGTGCACGCGTAGCGGGCGGACATGCCGCGCCGTGACGCACGAGGCGGCACCCGGTGCAGGTACTCGCCGCAGCCCGGCGCACCACACCTGACCAGATAGGACAGTAACCACTTCTGCTTGGACGGCCGCTCACCCTTGCGGGCCGGGTCGGTCAGGACCCGCCGGGCGGCCAGGTGGTGAGCCTCGGTCACGATCTCCGGCCACACCGCGTCGTACGTCTCGCCCCGGTACTCCCGCTTGCCGGTGTAGTCGACCCGGGTGGCGATGTCCCGGATCGTGTTGGCCCGCCAGCGGGTGGCGACCACCCGGTTTCCGGCCCGGCCCACCGTCGACGGCGGCGCGACGCCGCGCGCGTTCAGGTCTCGCACGATGGCCTGGATCGGTTCGGGGGCGGCGACCCGGCGCACGATCTCCGCCACGATCAGCGCGTGTTCCGGGTGCGGGATCTGCTCGACCAGCACCCGCTTGCCCTCGTCGTTGATCCCGTAGTGCCGCTCGTAGCCGTACACGCAGCGACCGGCCGGTTTGCCGTCGCGGGCTTGCGCGACCATCGCCCGCAGCATCCGCAACGAGGTCTTCTCCGACTCGTACGCGGAGTCGATGCCGTCGTCGGCGAGGGCCTTCCAGTCCCGGGCGAGCGCCATGTTGTAGGTGCGCTCGTGGCTCGTGATCCGGATCAGCACCTTCCGGACGCGGCAGCGGGTCAGCAGTCCCAGCCAGGTCTCGGCGTCGCGGTCACCGCGGGAGGACTCCCACAGCACCAGCGCGTCGATCCGGCCGGCGTCGACATCGGCGAGCAGCCGGTCCCAGTCCGGGCGGGCCTTCGTGCCGAACCTGCTCGCGCTGACCCCGTCGGAGTAGACCTCGGCGACCGTCCAGCCGTCCTGCTCGCCGGCGTCGACCTGGCACTCGGCGGTCTGCTCGTCGATCGATTTCGTCTTGTCCCGGGACTGCCGGCTGTAGATACCTGCCCTGACCTGCGCTTTTACCATGCCATGATCTTACGCCCTAACGTCAGCGGGACCTGATCGCGCGCCGGCACGCCAGGATCTCCCGGCCTACCCGAGTCGGGCGCCCACCCACTATCCGGTCGATCCGCCGGCTGGCGCTGCGCCTGGCCCACGAGAACAACACGTGGGGCTACCGCAGAATCCACGGCGAACTACTCGTCCTCGGTATCAAGGTCGCCGCCTCGACCGTGTGGGAGGTCCTCCACGAGGCCGGTATCGAACCGGCGCCCCAGCGCACCAGCGACACCTGGGCGACGTTCCTCCGCTCCCAAGCCCACGCCATCCTCGCCGCTGACTTCTTCGAGACGACGACGTTGACCGGTACCCGGCTGTACATCTTGTCGGTCATCGAACACGCCACCCGCCGAGTACGTGTGCTCGGCGCCACCGCCCACCCGACCGCCGCGTGGGTCGCCCAGACGGCCCGGAACCTGCTCATGGACCTCGACGACGCCGGATGCCAGGTGAAGTACCTGATCCGGGACCGGGATGGGAAGTACCCGGCAATGTTCGACGCGATCCTCGCCGACGCCGGCATCACCGTGGTGCTCAGCGGCGTGCGGATGCCTCGCATGAATTCGATCATGGAGCGGTGGATCCAGTCCTGCCGCCACGAACTGCTCGACCGGACGCTGATCTGGAACCAGGCGCACCTGCTACACGCGCTACGCGAATACGAACGCCACCATAACGATCATCGTCCTCACCGGGGTATCGCGAACAACCGACCCCTGCGCCCGCTACCCGAGCCAATCACCGATCCAGCCGCGATCACACGTCAGCGCGTCCGCCGAATTGATCGTCTCGGCGGACTCCTCCACGAATACGATCATGCAGCGTGAGCTGCACGGATGAGGTTTTCGGCATCCACAGGGCCACCAGGACGGTGACCGCCAGGGCTTGGATGCCGGCCAGTGCCGCCGACTTCGTGTCTGCGTACCGAATGGTCTGATTGATCTCCGTAACCGCGTGCAGGCCGACCGCGAGGTTGTGGCGGACTGCATCCGCGCGGTGTGCAGGTGTGCCGGATCCACGAAATTGCGTCATGGGTCCATGGCACAGGATGTCCGCCTTGCAGTCTGTGTACGACTACACGCTGGCCACGACATGATCGATCCGGATGGCGCCGAGTCGGTTCTCCGGATGTCCGTTCGAGCTTGTACCGTGCCAATACCCGATCACGGCCGGTGACCTGGAGCTTCGCTGGTCGAGTCAGGCGGCGCGCCGGTACTGGTTGATGACTCGGCCAGGGCTACTCGCTCACTGGAGATGGGAAATGCGAACGAGGGTCGCGGCGGCCAGAGCCGGATGACAGGAGCCCGGTGAGCGGAGACGTTCACGCCGGGATCTGCGAGAGCCGGAGGGTGAGACTCCATCCGGCCACTCGACAATCACTCATGAAAGACTGAGGCTGGCCGGCCGGTGCTCGGCCGCGTCATCCGGGCGGACGATATCAACCTTGATCAACCCCGTTACCTGTCTTTCAGACGGTCCGCTGGACCCTCACGCTGGGCCCATCGGCGATGAACACAGCACACTCGAGGTGTCGGTCACCTGCGAAGGGCGGGCGGTTGGCGTTGAACCGAGGCATGGCCACCTCTGTGGTCGACTCGCCGTATCGGGGAACAGCAAGAGACCGGCCGTGCTCGAACACGGACCGGGTGCGGGCGGCCCGTGGGCCGCCCGCGAGGTCCATCAGACGACGAGTACGCAGGCCACCGCCGGTGCGGGCAGCCGCCCGATCGGACCCGAGAGCAGACCTTGCTCCGGATCCAGCGCGAACATTGTCAGCTCGCCGGAACGCTGATTCGCCACGAACAGCCAGCGGCCGGTGCGGTCGATGGCCGCATGGCGGGGCCACTGCCCACCTGATGGGGCCCTCGCGACGAGGGCCAGTCGGCTCCCACCGTGACTGACGGCGTACACCACGACGCTGTCGTCGCCGCGGTTGGTGACGTAGACGAACCGGCCGTCCGTGGATGACAGGATCTCGCCCGGGTAGTTCCGGGTTGCCGTCGGGCGCAGCAGGGTACCCACGACCTGGACGGGAGTCAGACCGCCGTCGGCCCAGCGGAGGACGGTGACGGTCGAGTTCAGCTCGGCGGCGACGTAGACGTATCCGCCTGACGGATGGAACGCCAGGTGGCGTGGGCCTGCACCGGCTCGCAGCGGGGTCTGGCCGTGTGCGCGCAGCCGACCGTCGCGCTCGTCGAATGCGTACACGAAGATCGCGTCGAGGCCGAGGTCGGCGACCAGGAGCCAGCGCCCGGACGGGTCGGTCACGACCTGGTGGACGTGCGAGCCGTGCGCGTGTTCGTGGGTGTCGGTGGCCGGTCCGAGCCTGCCGTCCGCGTCGATCGGATGGACCGCCAGCCCGCCGGTGCCATAGTGCGCCACGAACAGAAACCGCCCGGTCGGGTGAACCTGGGCGTGCGTCGGACCCCAGCCGGTCGGCTCGGCGTGCGACACGGTCGGCGGTCCCGACCGGGCCGGGTGCAGCGCGCTGACCGTGCCGTCCGGTACGAGTTCGCTGACGGCGTACAGCCGTGCGCCATCGGAGGACGCGGCCAGCCAGGAGGGATCGGCGACCGCGTGGTTCCAGCCGTCGAGATGCACCGCGCCGGTGGCCGACTCGATGGTCCCGGCCGCGACACCGCGCCCGCCGGAGGACGTGTAGGAGCCGAGGTAGAGGCGCTGTTGGCGGGGTGAGGCGCTCGCGGACGCCCCGTCGAACAGAACCACACCGGCGACCGTGGCGCCGGACAGTTGAAGCAGATGCCGCCGGGAAAGGTCCATCCTAGATGCGCTCCTTATCGTTCATTACCGGAAGATGCCAGCACCAAAGTCCGGATTCGGGTCGCCCGAAAGGGCGGGCGAACCATTTCCGAGCGGTCAACATATGGCGACCGAGGGAGCGTACGCAAGGAGTCTCTCGAAATCGTAGTGGCCTATAGTCCACTTGGGCCCACTTCACGTGAGCTTCACATCGGACCCTGCAGGATGTGTTTCGCCGCGAGTGGCATACATCGACGACCGCCGTTAAATCAGACCCGATGGGATTCCGCGTGCCCGGTTTATATACCCACATGGACGTCGCCCGTAAGGCGCTGTCCGATCTTCAGGGAAACAGCGGTGCAGCGCCGTTGTTCGCCTCCGGCGGCCCGTCGGCCGCCCGGCTGGAGGAAATCGCGAAGGGCAATCCCGCCTATACCGCCCTGGGCGCCATCGGCCCCGATATGTTCTTCCTGCTCCCGGACTTCAAGGGTGGGGCGGGACAGGGACTTTGGCGGGCGGCCCAGTTCATCAAAGATGTGTATCTGTGGTGGGACGACAATTTCCTCGGCCCGTGGGAGGAGACGATGGGTCCGATCGCGATGAACACCGCCGACGAACTGGGCGCTCTCTCGGGCGGACTCACCACGCAATTCGGCAACATCGCCAAGACCGGGATCTCGTTCCTGATCGACACCCTGCTGGTCGCCATCTCCCGCCAGTATGACGTGTTCGGCCTGCTCGGCAGTGGCATCCAGAGCGGCTATGACGAGAAGACGTTCTTCTGGAGCGACATCCTGCATTATCGCAAGACGTTCGAGTTCGGGCACTTCCTGTATCAGAAGGCCGCGGCTGCGGGCTCGGAGCCGCACATGGCTTTCGCCCTGGGCTGGATGAGTCACCTCGCCACCGACGTGACCGGGCATGCCTTCACGAACGAGAAGTGTGGTGGTCCGTACCGGTTGCATTGGCAACGCCACAAGCTGGTGGAGAACCACATGGACGCCAAGGTGCTCGACAGCGAGCACGGCACCGACCGCATCTACAACCAGATCGGCAACTCGGCACAGCACCTGTGGATCACATTCGACGAGGCCGGCGAATCCAGCTACGACTTCTTCGACGCTCAGCCCGGTCCCGACTATCCGACCGGTGATCAGACCCCGGATCTGCTCGCTCGGCATCGCGCCTGGGACATCGACTCCGATCTGCCGGAGCCGTTGGCCGAGTTCCTGGCCGAGGCGCTCAAAGAGTTCTTCACCGACGGACACACCGACGTGCACGGTCCGAAGGGAGCGAGCGCCGCACACCCGACGATCATCGATGACATCCAGCCCGGCACTGCGGGTTACCCGGACGCCGACGCGCTGACGGACATGTACTGGTGGGTGTCGAAGTACGTCAAATTCACCACAACCGACTTCTACAAGATCCGCCGGCCGGAACTCGACGTCATCCTCACCCCGCCTTTTCCGTCACCGCCGTACGCGGGTTCCGCGGAGGGCGCAGATCCGCAGTCCGCGCTGGAGTGGGCGTTGGCCATTCTCGCGTTCCTGCTGTTCATCGCCGAGGTCGTGGTGTGGGCCGTCACCTACGTCATCTCGGTTCTCGCCTCCCTGGGCACCTATCTGTTCCGGTACCTCATCTACGAATTCATCGAGGTGCCGCTCTACAACGCCTGGCTGGCGGTGCACTTCTACCTGGCCCAGGTGGCGTTTGTGAACCCGATGAAGTCGGAGCTGAATCCCGGCCTGATGACCCTCGGCATGGCGCCCGGTGACGCGTGGGCGGAATTGCAGAACGCTCTCGACGACCTGTCCGGCGGGATCGGGCTGCCGACCCCGGCAGGCTCGGAGCCCTCCGGGTCGGGACGCTCGCGTACCGTACCGAAGGAGGTCGTGGTCGACACTCCGGCGAACGTCTCGGTCGTCTCCCAGTTGCTCGACCTCGCCGGTGTTGACGGCGTGCCGCCTGGGCATGTGCCGAGCGAATTCCTCCGGCCCTGGGCCTATCCGGCGTCCAACCAGGACGGCTCGACGGTCCTTACAGAGCCCGGAAACGTGCATCTCAGTCCCTACGACCCGGGCACCGACGCGACCGCGATGATCGCGAAGACGCCGGGCGATCCGGAGACCCGGACGCGATTCGAAGCGGCCCAGAGCGAGCAGGAGACGCTGACGATCCAGGCTGATGTGCTGCCGAAGAACAAGACGCTCGGCAGCCCGATCGACTTCACCGGGTACGTCGTCGCGAAGCTCACCCGCGACGACCCGGGCCCGATTCCGAACTTCAACCTCGACTCCGACCGGGGGTACGCGTACCTGTGCTGGGATTGGCTGCGCTCGCGTGACGGCGTCGCCGAGCCCAGCTCCTACCGCAGCCCGCTGCCCGGCGGCGTACGCGGTGACCACCAGTACAAGATCCCGATCTCACCCGGATACGGGTGGGACAACGGCGACATCACCAGCGGCCCGGCCGTCCCGCCGCACGACGCGAAGGCACCGGTACGGGTTCGGATCCGCTACATCGACCGGGAAGAGAAGCTGGCATGAGCAGCAATCCACGGCCGCACCCGCTGTTCGACGGGGCGCCCGGGCAGAGCCGGGGTACGCACCTCGACCCCTCGGACTGGCATGGACTGCCCACCACCGACGAGGAACGCAAACGGCTGGAGTACCTGCGCGCCAATCAGGACAAACTGATCGGTGGGACCAAGGCCGTGTTCCGGCCGTTCCTGATGCTGCGCACCTACGTCGGCGACCGCGGCGTGCGCCCGTACGCCGGGCATGGTTATGAAAGCCCGGACATCTGGGTCCTCCAGGGTGATCCGGCCAGCACGCCGGCCATCCCGTCCCATCCCGGTGGCAACGCGGTGGCCGGCAAACCCCACACGCTGTACGCCCATGTGTGGAATCTCGGCCTGGCGCCGCTGGTCGGCATCTCGGTCGAGTTCCTGGTGTTCAACCCGTCCATCTCGTTCGTCGGCCAGACGCCGCTGTTCCGTGGCATCGCTCGGGTGGACCTGGGCAGCCGCACGGCCCCGGACGACTGCCACAAGTTGGTGAAGTGCCAGACGGCGTGGGTGCCCACCGTGGTGAACGGCGGCCACGAGTGCATGATCGTTCGCGTCTCGGGGTTCGGTGACACGATCGCGCCGAGCCAATTCGACCCGCATGTCGAGCGCAAGGTCGCCCAGCGCAACATGCACGTGGACCTATACGGCGCCAACCAGAGCGGGTTGCTCGCCTCGTTGACCAGTTCGTTGCCCAAGAACGCTCAGCTGAAGTTGTTCGTGATGGGTCCGGAGGCGCAGAACCTCGTCGAACTGACGGCACCGGGGCTGCGGATCAACCCGGCCGTCAAGACCGGCCCGCTCGACGATCTGAAGAACGCCCCGAAACCCAAACCCGGAGAAGCCACCGTCGTACGCATCGTCGGCGTCGATCCGAAGCAGGCGGCTCCGGTCGGCGGATACACCTTGGTGCTGACCGCCCAGCCGCTCAGCCGGGCGCTGAAGCCAAGCCCGCACGAGAACCGCGCGGAGGCCTGACGCGCCGCGCGCCGGTTCCGCTCGGGCGGGACCGGCGGCGAGCGGGACGACTTCTGCTCTACACAGCGCCTGAGGGCACGAGTTCCGCCTTGTCCGCCGAGCTCGGAGCGCGGTGGCGGACTCGTGCGGTGGCCTTGGGCCGCTGCCGAATCCGCCGCGCTGCGGTCCAGGGATACGCAGCGCGAGTGCGGTGATCTGCTTCGGTATTGGCGTCCAATCGTACAGTTGCTTTGCCCGGAGGTCGGCTGGCGGCGGCTATCGGGCGCGTTAACGGCACGAATTGATCCTCCGTATCTTGGATTATCCAATGGCGGCCCAACGCCGCGTTCGGCGAGCAGTTCTTCGACGTCGCGGTAAGACAGGCCGTAGCGCAGGTACCAGCGCACCGCGACCACGATCACCTCGGCCGGGAACCGGAACCCGGCGAACGCCGAGCGGGGAGGCGACCAGACCCGAGACCGCGTTGCACGCTTCACTGCTCAAGCGTGCCTTGATCTTCCGATCGACCAACGCAACGGTCCCCCCCGTCCGATACCTGCGCGGGCGTCAGCGCGCGGCCAGGTGACGACGCAGGGCTGAGGCCACCTCTCCGGCCGCGGTGACCTGCTCGGGGGTGAGCGCGCTCACGAACAGCTCGCGGATGGCCCGCAGGTGCGGTGCCGTGGCCGCGTGGAAGGCCTGCTCGCCGGCCGGTTCCAGGACGATCTCGGAGCCGCGGCTGTCGGCTGTGCAGTGTTCGCGCCGGATCAGCCCGCGGCGTTCCATTCGGCCCAGGTGGTGGGAGAGGCGGCTGCGCTCCCAGCCGACGGCCGTGGCCAGGTCGGACGAGCGATGCCGGGTGCCCGGTGCCTCGGTGAGCGCCAGCAGCACGGCGTAGTCGCCCATGGAGAGCCCGGCGTCGTCTTGCAGGCGGGCCGCGACCGCCGTACGCAGCAACTCCGTCGCCTCGATGAATTCCCGCCACATAGCCAGGTCGTGGCGGGAGGGTAGCCGTCGCGTCCCGGGCATAACCGCGCCTCCCTCGGTGTTTGACGTGTCAATTACATCAGGTGATAGTTGATGTGTCAGCTACTGGAGGGCAGGATCATGAGCAGCAACCTCGTGATGGGTCTCGACACCTTCGGCGATGTGCCGGTGGCCGACTCGGGCGAACCCGTCTCGCAGGCCGCCGCCATCCGGCAGGTCATCGACGAGGCGATCCTGGCCGACCAGGCCGGCGTCGACGGGATCGCGCTGGGCGAGCACCACCGCCCGGAGTACTCGATCTCCAGCCCGGAGACGGTGCTGGCCGGCATCGCCGCGCGTACCCACAGAATCACATTGGCCTCGGGCGTGACCGTGCTGAGCTCGGACGACCCGGTGCGGGTTTTCCAGCGCTTCGCCACGCTCGACGCGATCTCGAACGGGCGGGCCGAGGCAATCCTGGGGCGCGGGTCGTTCACCGAGTCGTTCCCCCTTTTCGGGTACGACCTGAGCGACTACGACGTGCTCTTCGAGGAGAAGCTCGACCTGTTCGTGAAGCTGCTCGACGAGAAGCCGGTCACCTGGAGCGGCACCATTCGCGCGGCCCTGGACGACATCGAGGTGTTCCCGAAGACCGAGTCCGGTCGGCTGACCACCTGGGTCGGCGTCGGTGGCTCCCCGCAGTCGGTCGTGCGCACCGCCCGGCACGGGCTGCGGCTGATGCTCGCGATCATCGGCGGGCAGGCCGCGCGCTTCGCCCCCTACGTCGACCTCTACCGGCGGGCGACCGAGCAGCTGAACACGCAGGCGTATCCGGTCGGCATGCACTCGCCGGGCTTTGTGGCGGACACCGACGAGCAGGCCAAGGAGATCTTCTGGCCGGCGTACAAGGTGCAGATGGACCGGATCGGCAAGCTGCGCGGCTGGCCGCCGATGAGCCGCATCGCGTTCAACAACGAGGTCGCGGACGGCTCGCTCTACGTCGGCTCGCCGGAGACGGTGGCCCGCCGGATCGCCGCCTCGGTCAAGGCGCTGGACGTCGGCCGCTTCGACCTGATCTACACCGTCGGCCCGCAGCCGATCAGCGCCCGCACGCGCGCGGTCGAGCTGTACGGCTCGAAGGTGATCCCGATGGTCCGCGACATCCTGGCGGGCTGATGCGATGGCCACCCTCGGCATTCTCGGCGCCGGCAAGGTCGGCACCGTCCTGGGCCGGCTCGCGGTCGCGGCCGGCTACGACGTGCTGATCGCCGGCTCCGGAGACCCGCAGAGGATCGCGCTGATCGTCGAGGTCCTGGTGCCGGGCGCGAAGGCGGTAACCGGCGCCGAGGCGGCCGCGCGGGCCGACATCGTGGTGCTCGCTCTGCCGCTGGGCATGCACCAGAGCATCCCGGTCGAGCAGCTCCGCGGCAAGCTGGTCGTGGACGCGATGAACTACTGGTGGGAGATCGACGGGATCCGCGACGACCTCACCGACCCACGCACGTCGTCCAGCGAAATCGTGCAGCGGTTCCTGCCGGAGTCGCGGGTCGTGAAGGCCTTCAATCACCTGGGCTACCACGACCTGGAGGCGGATGGGCCCGATCGCAAGGCGATCGCGATCGCAGGCGACGATCTCGCAGACCTCGAGGTGGTTGCCGGGCTGGTCCAAGCGTTCGGCTTCGACCCGGTGGTGGCCGGGCCTCTCGCCGAGGGCGTACGCATGCAGCCCGGCACCGAGATCTTCGGCGCGAACACCGACGCCGCCGAGATCCGCGCCATGCTCGACCGCTTCCCAGAGTCGGAGGCCGGCCGCCTCGTCGCAGAGGCCCGCGGCGCCTGACTAGACCCGTCTCGTAGGCCACGATCACCAGTTTGGACCCAGTCTCGGACGTCGAGCTTGGATGGCCCGGACCGCCGGTAGCGCCGTCCGTCCGGGGCTCGGCACGCGTGCCGTTGTTCGTCACGATAACGGTGACCTGGGCCGGTTCAAAGCACAGTGCCACCACGGCACGGGTCGCTCCAGCGTGGCGGACGTTGTTGGTCAACGCCTCCTGTACGATCCGGTAACCGGCTAGCGCCACCGGGGCGGGCACAGCCGACCGGTCGCCCCGTCTGCTGCAGCTCCACGTCGATTCCGGCGGCACGCACCTACTCGGCCTTGGCCGGCTGACCGGCAGCTTACCGGCCGGATAATTCATCGTCGCGTCGGTGCCGAAATGCTACGAAGGGGACGTGCCTGAACTGACAAGCTCCCTCGGTGCCACGTCCCTGGAGACTCCGCGGCTGCTGTTGCGCCGCTGGCAAAGCGATGATCTGGACGGGTTCGCCGTGGTCAACGCGCAGCCCGAGGTGATGCGCTACATCCATGACGGTCGCACCCTGGAGCGGGCCGCGACCGCGGAGCGCCTGGCCACCTATCAGCGACATTGGGACGAGCACGGCTTCGGCCTGTACGCGGTGCAGATCAAGGAGACTGGCGAGCTGGCCGGTTTCACCGGACTGGCGGTGCCGACCTTCCTGCCCGAGATCATGCCGGCCGTGGAGATCGGCTGGCGGCTCGGCCGCGCGTACTGGGGCCGGGGCTTGGCTACGGAGGCGGCCCAGGCCGTGGTCGCTTATGCGCGTGCCGAGCTCGGCCTGCGGCGGCTGGTCAGTATTCACGTCGTCGGCAACGAGGCGTCCGCGCGGGTGATGGTCAAGCTGGGCATGTCGCTGGAGCGCGAGACCGTGCAACCGGACACCGGCCGCCAGGTCCGGGTCTACGCGATGGACCTGTAAACACGTCGAACGTTGCGACTGGCGGCGGGTTACCGCTGCTGTGGCCGCCATCTGAAGACCGGCGGCACTAGCTGGAACGCGCCCTCCGATCGGCACATGCAACAGCGCCCGCACGAGTCGGTCGGTCAACGGCCGTCCAGCGGTGCGGCGACTGCTTGTACCGTCGTTTCGGCCGGCGTGTGCGGCGTCGTTATCAGACGGCGTGGTCAGCGCGGCCGCAGCCCCCTGAACAGAACGGGGAGAGGCTTGTCTGTCATATCGTCGTTCAACCGCGTTGTTGGTGAGCTGGCGCGGTTCCTGGGGGAGCGTGGATACAAACGCGCGGGCGGGAAGGTGTTTCGCAAATACTCGCCCGCCAAGACGAGGTGAACATCCGCTGCACGTACTTCCTCGCTCGGCCCGCCTCCCGGCGGGCGCCGTCGCCACGGCTGAGGTTGACGCGGCAACACGGTGAGCCGGCCCCGCCGGCTCCGCCTCGGATCAGCTGAGCCTGAATGGCGGGTACTGGTCGGTGACCAGTAAGAACGCGTAGGCCTGCACGCGAAGTGCCCACCGGCCGACACCCACCATGTAGTCGAACAGCGGCCGCGGATAGCGTCCGGTGAAGAGGATGACGAACCAGGCGACGACCCAGACCACGATCCCGCCGATCCCCAGAAAGAAGAGCACGATGTAGTGAGGGATTGCCAGCAGCCATTTGACCAACGGGAGCCAGCGGTTGAGGTCCTGCTCGACGTCCGGGTAGTCGATCTCCAGATGTACCGACTGCTCCTCGACTGTCGAGGGATATCGATCGGTCACCAGAAACAGGTAGACGCCGACCCGGGCGCTGAAGCGGGTGAATTCTCGGGCGAAATCGAACCACCAGCGTGGGTAGCGCTGCCGGAATACGATCATTAGCAATGTCGCGCCGAAGAGTGCGGCTCCGATCCCCCCGCCGCTTGTCGTGGTGGTCGTGACCGCGTTGTCGGTGACCGTTCTTGCCGTCTCGCCGGAAGACGCCGAGAGGACACTGAGAACAATGGCGATCGGGAGGATCCAGATCAGCCGGAAGAACGACGTCAAGCGGTCGAGTCTTTCGGGGTAGTCGATGTCCAAGCGGGCTGCGTAGGTACTAGACGCGACGACCACGACTATGTCTCCTCGTGCCGGTTCATGCCAGCGGACGACCTTACGGCCCTTCAGCGGTTCTGTCAGCGCGGAGCACGTACAGCCTTCTCGCCCCGGTGGCCGGCGTCAATGCGGCAGGCGGCTGGGGCTGTGTCGGTGTCAAGACCGGCGGACTCTGTTGCATTTGAGCCATCAACAAGATCGCTCACCGCCGGCCCGCGTCCGCCTCTTGGCGAGGACGAATCAGACAAACCGCGGCCGGTTTCCGTCGCGTAGCGGCCCTGGCAGCCTAGGCGGGTGTCGGGTCTCCGGAAAACTGCGCCTCGAGGCGTCCGATCGCTCAACGCAACAGCGCCGGTCCGGCTGTCTCGATCGGCCTGACGCTCTGCTGCGGGAGTGCGGCGCAATCGCGCAGCGGTTAGGCAAGAGAGAAGTTGAGATCCAAGATCGGCATTAATGGGGTATTGGTTTGTGTTGATCTCCGGACACGTTAACCCCCAAAGAGATCATTCATGTTCTGCGTGGATCTCGATGGGGTCTTGTGTTTCCTGGATTCGGCCTCGGAGTCCTCGGGGCGGACGGCTGACATATCCGGTTGGCAGCGGCAGGACGAGTTGGCCGTTGGCGAGGACCTCTTCCGCGAGCCGTGCAGTCGGCGGCCCCACCCCGAACGAAGCCAGCAAGGCGATCACTACCTGCGCTTGACCACTGGCGAACGCCCGCTCGAACTCTCCGACCATCACCGCGTCGAACCCACGATCCGGAAAGCCAACGTGCGTACCACCATGGGCCTCATACTGGCGGGCCGACGTCGACCCTGTTCACAGCCGTGACGCTGAAGTTGCACCCTTCAGGCATGCACGCGCCCGAAAGTTCGCTCTTTGGTGCTGCTTACTGGTGCTCTGTCCGGTCAGGATGGACGACATGACCGTTCGTCTGGTGATCGCGTCGGTGGCGGTAACCGCCCTGCTCGCCGGCTGTGGAGACAACACACAGTGGAAGGAGCCCCAGAGTCCACGGCCGTCGACTGCCCCGTCGACTGCCCCGCCGACGGCCCTGCCGACCGGTACCGGCGTCGAACCGAGCGCCGTGGTCTCGGCGACCGCGCGACCCGCCGGGTGCGCGGTTTTCCCTAACGACAACGTGTGGCACGCCGACATCAGCCGCCTGCCCGTCCACCCCCGATCCGCCGCGTACGTGGCGGGCATGGGTCGCGCCGGTAACCTGCATCCCGACTTCGGTGCGGGCACGATCGACGGTGCGGCGTTCGGGATCCCCGTGACTGTGGTGCCGCCCGGCCAGGCCGGCACCCGCGTCCGATTCGATAATCCCGACGAGAGCGACCGCGGCCTGTACCCGATCCCCAGCAACGTCCGGATCGAGGGCGGCGACGGGCACATCATCCTGTTCGACCGCGTGCGGTGCCGGTCATACGAGCTCTACGACGCCAGCCGCACTGGCGCCGGCTGGCACGCGGGGTCCGGCGCCGTCTTCGACCTGCGCTCCAACGCGCTCCGCCCGGCGGGTTGGACATCCGCCGACGCGGCAGGCCTGTCCATCCTCGCCGGGCTCGTGCGCTACGACGAGGTCGCCAAGGGTCGGGTCGACCACGCCATCCGGATCACCGTGCAACGCAGCCAGAACGCGTACATCTGGCCGGCGAGGCATGCCGCGTCCAGTCCGATCGATCGGTCGTTGCCCCCGATGGGGCTGCGCCTGCGGCTCAAGGCCGGGGTGCCGATCAGCGGCCTGCCGCGCCAGGCGCGGATCATAGCCCAGGCGATGAAGACGTACGGCGTGATCGTTGCCGACAACGGCTCGTCCTGGTTCTTCACCGGCACGAGCGACGATCGCTGGGACAACGAGCAGCTCGACGCCTTGAAGACGCTGACCGGCGCGGATTTCGAGGCCGTGGACGAGTCAGCGCTACGGACCAGTGCTAACTCGGGGTCGGCCCACCGTTGACCAACCGAACCTCGGCCCTGCTCGGCGAAAGCGTTGCCGAATGGCTACGGCCTTCATACCTTCATTAGGGCTTCCGAAAACGGCCTGAGCGCTCTGGGTAGTGGTCTGGCTTGTCGCGTGTGGACACACCGAACCTGTTGTGGTGCAACGAAAGAGCGCAGGACCGTCGCGATGCCGGCCATGGGCTTCGACGATCGTGTTGATCTCGTCGCGGTAGCCGGCTGATGGCGGTGGCGTTGACCAGGAAGGCCACGGCGGTGAACCAGGGCAGCGAGCCAAGGATGTCGTTGTTGTGGAATGCCAGCGCGACTCCCCCGACGAGAGGTGAGCCTGCCCAGCGCAGGTCACGAAGTGGTGCAGGCGTTCGTGACGGTCTTCCTCCACACCCTTGGGTGCGTGTACCAGAAGTCATGCGGTACGCCGGGCACGATGGAGAATCGCCCACGCGGAACGAGTTCGGCAAGTTGCGCCAGAGGCCAGGAGGGGCGGATGTCGTCGCCGGCGGCAATGAAGTGCATCGGCACGCCGCAGGCAGCCAGTCCACGCCATAGATCGGGCCGATGGATCCATTCGGTGAACGAATCGCCGAGAGCCGCATGGACCTCGGGCACCCACTCAATGTCGACGACGGGCTCCGCGGCCTTGCCGGCTTCGTATGCCTCGGACCATGTGCGGTCACGCTGGGGACCCCTACCGGCGATGCCGACCACCGCGGTCACCGCCTCCGGGTGGTCGACCGCGTAACGCACCGCGAGATCACAACCCCAGGAGTGGCCGACCACGATCCAGCTGGCGGCACCGACCCCCGCACGAATGCATTCAAGATCGGTGACTGCTTGTTCCATCGTGTGCGGACCACCGCCCGAGCGGCCGACGCCACGCGGCTCGGGGTACCAGGCACGGCAACCAAGCGGCGAGATCTCGTCGCGTTCCAGATACTGCACGCAACCGGGGCCGCCGGACAGGACGACGACGTCAGGCCCATGGCCGGTCACCCCAACGTGCAACGCGGCAATCCCAACCTGGATCTTACGAGACTCCATGTACGCAAACGCTACCAACCGCGGCCGTCCGCTCATGGCCGCGGAGCATGAGTGCCGGCCGGTGGCTATCGTCACGCTCGGTGTTCCATCGCACCCCGACCAACTCTCGGACATGCCATCTGGATGCCAACGCCCTCATTGCGGTCGGCCAAGCCGCGCTGTGCGCCGCACGCCATGAATATGGATCTTCTCAGAGCCCGGGTGGTCGGGCCGTTCGAGCCGTACCCGGCCCGGGCCAGCCGGCGAGCCCGGCACACTATTGTGCACAGGCCCGCCGGCCGGTTTCGCCTGACCGCTACTTCTGCCAGCCGACCGTCTCTGGCAGCGGGGTCCCGAAAATGGTGGCGCCGATGTTGGCCAGGCGAGTGGGCACTGCATAGATCGACGGGCCGCTGTACAGCGGGATGAAGCCGTACTGTGCCAGCCCTTCGCGTTCCAGTTCGTTCGCGTCGACGATCTGCTGGCTGGGGTCGGCGATCTCGGCGGCCGCTTTGATCTTCTGGTCCAGCGCTGGATTGCCGATGCCGGTGATGTTCTCGTTGCTCTTGCTCCCGTAGAAGCTGTCGAGGTAGCGAGCGCCGAACGGGTCCAGAGATCGGTTGCCGGCGAGGAAAAGGTCGAACTTACGGCCGCTGATCACAGAGTCGAAGTCGTTCTCCGAGACCGTCTTGATGTCGACCTTGACGCCGATCGGCTTCAGCTGTGCGGCGACGGCGCTCGCTGTGGCCTTGCCGAGCGGATCGTCGCCGGTGAGGGTGTAGCTCAGCGCCAGCTTTTTGCCGCCCTTCTCCCTGATGCCGTCACTGCCGGCCGGCCAGCCGGCAGCGTCGAGCTCCTTCTTGGCGGTCTCGGGGTCGTGTTTGATGACGTCGGAGACGTTGTCGTGGTAGCCCTTCTGGAAGGAGTAGAGGATCGCAGAGCCGGGCAGCGGCTCGCTGTAGTCCAGTCCCTGCAGGTTGATCGCGGCGATCTGCTGGCGGTCGACGCTCTCCAGGACAGCCTTACGCACGGCGATGTCGCTGAGCAGTGGCGCCTTGGCGTTGAGGAAGAGGAAGTATTCGAACGGGCTGCCACCGCGCCGGATCCCGGTGTCCGACACGCCGGAGATCTGCTTGAGACCATCGGCGTCACCGGTCGAGGCGTAATCCAGCTCCCCATTCTTGAAGGCGTTGACTGCGGCCTGGGATTCGAGGCCGACGAGGATCCGCTTGTCGAGCTTGCCGGTCCTGCCCCACCACTTCGGGTTGCGCTCGAAGGTGGCGTTACCGGTGGCGGCGTCGTACTTCGTCACCACGTACGGGCCGGCGCCCCACTGCGGCTGGACCTTCTTGAGGTACGCGGTGTTGAAGGTGTGAGCGTCCGCTGCCGACTTCGGGTTCAGCACGGTGGTGAACAGCGCGGACCACCACGCGTTCACCCCCTTGAACTCGATGACCGCCTGCTTGTCGTTCGCCCCGGCGTGCACCGAGGTGATCCGGGAGTAGGGGATGGTGTCGCTGGCGTAGTAGTCCTTGTTCGAGCCGTTGTCGGCCTTCCAGGTCGACTCGACGGCCCGGTAGTCGATCGTAGTGCCGTCGTTGAAGACTGCCTTCGGGTTGATCGTGATCGTGACCCGTTGGTTGCCGGCGACGACTTCGGACTTCACATCGGAGTAGTAGTCGGGGTTGTACTGCACCTCGCCGGTGGGCGAGTAGGTGATCGCGTCGGCGTTGTACCAGAACCAGAATCTGGCCGCGGACAGGTTCGCGTCAGCGTGAAAGGGGTTGCCCTGCTCGATGACTGATCCGGGCACCCGCAGCGTGCCGCCGTCCTTGATGTTCTCGTACAACTGGGGGTTGTAATCCGTGGCGACCGACGCGGCCTCGGACGAGGGCTTGTATGGCGCCTTCGACGAGCCGCCGCCGCACCCCGCCAGGCAGAGGACTAGCAGGGCGAGGAGCGCTGTCGATCTTGCGAGGCTCGGTCGCATGAATTTCCTTTCCGAGAGCCGGGTCAGGCCGCGTGACACGCGACCCGGGTGCCGCCCGAGGACGGGTCGAGACTTGGCCTGCGGCTGACGCAGAGGTGCTGGAGGCGTGCGGCGAGGGTGGGACGGAGCTGACATCGGTCAGCGAAGACACAGCCCGGCGGGAGATCGGCCGCGCTGGGCTGCTCGCCGCGGAGCACGATCCGTTCGCGCGAACGCTCGCGCACCGGATCTGGAACGGGGACCGCCGAAAGCAGCGCCTGCGTGTAGGGGTGCCGCGGGTGTGCGAACAAGTCGTCGGCGCCGCCGATCTCGACGACATGGCCCAGGTACATCACCGCTATCCGGTCCGCTATGTGGCGGACGACGGCGAGGTCGTGCGCGACCACGAGGTAGGCCAGGCCGAGTTGCGACTTCAGCCGCGCCAGCAGGTTCACGATGCTGGCCTGTACGGAGACGTCCAGGGCTGAGACGGGTTCGTCGAGCACGAGCAGCCGAGGCTTGGTCGCCAGCGCGCGGGCGATCGTCAGCCGTTGCCGCTGACCGCCGGAGAAGGCGGCCGGGAATCGGTCGAGTACGTCGGGCGGTAGCCCGACCAGGCCGAGCAGTTCGACGACCCGGTCACGGGTCGACTCGGCGTCGTATCCGGCGGCGCGCAGCGGCTCGGCGAGAAGGTCGAAGACCGGAAGCCGGGGGTCCATGGCCCCCTGTGGATCTTGCATGACGATCTGAACGGACTGCCGCAGCCGGCGTCGCTCCGGCGCGGACAGCGATCGGGCTACGCCGACTCCGAGGACCTCCAGGGTCCCCGACTCGGGGGCGCGCAGCCGCATGATCTCCAGCAGCGTCGTCGTCTTGCCGCTGCCGGACTCGCCGACCAGGCAGAACGTCTCTCCCGTACGGATGTCGAAGCTCACGTCGCTGACGGCGTGCAGCGCACCGACCCGCCGCCGCAGAATGGCTCCGCTGGTAACCGGGAAGGTACGGGAAAGGCCGGCCACCCGCAGCACCGGCTCGGTGGCCGTCACCGCCTTGACCGGCGGCTCTTCGGCTTGGGTGAAGACATCGGCGGGTCGGCGCCCGATGACCTCCGCGGCGCGGACGCAGGCCACCTCGTGCCGCGGCCGGAACTCGACGAGAGCGGGCTCCTTCTCCCGGCAGTCCTCGCGGGCCAGCGGGCAGCGCGGCTCGAACGGGCAGCCCGCGGGCCGCTGAGCCGGCGAGGGCGGCTCCCCTTCGATCGGCACCAGCGGCAGCCGTCGGGGCGCCACAGGCGTTGGCACCGAGCCCAGCAGCCCGAGGGTGTAGGGCATCGCCGGCGTTGCGAACAGCGCAAGGACCGGGGCCTGCTCGACGATGCGCCCGGCGTACATCACGGCGACCTCGTCGGCATGGCCTGCCACAACACCCAGGTCGTGGGTGATCAGGAGGACGCCGGCACCGGTCTGGGCCTTGGCCGTCTCCAGCACTTCGAGGATCTGCGCCTGCACGGTCACGTCGAGTGCCGTGGTCGGCTCGTCGGCGATGATCAGATCGGGGTTGTTCGCGATGGCGAGCGCGATGACCACCCGTTGGCGCATGCCACCGGAGAATTGGTGCGGGAAGTCCTGGGCGCGCCGTCGCGGTTGTGGGATGCCCACCAGGTCGAGCAGTTCGAGGGCACGTTCCCAGGCGGCCGGCTTCGACACCTTGGTGTGGACCCGGACCGCATCGGCGACCTGGCGGCCTACCGGGAAGATCGGCGTCAGCGCTGACAGCGGGTCCTGAAAGACCATTCCCACTCTTCGCCCGCGTACGGCCGACATGCGGCGGTCGTCGAGGCTGAGCAGGTTCCGATTGTCGAGCAGGACTTCGCCCCGGGCACGGGCGCCCGGTGGAAGAAGTCCCATGATGGCGGTGGCCGTGGCGGACTTGCCCGAGCCCGACTCGCCCACCAACGCGAGTGTGCGCCCCGCGAACAGGTCCAAATCGACCCCGCGCACGGCTTCGACCGGACCGCGCTCGGAGGGGAACGTCACGGCGAGGTCGCGTACGGAAAGGACCCGCTTCATTCCAGGCCCCCGGCCGTCGAGGTCGGGTCGAGCGCGTCGCGCAGCCCGTCGCCGATGAGCGTCAGCGACACAGTCAGCAGCACCAGCAAGCCGGCCGGGACGGCGAACAACCACGGCGCGGAGCTGATCGTCCCGGAGCCGTCGGCGAGCAGCGAGCCGAGCGAGACGTCGGGCGTCTTGACGCCGAAGCCGAGGAAGCTCAGCGAGGTCTCGCTCAGTACCGTCGTGACGACCCCAAGGGTGAGATTGACGATGAGCAGGGCGCCGAGGTGGGGAATGATGTGCCGGGCCACGATCCGCCACCGGGGGACACCCATGAACTCGGCCAACAGCACGTAGTCGCGTTCACGTAGCGACGTGGAGACCGACCAGATCACTCGCGCGGTGAACATCCAGCCGAAAAGGGTCAGCAACAGGATCAGGATGCGCCAGTCTCCGCTCACCCGGCTGGACACCAGAGCGAGGATGAGGAACGACGGCACGACCAGCAGAAAGTGGATCACCATCAGGGTCCACCGCTCGATCCGGCCACCCAGGTAGGCCGCGCCGGCGCCGACCGCGGCCGAGATGACCGTCGTCAGCACGGAGACGCTCAGCGCGATCACCAGGGAGCGCTGCAGTCCGTGCACGGATTGGGCGAAGACGTCGTTGCCACCCTGGTTGGTGCCGAAGAAGTGGCTGCCGCCGGGTGGCTGGGTCAGCGCGAGAAAGTCCTGCCCGGACCAACTCCAGCTGGTGAGAAAACCGCCAATCGCAGCGTACGCGACGAGCAACAGGAAGATCACCACGCCCGCCACGGCCGAGCGGTTACGGGCGAACCGCCGCACGTACAGTCGTGAGCGGCCCAGGCGCAGCGGCGGCGGCACGGGCGGCGAACCGTCCAGCGGGACGGCCGGAAGCGTCGTAGTCATCGGTTCAGCTCGCCCGTACCCGAGGATCGAGGGCGACGGTGGCGATGTCCGACAGGATCGCGCCGACCGCGGTCGCGACAGCGCCGAAGGCGGCCACGGCGACCACACCGTCCACGTTGTTCTGGGCGATCGTCTCGGTGAAGTAGCGCCCCATGCCTTCCCAGCCGAATACCGTCTCGGTGATGATTGCACCGGTGAACACGGCCGGGATGCTGAAGGCGACCGACGTGGCGGTCGGGATCAGGGAGGCCCGCAGGGCGTGTCGCCGGATGGCCTGGGCACGCGTCAGCCCGGTCGACCGGGCGGTGCGCACGAACTCGGCATTGAGCGTGTCGAGCAGCAGTGCCCGCTGGGTGAGATGCCAGCCGACATACCCGAGCAGGGTGAGGTTGAGCGTGGGCAGGATGAGGTGGTCGGTGCGGTCGAGGATGGTCGCCCAGGTACCGTCCACACCGCCGGCGGTGTCGGCGCCCGCAACGTGCAGGACAGTTGTTCCGATGCGCTGATTGAGCCAGACCGTGCACAACACGAGCGCGAGCGCGCTGACCGCGGTCGGGATGTTGAACAGCACGATCGACACCGCCTGGCTGGCCCGGTCGACCGGACCGTACTGCCGGCTGGCGGTGTATACCCCCAGCGCGACCCCGATCACCACCGACACCACCGTGCCCAGCAGGACCAGCTGACCGCTCACCAGCACGCGCTGGGGCACCTCGGAATTCACCGGCAGTCCCGTCGGCGAGTTACCCCAGTCGAAGTGGAGCACGACGTCGCCGAGCCAGTACCACCAGCGGTGGACGACCGACCAGTGCGGCGACAGGCCGTACGGCGCGAGGGCATGGGCGATCTGCTCATCGGTGCGGACGGGCCGAAGTTCGCGGTAGTTGGATCGTGGGTCGAGGAACCAGCTGGCCAGGAAGAAGGTCGCGTTGGTAGCCACCACGACCATTACCAGCCATCCGATCGCCTTGCGGGCCACGTAACGGACCACTGCCATCCCACTCCGCTCCGTGCCGATACCCCATATCGCCCATAGGCTATATCAACTTCGAAAGTATCCACAACGGATCGATTATGAACAGATCGTTGCGATGGCGAACGGGCTGGGAACCCTCTGCGCCGGGTTGGGCAGGCTTGGTCACGACGGGCGCGGGCCGTACTTCGCGGTCAGGTCAGCTTTGGTTGAGGGGTCGAGCAGACTGACTCCGGTTCCGCGGCTGCTGGCTTTGCCGGACTCGTCGGTGACGCTGATGGTGACGGTGCTCAGCGGGGTGAGCTTGCTGCGCCAGAACGCTTCGATGGCACTGTCGTAGACGGTGTCCACGTCGCCGCCGGCCTTGACTGTGACGGTGATGGCGCCCATGGCGTGCGCGTCGAGGCTGTTCTGGTAGTTGGCGTCGGCGGTGAGGACGTCGGCCTGTTTGCGGATCGTGTCCTGGATGTCGGTGATGATGGTGTTCACCTGGAAAGGTTCCGTGGCGGGTTCGGTTTTGCGGGTGACCGGTGCGGTGCAGGCGCAGATCAGGGCCATGAGCAAGGCGACGGCGGCGAGTGCGAGGGTACGGGTCTTCGGTGTGCCGGTGGTCATGGTGTCCTGGTCATGTTGTAGATGTTGGACTGGACGTGGCTGCCGGTGTCGCTGGTCAGGAACGCACCGGCGCTGTCGCGGTAGGTGGCCACCGAGGGGTCGGGCTGTGGTCGAGGCTGGTCGCGGCCGGGAGGTAGGCGCTTCGGGTGCCGTGGTTGTCGCCGATCGTGCCTTGCTGGCTGTCGAAGGTGACCGTTGTGCGGTTGGGCTGGTCGGGATTGTCGGCCGCGTCGAGGTGCGGCACGATGTCGTGTTCGTTCTCCAGGCAGAGCATCTGTACGTTGTCCGCGGTGAGCGGCAGGGTGAAACCGGCCGTCCAGCGCACGCCGTCGAGCAGTTTCGCACTGGCCTCGTCCGCCGCCTGGTACGACGCTGCCGCCACCCGCAGCGCCGCCGACCGTTCGGCGAATCCCGCCGCGAGGGTGGTCAGGCCAGCGCCGCCGTCGAGCGCGCCGAGCAGTTCTTTCTCGAACGCGGCGGCACCGCCCGGATCGAGCAGGGCGGAGGCGAGCACGTCAGGGTCGGTCAGCATGGTGTGACACTGCAGGCTGATCGAGGCGAGGGTCCCGGCGAGATCATCGCCGCTGTGGCCGAGCAGGCGCAGATCCGCGTACGTCGCGGTGGTACCGCCGGCACCACCGCTGACGTTCAGCTGCGGGCCGGTCACGGTGAACTGTCCAGAATCGTGGCCAGATCCGGGGCGAGCCAGGAGCCGAAATCGGCGGGATCGACTGGCACCAAGTCGACCAGCCGGCGACCATGCGCCGGCTGCGGGCGCAGGCCAACCCAGTCGGTGTCCGTTGCCAGCCACACGAGCTGACCGACCGCCGTCTCCCCGCCGGCGTGCCCGATGACCAGGCTCCACAACACGCCGCGGGTCCGCCGGCTCACCTCCCGGGCCAATACGACCTCGTCCGGAGACAGGTTTTCCTGCTCGGCGAGCGCCTCGACACCGGTCCGCCCGGACAGCGCCGCGACAGCGCTGATCTCGCGCAGGGCGGTCAAGGGGAGCCGGCCGGACAGCGGCGGGGGTGGACCGAACGCGTCACTGATGTCGCTGCCCGTCGTGGGCAGCGGCGGCACGGCACGGCGCAGCTCCGCGCCCAGCGTCGACGCGGGGAACAGTGTCAACTCGACGGCCCCGCCCACTAGGGAGATCAG
Organism: Actinoplanes sp.; assembly: GCA_032160305.1. GTDB lineage: Bacteria > Actinomycetota > Actinomycetes > Mycobacteriales > Micromonosporaceae > Actinoplanes. The sequence goes on from JAVHVY010000419.1 coordinate 24,889, forward strand.
GCTGGCCCCGAGCGGACCGGCGATCGTGTGCACCGAGATCAGTCCCTGATCGCGGATCGAGACCTCGGTGCGGATGGTCACGGCGGGCGTGGTCAGCACCGCGAGGTTCGCTGTCACCGACGGTACGGGCGTACCGGTGCCGTCGAGCACGCCGATCTCGCGCAGGCGTGCTTCAGCACCGCCCGGCGCCACGCCCGCCGTGCTCTGTCCGATCCCGAACCAGGCCGGGACCTGCGTTTCGCTGCGCCGGGTGAGCAGCGCGAATTCGGTGTCGGAGAGCACCAGGCGGTGCGCCGCGGGATGCGTGACCGGCATCAGATCGCGCCCTGGCCGCGCATGAAGGCGCCGACCTCGAGCCACCGTATGTCGCCGGTGGCCGGCAGCGAAAGCGGCCCGATCGGCCACCCCGACCAGGGCGGCTCGGTGACCACCCGCTTGAGGAGGTGGCCGGCTTCGTCGACGAGACTGTCCACTCGACCGGCGACCGAGCGGGCCTGCGACTCGAACCAGGCCGTCGCCTCATGCTCGTAGCGGGCGATCAGCGCCAGCTTTTCGCGTACCTCGTCAGCGTGGGCGCACAGTAGACTTGCGGCCTTCTCCATCGTTTCGGCCGCGTGCTCCGCCTTGGCCGCGTCCTGGTGCACGCGTTCGCGGTACGTTGTCGCCGCCGCTGATACCCAGTGCGCGGCCTGGCCCTGACGTACGTGATCGGTCGCGTGCTCACGCACGACATCGGCCCTCGCCCGCAACACCCTCGCGAGCTCGTCCAATCGATCAGGATCGCCGTACAAGGCCACCGCACACCCCCCGTCCAGCGGGTATCTGCATCCTAGGGACCGACCGCTACGCCTCGCTACCTCGCACTGGGTAGCTGCCCCGGTAACCACCGTTCTGCGCGTGGAGAGCTTCACGACGACGTCAACTCGACGGTGGCTGTCGGATATCACCGGTCCGCGACCTCCGAAACTGCCCGGCTGTACCGACTGGTCTACGACCCTGTGGGCGGTGCGTGACCCCCGCAACTGAAGACCATGCTGGGGTCGAACCCGGTGGACCATACGTAGCAGAATAAAAACCGCATTTTCCCAGTTCAGGGGCCATCTGTGACAGATACGCCTGTCCGTCGGCAAATCACCTCGGCGAGATCATGAACATTCACGGGTCCTATCACGCCGAGTAACGCACAACGCGAGGCCAAATGATGGGGCCGGGCCTGGACGTGCTTCGGACGGGGTGGTCCGCCTACATCAGCGTGACCTCGACGGTGAAGCCGCGGGCCATCGCCCGCTCCAGATGCGCGGCGTGCGCACCGAGGTACTGGATCTCGCCGCTGCTCAGCTCGGTGAGCAGCGTCCGGACACCGTTCAACACCGATACCGGCCGGAGCGTTACGCCGACAGAAGGCCGTCGGCGTCATGCCCACGGCCGGCCGGCGCGTGTCCGTCTGATCGCGTTGGCGGGAGCCTCCTACTGGGTCTGATGTTCCAGGTGGTAGCCATGTGCTCGTCGACTGGGGTTCACCGGTGGGCTCTAGCGTGCGGCGTCATGCGACGAAACGCGTTACGCGTCGCCGGCGCTGCCGGCGTACTCCTGCTGTCTCTTGGTCTTGCCGCACCGACCTCTGCGCACCAGCGCGCGGTGCGCGTGCCTACCCTGACCGGTTTCGCTTCCCTGCCTGCGCTGACGTTCGTGCCCGGCAGCGAGCCGTCCGGGGCCGCGCTCGGCACCGCCCCGGTCAACGGCGTCGCCGCGCCGTGGGATGACCAGCCCATCCAGGGCTTCTCGGGCGTGCTCGCCAACCGTGACGGTACCTACGACGTGCTGTCCGACAACGGCTACGGCACCAAGGCCAACAGCGCCGACTTCCTGCTCCGCGTCCAGCACCTCGGCCCGGTCGTCAGAACCGGCCAGGTCGACGTGCTCGGCGGGATCAACCTGACCGATCCGTTCAGCAAGGTGCCGTTCCCACTGGTCCGTGCGGACCGGGTGCTGACCGGGCAGGACTTCGATGTTGAGTCGATCGTCCGGGCCAAGGACGGTTCGTTGTGGATCGGCGACGAGTTCGGCCCGTGGCTGCTGCACTTCGACCGCGGTGGCCGCCTGCTGGCGGCGCCGGTCTCGCTGCCGGGCGTGCGCGCCCCGGAGAACCCGGCCGGCTCGCCCAACCTGGGCAGCAGCAAAGGATTCGAGGGCATGGCGTCGTCGCCCGACGGCCGCTACCTCTACCCGCTGCTGGAAGGTACCGTCACCGGCGACACCCCGGGTGACCTGCGGATGAACGAGTTCGACACGCACACCGGGTCGTACACCGGCAAGCGCTGGATTTACCGCCTGGAGAATCCGGTCAACTCGATCGGCGACGCCATCCCGGTCGACGCCAGCCGCTTCCTGATCATCGAACGCGACCAGAACCAGGGCGCCGCGTCCGCGCTCAAGCGGATCTACCTCGCCGACAGGCGGGACCGCGACCACGACGGCGTGATGGACAAGACGCTGGTCATCGACCTGTTGAACATCGCCAACCCGCGGCGGTTGGGTGGATTCGGCACCACGTTCCGGTTCCCGTTCGTGACCATCGAGGATGTGGCGCTGCTGGACGGCCAGACGCTCGCGGTCCTCAACGACAACAATTTCCCGGGATCGGCGGGACGCACCCCGGGGGTGCCTGATAACAACGAGTTCATCACCGTACGCCTGCCGGAGTCGCTGCACCCGGACCCGCGCGTCGTGCGGGACTGACCACCAACGGCGCACTCACGGCGACAACCCAATGCCCAGCGGTACCGACGTCGACCGTGTGCAGGTTGGGCTGGGTTTCGCGGCACCAGGCGAGCGTTTCCGAGCTGACGACCACACCGGGCCGTCGGTGCAGGAGCAGTTTCGGTACTGCGGAGTGAGCCAGGCTTCTCCACGCGGCCTCGAGTATCACTGCGACGTCGGCAGGTGTGCTGCTCGGCGCGCCGGGCAGCACTGAGCCCGCAGATCCAGAACACCCGTACACGTACGGGAACAAACCCCTGGCGGGGAGCCACGGTCTCGCCGATGGCCGCCAACATCCAATGGGACCTGTACGCCGGGCACGGTCGCCACCTTGTGCGGATGTTCGACAACGAGAAGGAGATAGCCTTCCGGGCTTCGTGCCACCCGATCACCCGCGGCAGCTACTTCTACGATCTCGTCGAGATGCAGCGCTGCTACTCCATCCAGTGATCAAGCGCTCTGCGGCGGCCCGCCGTACCCGACGTCATCGTGGCGAGTGCCGCAACCGTCGACGCGACCGCGACGCCGAGCAGTGGATGGTCGGCGAACGCGGTACCGCCCCAGTACCCGAGGAGTGCGGCCTGGGCATACCACAGCAGCAGGGCAAGGGCGGTGTACCAGGCGAAACGGGCCGCCGGATATCCGATGATCCCGGCCGTGAACGCGGTGACGGAACGTCCACCAGGTAGGTAGCGGGCGGCGACGATGACGAGGCCACCACGGCTGGTCATCATCTGCCCCGCCCAGGCACACCGTTGGACCTCGGTGGGAGCGGTCGAGTCGGCCGGTGACACTGTTGGTCGCGCGCCGTCCGAGCAGGTAGGCGATCTGGTCACCGGTATACCCACCGGCCGCCGCGACGATGATCAAAGCGAGCAGATTCGGGTGAGCGAGTGAGGCGGCACGGCGGCCGCCACCACTGTCGTCTCGCTCGGCATGAAAGGCAGGACCGCATCGAGACCGGCGACGGCGAACACGACGACAAGGGTCCAGGGGCTACCGGCCACGGCATCGAGGTGGTGGAGCATGGCGGCCTCCTGCTCAGCGTCGGAGTGGGCCGATGTGCTGCTCGCTCGCGGTGGGGGCGTGGTGTGCACGGAGAAATCCCTCGATGGCAGCGGACCAGGGGAACTGTTCGGCTCGTTCGCGGGCAGCGGCGCGCCGGTCGTCGGCCGGGCGGTCGATCAGGGTGCGCACGGCATCGGCCCAGGCGAGAGGATCGCTTCCGGTCACGGTGATACCGGCGGGGCCGATGACCTCAAGAAGGGCGCTGGCCGCGTCGGCGACCACCGGAGTGCCACTGGCCAGGGCTTCAAGCGCGGCCAGCCCGAAGGTTTCGACGGGGCCGGGGGCCAGAACCACATCGGCGGTGGCTAGCAGCGCCGCCAGCCGCACCCGGTCGGCGACGTGCCCGAGGAACTTCACCGGTACGTGATCACGTACCGCTTGCCGGGCCAGCCGCGATCGCAGCGGCCCATCGCCCGCGACGATGAGCACGGCCCGCACCCCCGCACGGTTCAGCGCGGCCACCGCCTCGAGGGATCTAGCAGGGCGTTTCTCCACCGAGAGTCGCCCGCAGTGCACCACCAGCACGAATCCGTGGGCGGCGAGCGACGTGCGCAGCCGCTCGTCGCGCCGATCAGGATGGAATGCGTCAAGGTCCACGCCGAGCGGGATCTGCCGGACGTTCGAGGCGCTGACGCGATCGAACTCGGCGGCCGCCCACCCTGTCGTGCAGACGACCTGGTCGTAGCTGACTGCGGTACGCCGATTGAGCCAGTCAGCGAGCGGGTCAGCGTTCGGGCCCAGCCGGAGCAGCCCGGCAAGGCTTTCGTGGGACACCATCATGGAGGGCACGCCGTGCCGCCGGGCCCACCGGCCGGTCCAGCGCAACGTACTGCGGTCGGAGACCTCCAGACGGTCCGGGCTCAGCGAGGCGAGCAGCCGGGCGACACGCGGCCGATCGAGGAGTACGCGGTAGCCGCCGGTGCCCGGCACCACGGATCCGGGCACGGAGATCACGCGGCCCTGCGGGGTGTCTTCGTCACTATGGCGGGCTCCGGGGATCACCAGGATCGGTTCGTGCCCGGCGGCGCGGTACCCGGCGCCAAGTTCGCTCAGCGCGGTGCGCAGGCCGCCGGAGCGGGCGGTGACGAAGTTGGCCAGGCGCACGATCCGCAGGGGGTGATGGGTGCTCATGCCGCACTGAGCGTGCGCGACACGGGGGCGAGCGCGTCCGCGTAGTGGGCGACGAGTTCGTCGCCGATACTCGCCCAGGTTCGCCCGGCCACGGCAGCGCGCCCGGCCGCACCCCAGTCCCGGCGTCGCCGCGGGTCGGCGACGAGGTCGGCGATCGCCGCGGTGAACGCGCCGGCATCGAGGGCGGGCACGAGATGTCCGGTCCGGCCCGGCTGGACCAGGTCGAGGGGTCCTCCCGCGGCCGGTGCGACGACAGGCACACCGCTGGCCATGGCTTCCTGGACGCTCTGCCCGAAGGTCTCGTACGGGCCGGGGTGGGCGAAGACGTCGAGGCTGGCGTAGATACGAGCCAGTTGGCTTCCGTGCCGGGCGCCGACGAAGGTGGCCGCGGGAAGGCAGCGGCGTAGCGTGTCAGCGGCCGGTCCGTCCCCGACGATCACGACCCGCACCCTCGGCAGGT
>JAVHVY010000472.1:0-3942 GCA_032160305.1 Actinoplanes sp.
GAACGTGAACTCCCAGATCAGCCAGGCCCGCGAAGCACTCGGGCTGATGTGGAAGTACATGGACACCTTCCAGCAGGCCGCCGAACGGATGCTCAACGCCGAACTGACCATGCGGGAGTTCGAGAAGGTCGTCGCCGAGGTATGGCCGGTCAAGGACAACGCCTCCGACGCCACCAAGAACAACGCGAAACAGCGTCTCGGCACCCTCAAATATTTGATCCGTGAGGCCGACACCCAGAAGGCCATCGCGGGCAGCCGGTGGGCCGGATATCAGGCGATCACCGAATACCTCGACCACTTCCAGCCCGCCAAGAACGACCTCGCCCGCGCCAACCGCGTGCTCACCGGCAACGTCGGCGACCTCAAGGTAGCCGCGTTCGACTTGCTGAAGGTCTGACCGTCTCAATTCTTCCCCGATGCGGCGGTCTCGGCCGCCGCATCGGCACGACCGAACGGAACCCCTGATGTCTCCATCAACCAGCCGTGGGCCGAACCCCGACCCGACGGTTCGCCATATCCGACATCCCCGCGACGAGCGCCAGGCGGTGTGCGGATGGCCCGCCGCCGACGTCGACCGGTGGGAGACCGACAACCCGCCCCGCGCCGAGTACACCTGCGAGGACTGCTACACGCTGCTCCCCGAAGCTGCCCGGCCCGACGACGCCAACCACCCACCCGGCGACGCCACACTGATCGACACCCTCCGACGCATCGTCGCCGAACGCCAACACGCCAAGATCGACGGAGTCCTCGTGGACCTGTGGTCGGCGAACGTCACCGTCCAGGTCTGGGACCGGCTCCGCGAGGACAAGCGGCAGCGCCTGCTGGCCCTGCCCTCGCACGAGCTGATCCTGCGATGCGTACGGATCTACTCCCACCTCACCCAGGGCGGGGGTCACCCATGACCGGCATCCCGCACCAGTGGTTCCGCTTCGGACCGTGGACGTTCTCGATCCACGCCGCCGACGAACTGATCGCCGCCACGCCCCGCGACGTCGAGTCCATCGACGTCGCAACCTGGGCCGCCGCGTACGGGCTGACCCACATCGACAACGAAGACCGGCGCACGGTCAACCTCATCGGCCCCACCCGCAGCACGTTCAACCGCGCGTTCGCCATGACCACCGACCTCACCAAGCCGGTGATCGTGGCCCAAGTCGCCGTCGGCGAGCGGCCACCCGCGCCGCTACTGATCGACGGCACCCACCGGCTCTACCGAGCATGGCGCGAAGACCGTCCACGCCTGCCGGCCTACCTGCTCACCCCGGAGGAATCCCGCCAGATCCGAGACGACGTGCTCCTCGGACCCGGCGGCACCCTCATCGTCCGGCCGCCCACCTGACGGCGGACCAGACCGCAATCCCACCGAGCCTCGGGCTGCCGTGTACCTCCGGCGGCCCGAGGCGTTTCTCTGCCCAACTCCCGGGAGGAACGCATGATCTACATCCCGCCGTGGCAGCGACCCTGTGACTGTCGCTGCCGCTGCACCACCAGCTGCTGCGCGCCACCTATGACGACAGCGGCTGCGCCTGTGCCATCACGTGCGCCAGCCAGCCCATCACCCTGCTCGCAGACCAGTGGCGCTGTGCGCTGTTCCTCGACCGGGGCGGCGACCTCTGGTACGTCCCGGCGCTGCCCGGCGGAACGTGGGACTGGGACAGCGCCGCCGAGATCGACAGCCGGTCCGAGCACTACCACGCCAGTGCCGGCATCGAGCACCTGCTGCGGCTGTCCACCCACCTGCTCGCCACCCCATTGCACTGACCCGAACCGCTCTTGGTGGGCCGCCCATCAGGGCGGCCCACGCCCTTTCTGTGCTTCACGACCCGAAGGAGAACGACATGTACCGCACCCCGTGCCCCACTTTCGACTGTCTGTGCGATTGCCGTTGCCGGATCCACCACAGCCAGCCGCGCACGACGTACGACAACCCGGACTGCCACTGCCTCATCACCTGCGCCAGCCAGCCCATGACGCTGCTCGCCCCGCAGATCAACGACGCACTGTTCCTGCACCACGACGGCGAGCTGTGGCACGTGCCGGGCCTCGAACCCGGCCACTGGGACTGGCGCTACGCCGCCCCGATCGGCGCCGGGACCCCCTGTTCTACGCCAGCGACACCATCGCCGAATTCCTCGACATGACCGGCGCACGGCTGCTGTCACTGACCCACGTCCTCTAAACGCCTCGCCCCGAGCCAGCCGCGCACCCGCACGGAGACCGGCCTTTTCGTGTTTCAGCGGAAGGGAAACGCTTATGACCAAAGCCATCATCGGCATCATCGCCGTTGTCGTCCTAGCCTGCTTCGGCGTGCCGATGTTGCTGCTGTCCGCCTTCACCGGCGGCGGCTCCAGCATGTGTGCCGCCCCACCCACCGCCAGCGCCACCGGGCAGCCACCCGGCATCGGCGGCTGGGACGCCGACCAGCTCGACATCGCCGCGACCATTATCGACGTCGGCGTCGCCAAAGGCGTACCCCACTGGGGATGGGTCATCGCCGAAGCCGTCGCCATACAGGAATCCGGCCTGCGCAACCTGCCACCGCTCGGCGACCGTAACGACCACGACTCCATAGGGGTGTTCCAGCAACGCCCGTCCCAAGGCTGGGGTACCCCCCAACAGCTGGCCAAACCCGACTACCAGGCAGGCAAGTTCTACGACAAGCTCGTCACCGTTGCGGGCTGGCAGACCATGCCCTTGACGGAGGCGGGCCAGGCGGTCCAGGCGTCAGCAGCCGGTGACGCGTACGCCAAATGGACCAACGACGCCATCAACCTCGTCAACCAGCTCACCAGCACGCTCGGCGACTGCACCACCGACGCGCTCGCCGCCCTGCCGGACGGGTTCGCGCTACCCGCCGACACCCCGCCCCAGGTCGCCACCGCCATCTTCTGGGCCGTCGGCCAACTCGGCACCCCGTACCACTTCGGCGGAACCTGCACCGACCCGCACGGCGACGACCCCGACCAACAATGCGACTGCTCATCGCTGGTCCAGGCCGCCTACCGCGCCGCCGGAGTCGCCATCCCCCGAGTCACCACCGACCAAGCCCACGCCGGAACCGCCGTCACCGACCCATCAGCACTGCGCCCCGGCGACCTCATCCTCATCCCCGGCAGCGAAGGCACCATGGCCAACCCGCGACACATCGGCATGTACCTCGGGCAAGGAATCATCATCGAAGCACCTAGCAGCGGCGACGTCGTAAAGATCGTCAAACTGACCGGATGGCTCGGTCAGATCGCAGCAATCCGGCGGATCGTTGGGCCGTAGTAGTAGTAGTAGTAGTAGTAGTAGTAGTGCCCGATCTGCTGCTGGTCAACGCCACCGGTCTGGTGACGGTGGTGGACGTCAAACCCGCCTCCCGGCTGGCGCTGCCGAAGGTGCGTGAGGTGTTCGACTGGACCGGTCTGCTGTGCGCGCTGCGGGGCTGGTCGTTCGAGGTGTGGTCCGGCGCGGACACCCGGCTGTTGGCGAATGTCGCGTTCCTGGCCGGGTTCCGCAGACCCTCGGTCGTGTGCGAGGACTTGATCGGCGCGGTGCTGGCGGTCACGGCGCAACCGGTGACGGTGGGCGAGGTGGAGCGCGCCTTGGCGTCACAAGCGCCTATGGAGCTGGTCCGGCCGGTGGTGTGTCACCTGTTGTGGTGTGGCCGGCTGACGGCGGACATGTCCCGGCCGATCGACCGGGACACCGAACTGACGGTTGCCGGAGGTGCGAGGTGAGCGACGGATCCGTGACCTTGGCGGTCGGTTCCCGGCGGCTCTATGACGGTGATCTGGTGGAGGTCACCGAGTTCGACGGTGCCCAGGTGACGGTTCGGGTCGAGCGCACGAACCGGTTCCGCACGCTCGGGGTCGGCCGGTTGGTCACGGCGTGCAAGACCGTCGACTTGTCCACGGAGGACGACGACGTGCCGATGGTGGGCACGGCGCTGGCGGC
>JAVHVY010000488.1:0-4083 GCA_032160305.1 Actinoplanes sp.
CTGTGCAAAGTAGGCGAGGCTGGCGACCGCGGCCGGCGCCACCTCGATCGCGAGCGTCGGCAGCAACGGGGTCGGCAGCAGCGGCCGCAACAGCAGCCGTCCCAGGATGATCGAGCCCAGGAGGAGCCAGCAGATCACGCCGAGCCCGAACAGCACGCCCGCGAGCCGTTGCTGGCCGACCTCGGCCGCGGCAGCCGACGCGATCAGGCCGCCGGCGACGGTCGGCAGGAAGTAGCCGGGGTGGAACTTGTCGAGGTCGAGCGAACCGTAGATCCACTGCCCGGTGAGCCATGCCCCGAGGATCACGGTCAGGACGATGAATATGTCGACCAGGACACGTCCGGTCTGCGCGGCGTGCGGGTACACGCCCTCGTTGGCGAGCAGGATCGGGGTGATCACCGCGAGCGAGGCGAACGGTGCCCCGATCGGATCGAGCAGGTCACGCACCAGCGCCGTCCGGTCGGAAAGTACGTAGCGCAGGTAGGCACCCAGCGCAATCAGCCACACCAGCGCGGACAAGCCCAGCAGCACATCACCGACCGTCTCGGGCGCATGACCGTAGTCAGCCATCGTGATCCAGCTGCCGGCCAGACCCGCTAGACCGAACGGCATGCCGAAGAAATTGAGTGGAATCCGCGGCGCAATCATCATCAGCTCCATGTGCACGGCAGGCCGGCGGGCGTGGGTGTCGTCAGCCAGCGGTCACGGTCAGGCCGCTGAGTAGCAGAAGGCACCTGCTGGTGCTGGTGTGCTGCGCGGTTGCCGGACTGCCTGGGACTGAAACAGTCTTTCCAGGTCATCCTCGCGCCCGCATGACGGGCTGTCTTCACCGCCAGCCGCAGTCGCCGGGTGCAGCCAACTGGAATCTCGATCTTCCACCTAGCTGTAACCCGGCGCGGCGGGTGCACGGTTGATCGAGCGCACCCAGACGACGCTGTCGGTCGGGCGTGACGCGCCGATCGTGGCAGCGCAGCCAAGTGCGCTGTGGGCGCAAGTCGTTTGCGGCCACAAGTCGGCCGGTCCGCTGCCGTCCGCGATCGCCAACGCTGGCCACCACGGCGTGCTGCTGAGCCTGGCCGCGGACGCCGAGCGGCTCAGTGAGCACCCACTCGCCTCAGCGGTCCTGACCGCCGGCCGCCACCAGGGCCTGCGCGGAACGCTTCGCTTCGGCGCCCGGGATCGCCGATCGGGCTTCAGAGCGTCGCAATGAGCCCACCGTCGATGAGGAAGTCGCTGCCGGTGACGTTGGCGGTTCGGTCGCTGGCAAGGACGAGCACGAGGTCGGCGATCTCCCGGGGATATGTGAAGCGTCCGGTGGAGGCTTGCGCCGCTTGCTGTTCGGCGACGGCCTCGGCGCTGGTGCCGGTGGCTCGGGCGACGGTGGCGGCCACGCCGTTGTCGGCAAGCCAAAGGTCGGTCCCTACCGGACCCGGACTGATGGTGTTGATGCGGACTTTCGGACCGAATTCCTTCGAGAGCGACTTGCACAGGTTGGTGAGCGCGCCTTTGGCCGCGCTGTAGTCGATCACCGCTGGGTCCGGGAGGAAGGCGTTGACCGAGCTGATCGTGACGATCACGGCGCCGGGACGCTTGACCAGATGCGGCAGAGCGGCCCGCATGGTGCGCATAGCCGCCATGAAGTTGATCGTCAGGCCCCACTCCCAGTCCTCGTCGGTAAGCGCGAGAAATCCGTTTAGTCGCGGGCGCACCGCTCCGACGTTGTTGACGAGGATGTCGATGCCGCCGAATTCCTGAACCGAGTGCTGAATGAGTTCGGCGGGACCGGACGGCGTGGTCAGGTCGACCGGTACCGGACGCACATCGTGCTCGGCGGCAACTGCGTCGAGTTCAACGCTTCCCTTGAGTGCGCCCGCGACGACTGATACGCCTTCCGCGGCCAGCGCCTGCGTGATGGCCAGCCCGATACCTCTGCTCGCTCCGGTCACGACGGCGACCTTGCCGGACAGGTGAAGATCCATCATTTTCCCTTTCCGGGGTGGAGACTCTGGGGACCCGACTCGATCAGTGTGTTGTGGCTGCGGCTGCGCGTTCGATGAGGCGGGTGAGCTGGGCCGCGTACCGCGTGATTCCGCCGACGTGGCTGGCGCCGGGGAACTCGACCGTGTGTGAGCCGGCTCGGTCAGCCATCCACCGTTCCTCGGCCGGGTCGATCATGCGGTCGCTGCCCGACACCGCGTACCAGCTCGGCACTTCGGGTCCGGCGACGGGGCCGGACGGCGTCGTCACGATCGGAAAGTTCAGCGGCTGTTGGGAGGCGTTGAGAAGACCGGCTGGAGTGCGTGAGAGGTCTTGTGCGAAGTAGTACCGGAACAGGTTCGGCGCGATGTAGGACGGAGATCCGAACGGTGCTCCGGTGAACGCCAAGTGGGTGAATGCGGGCGACGGCGTGAATCCGGTGCCGAGGCTGGCGATCGAATCTCCTTCGGCGGGCACGAAGGCGGCGGCGAAGACCAGGGCGAGGACGTCGGTGCGGCCGGCGGCGGCGTTGGCGATGACGAATCCGCCGTAGGAGTGCGCGACCAGGATCTTTTTTCCCGGGATCGAGTCGAGGGTGTCGCGCACGGTGGCGACATCATCGGCGAGCGATTGCAGGTGAAGGTCGGGGTCGGCCGTTCGGAAGCCCTCGTGGCGTAGGCGGGGCAGCACGTCGTTCCAACTGCTCGAGTCGGCCCAAGCCCCATGGACCAGGACGATGGTGGTTCGGCTGCCGGCGGGATGGGCCGGGCTGGCCGCGGCGAGCGACAGCGTTGCAACCAATAAGGCTGCGGCTGCGCCTACCGAAGCCGCGACCGTCCTGCAGGTCCGACGCTGCGCCACCGCCGGTCGCATCAGAAGCCCTGCTTGTCGAGCCACGCCAGGCAGGCGTCGGCGACGTCTTTCCAGCCCTGGTCGATGGTGAGTGAGTGTCCTCGATCGGGGAACTCCATCAAATCCGTGATGGCCTCGCTGTGGCGGTACTGCTTGAGCGTCGCCTTCGTGATCGCTTCCGGCACCGTGTGGTCCTGCCCGCCCATGATGAGCAACAGGGGACCGCGGCCGGAGTTGTCGGTGTCGACCTTGGCCGCCGAGTGCGGGTTGAAGTTCGCGGCGGCCGCTTCGAACAGTGGTTTGCCCGGCGCGGGAATTGCCCAGCGCTGGAACAGGTCGTCGGACTCCTCGACCGGAATTGCGTTTCCGAAGGCGAATCGGAACTGTTCGGCCGTGAGGGACACCGCGCGGTGCCTGTTGGCCGGATTCTTGAACACGGGCAAGGTGGCGCGCAGTGCCGAGAGGGGCAGCGGAAGCACGCCCTTGATCTGCGCTGCGTCGATGGCCACCGCCGCGGCGGCCAAGTCTTCTCCCAGAAGACGCTGCGCGATCATGCCGCCGAACGAGTGCCCGATGAGAATTGGCTTGGTTGGCAGCGCGGCGATGATGCCGGCGTAATGATCCACGGCGTCCTGGATGCCGCGGTCGGCAAGGGCGTCGGGGTTCTCGCGGGCCTGCTGCACAGCGTCGGGATCCCCAGGCCAGCCCGGCGCGGTCGCCACGTAGCCGGCTGCGCTGAACATATCGAGCCACGGCTGCCAAGAGGTGCTGTGTAGCCAGAGGCCATGAATGAAGAGGACGGGCGGCCGTGAACTCATGCGCTGCTCCTTGTGTAGATCGATCGTGACGGGCGCCGTCACCTGCCCGACCAATGTAGATAGATCGTTCTACCTACCTGACCGATAACATAGGGGCCGGCGTACCAGCTGGCAAGAGCCGAGGTCGGGCGCACCGAGAGGGACAGGCACGGGATGTCAGGTTTCGAAAGCCCGGTCGCGAGCGCGCAGCCGAGGAAAGCGCGGCCGTCGGCAGCGCGCGAACGCATCCTCGAGACTGCGGACCGGCTGTTCTACAACGAGGGGATCCACGCCGTCGGCATTAATCGAATCGTCGACGAGGCAGGCGTCACTCGGGTGACCCTGTACCGGCACTTCCCGTCCAAGGATGATTTGATCTCGGGCTACCTGCAGCGCCGTGGGCGTTACGACCGCGACCAGGTCGCGGGCCTCATAGCTGCTCTGCCCGACGACCCTC
>JAVHVY010000023.1:0-26696 GCA_032160305.1 Actinoplanes sp.
CCGAGGACGGCGTAACCCATGCCAAGAAGATCATCGGTAAGCCGTATGCGGGAAAACCGCACGTACGGATTGAAAGGGGGATGGGGAACCGGGCTCGCAAGAGCACCGCGCCCCTGACTACCAATGGACGCTTGGACCGGGCACGACGTGCCGACCCTGCCGGGAGTCGCGACCGCACCGAGGCTCTACGACTCGGCCCGGCGGTCGGTGCAGCCGACCACGCCGGGCGAGATCGCCACGATGTACGTCTGCGGCATCACGCCGTACGACGCCACCCACCTCGGCCACGCCGCCACCATGATCACCTTCGACCTGATCCAGCGGGCCTGGCGCGACGCCGGCCTGCAGGTGCGATACGTGCAGAATGTGACTGATATCGACGATCCGCTGCTGGAGCGCGCCGCCCGCGACGGCGAGGACTGGATCGTGCTCGCGATGCGGGAGACAGCCCTGTTCCGCGAGGACATGGAGGCGCTGCGGATGATCCCGCCCACGGACTATGTCGGCGCGGTCGAGTCGATCCCGGCGATCGCCGAGCACGTCCGCGAGCTGATGGTCTCCGGCGCGGCCTACCGTGTCGAGGACGGCACCGGCGATGTGTATTTCCCGATCAGCGTGGCCCCGGCGTTCGGCTACGAGTCCCATCTGTCCCGCGCGGAGATGCTGGAGCTCTCCGCGGAGCGCGGCGGCGACCCCGAACGGGCCGGCAAGCGTGACCCGCTCGACCCGCTGCTCTGGCGCGGCGCCCGCGAGGGCGAGCCGGCCTGGGACGGCGGCGACCTCGGCCCCGGGCGGCCCGGCTGGCACATCGAGTGCGCCACCATCGCGCTGGGCCTGCTCGGCGACACCATCGACGTGCAGGGTGGCGGCAACGACCTGCTGTATCCGCACCACGAGTGCTCCGCCGCGCACGCCGAGCGGCTGACCGGCTGCGCACCGTTCGCCCGCCACTACGTACACGCCGGCATGATCTGCCTGGACGGCGAGAAAATGTCCAAATCCAAGGGCAACCTGGTCTTCGTCTCCCGCCTGCGCGCCGACGGGATCGATCCGATGGCCCTGCGGCTGGGCCTGCTCGCCGACCACTACCGGGCCGACCGCCAGTGGACCGACGACATGCTCAAGCTGGGCGAGGAGCGGTTGTCCCGGTGGCGCTCGGCCGCGTTGGCCCCGTCCGGCCCGTCCGGCGAGGGCCTGGTCGCCGCCGTACGCGAGGCGATAGCCACCGACCTGGACACCCCCGCGGCGCTGGCCGTGGTCGACGCCTGGGCCGAGGCGGCGCTGGCCGGCGTGGGCGACGACACCGACGCCCCGGCGCTGATGGCCCGGACGGTCGACGCCCTGCTCGGCATCCACCTCTAGACCGCGCGACGGTCGGCTCAGCCGGATCGACGCCGCGGGCCGTCCGACCTGGGCTCCATCGGGGCTTCCACGCCTCAGGCGAGCGCCAGACCCGGGTCGGGGTCGGCATCCGGGACGGGAGCGGGGATCCGGTACTCCTCGGTCAGGGTGGTCATCGGGCCCGGCCAGGTCGCCTGGGACACCTCGATCGGCTTGCGGCTCTCGTCGAAGGCCACGTGCAGCAGGTGCAGCACCGGGGTGTCCGGCCGGATCTGCAGGATCTCGGCCTCCTCGCGGCTCGGCTGCCGGGCGCTGATCGTGTCGGTGGCCGAGGCGTAGCGCTTGCCCAGCACCTCCTCGGCTTCCTGATAGAGCGGCCGACCGAACGCCTCGGCGCGCTCCAGCGACGTGCCGGTCGCCTCGGTGACCCGGAACCAGGAGGCGCCCACCTCGACGGTCGCGTCGTCGGTCCGGACCAGATGCCGGCGCACCAGCATCTCGGTGCCGTCGCGCACCCCGAAGGCGTCGGCCACCTCGGGCGGGGCGGGCTCGCGGCCGACGCCGGTGAGCTGCTGGCGGTACCGGGCGGCCAGGTCGGCGTGATAGCCGCGGTGCGAGCCGTACCGGCCGCGGGACAGCCGGTTCAGCCGGCGGCGGGTGCCCCGGACGTACGTGCCGGATCCGGGTTTGGTGATCAGGACGCCTTCGACGCGGAGCTGGTCGACGGTACGCTGGACGGTCTGTTTGGCGACGCCGAACATCTCCGCCATCGCCGGGATCGAGGGCAGCCGCTCGCCGGGCTGCCAGTCGCCGCGCCGGATCCGTTCCCGCAGCTGGGTGGCGATCTGCCGATGCGGGAACTCGGCGGCGCCGGGGTTGATCGTCATGGCCGGTCCTCCTGACGCGAAAGCGCTAGGTTCCTAGGATGCCGTAGAGGGTGTGTCCGGGCGTGGTGACGCGCCGCACTGAACGGCGAAAAACGAAAGGGGTTCTACCAGGAGCCGGCCGGCGGGCCGGCCGACCCGCCGCGGCGGCGCAGGTACTTCTCGAACTCCTGGGCGATCTCGTCGCCGGTGAGCGGCTGGATGCCTTCGTCGCCGACTCGTTCCTCCAGCTCACGGACGTATTCGCCGAGTTCGGAGTCCTGCTCGGCGGCGGCCCGGACGCGCTTCTCCCACTCGTCGGCCTCCTCCGCCAGGTCGGCCATCGGGACCGGTAGGTCCAGGACGTCCTCCAGCCGGTTCAGCAGGGCCAGCGTCGCTTTCGGGCAGGGCGGGTTGTTGGCGTAGTGCGGGACGTGCACCCAGAACGACAGCGCGTCCACCTCGGCGCGGCCGGCTGCCTCCTGGAGCACGCCGACGATGCCGGTCGGGCCGTCGTAGCGGGTCGGGACGACCTTGTACTTCTCGGCGACGTCCTGCTCCGAGGCAGTGCCACTGATCGGCAACGGCCGCGTGTAGGGCACATCGGCCAGCAGTGCGCCGAGCAGCACGATCCGGTTGATCTCGAGGCTGTGGCAGACCTCGAGAACCTGCTCGCAGAACGTGCGCCAGCGCATGCTGGGCTCGATGCCGCGGATCAGTACGACGTCGCGGTCCGTCCCGGGTGGGCTGGCCACCATGAACGTGGTGGTCGGCCACTCGATCTTGCGCGGCTCGCCCTCAGCCATGGTGATGGTCGGCCTGCTGACCTGGAAGTCGTAGAAGTCCTCCGGGTCGATCGAGGTGATCTCGCGTGCCTGCCACACCTGCTCCAGGTGTTCGACCGCCGCGGTCGACGCATCGGCCGCGTCGTTCCACCCTTCGAACGCGGCGATGGCCACGGGGGAGCGCAGCAGGGGGAGCCCGTCGAACTCTGTCACGGTGCCAACCTTTCGCTCACGTACCGCAAAGACTACGTGTCCGCGCGCTGTCGCACTCAGCGGCCGTGCCGTCCCGGTCACCGGGCCGCTACCGGGGTTGTCCGGGACGGGGAGTGGTCCACCAAGCGTGCGTACGGAACCTGAGGAGCGCACGCCGGTCGTGTACGACCGGATGGCTATCCAGCCGACCTCGATCGGGGTGTCCAGGGCCCGGCCCAGGTCGACGGTGAAGGTGGCCGCGCGGCCCAGCACGCCGATCAGCCGCGAATCGTGCCACGCACCGTCACGGACGCCAATCGCCTGGGCCGGACATGGTGACGAAAATGGCGGCCGGCACGGGGCAGCGCGACGAGCCCGGGCATGCCATCCTGGTCCCGTCATGGGTGATGTGTCCGCGGTCCTCGGGGCGAGCGTCTGCGTGGGCGCCCTCGCCTTGTTCGCTCTGCTGCTCACGCTGTTGATCATCCGTGGGCGCCGGCAGACCCGGCGCCGCTGGGCCGAATTGCTGGGCTGGGCGGACACGCACCGGTGGACGCTGGTGGCGAAGCCGGCCGTTGACTGGGGGTCCCGGCTGCCGGGCCGCAACAAGCACGGGGTCGCGTTCGCCCTCTACGGCGAGATGTGGGGCCGGCGGGTCAGCGTGGGGGAATATTCGTACACCGTGACATCGACCATGGGCGATGGCAGCAGCACGTCCACTACACACCATTTCGTGCCGGTCGTCGTGCATCTCGATCGCCCGTCCGGCTATCTGGGCGTGCAGCCGCGCGGGCTGTTCTCCCGGTGGGGCAAGAGCCTGTTCGGGGCCGGTTCGTCGATCGGCGATCCGCGATTCGACAAGGAGTTCCAGGTGCTCGGCGATCCGGCGACGGCCGCCTATCCGATCACCGCTGAGCTGATCGCCGCGCACGTGGCCGGTGCGGCGCCGCCGTGGACGCTGGCCGGTGCCGAGCTGCTGACCTGGGTGCCCGGACGCCTCGATCTGGCCCGGCTGGACCAGTTGGTCGGCCCGCTGTACCACGTCGCCCGGATGCTCACAGGAGCCGTTGCAGCGCGGTGACCTCGCCGACGGGTTCGAAGCCGGCCTGTCGGTAGAGGCTCAGGGCGTGCGGGTTACCCGACTCGGTCTGCAGGCAGAGCCGGTGCGCCCCGTCCGCCCGGGCCTCGTCGGCGACGGTGGCGAGCAGGCTGCGGGCCACGCCGGTGCGCCGGGCGTCCGGGTCGACGTAGAGGTCGCGCAGCATCCAGGCGGTACGCAGGGTCAGGGCGGCCGGCATGATCGACACCGAGCAGATTCCGCGGGCCGTCCCGGCCGGCCCGGCGACGTAGATCCGCATGCCGTCGTGGCCCATCAGCTCGCGCATCCACCGGGCCACCGCCTCCGGCGCCGGGTTGGCTCCGTAGTGCTGCCGGAAGCCGTCGAGCAGCTCCGCGGCCTGGGCGAAGAGCGGGTGGCCGACGGTCAGCCGCATGGTCACGGTCATGACGCCATGATGAGCCGAATCGCCGGCAAAGTCCGCTTAAACCCCGCATAATACTCAGGTGAGCGCTGCCGAATAAGGTTTAGAGCCGCTCGGGACCGCCGAAGGTCACCGGCACGCCGGGGGAGTAGAGCACGCTCACCGGCGCCCCGCTCATCGCCGGCAGACCGGCCGCCGTGATCAGCGAATCGTCCAGATCGAGCAGCTCGGCCCGGTGCAGCGGCCAGCGGGGATGCTGGTTGGGCAGGTGCACGGTGGCGCCCCAGGCCCGGGTGTGCAGCCCCCAGCGGGCGGTCAGGAAATGCTCCAGCGGCGTCGGCACGATGATCGGCTCACCGACCCGCACGGTCATCGCGTTGTGCGCCGGGCGCGGCCCGGGAAACCGCCGCCGGCTGGTGTAACGCACGACCCCGTCGCGCTTGTCGAGCCGCATCCGCGCCCATTTGTACGGCAGCCGCAGGGTCGCCTGCGCGGTCAGCACCGGGATCAGCCGGGCCGCCTCCAGCGATCGGAAAACCACCGCCCGTCGCCCGTGCGCGTCCACGCTGTAGAGCCGCACGTTCGTCTCGCAGAACGTGCCCAGATACGGCAGGCCGGGTCCCGTGAGCAGGCCCAGCCCGACCATCCGGAAGCCGATCAAGCCGACGTAGGTCGCGCCGTCCAGGGTGTCCGGTGTCGTGCCGGCCGGCAGCAACGGTGCCACCACCGCGGGCGGCACCGCCCAGTGCAGGAACGTCAGATCCCGCCAGCTCTGCACCAGCCACGGCCGGCGTACCGGCCGGGTGGTCAGCGCGGTGACGTCCTCGACCGGCACTGGTACCGGCCGAGCCGCTTCAGCGAACCGTTTCATGAACCCGAAGCTACGCCTGGAGCCGGCACCGTGCCCGGAGGCGGCACGTGTCCCACCCCACTATCGTGCAAGACATGCCGGTGCGTCGTTCTCTCGCCCTCGTCCCCGTGCTGTCCGCGGTCGTCGCGCTGGGCTGCGTCTCCGCCCCCCGCGGCGCGAGCCCGGCACCCGCCTCCCCAGCGCCGCGTTCCCCCGCCGCGTCCGCCTCCGCCAACGCGGACGGCACGGACACCCCGGCCGAGTTCGAGCAGGATCTCGGCAGCGCCCAGCGGCTGGCCGAGACGTACTGGCAGGCTCAGTTCCAGAGCTCCGGGCTGCAATTCAAGCCGGTCTCCCGGCTGATCGCGTACGAACGGGCCGGCGAGGTGGACTGCGGCGCTCAGCCGCTCGGGCTGAACAACGCCGCCTACTGCTCGGCCGGCGACTTCATCGCGTACGACGTGAACTGGGCGTTCGCCTCGTTCCAGCAGATCGGCGACGCGTTCCTCTACTATCTGCTCGGTCACGAGTACGCGCACGGCATCCAGTTGCGCCTCGGCATCCAGAAGCAGTTCACCATCCAGCAGGAACTGCAGGCGGACTGCATGGCCGGGGCCTACATCGGCGATTCCGTACGGGACAAGCGGCTGGCCTTGCAGGACGGCGACATCGACGAGTTGCGCCGCGGCCTGGCCAAAGTGGGCGACCAGCCCGGCCAGCCCTGGTTCGCGGAAGGCTCGCACGGTACGGCCCGCCAGCGCACCGAGTCGTTCGCGAAGGGCTTCGACGGCGGTCTGCAGCCGTGCGACGTGCGCTGACCGTGGCACACCGAACTCGCCGCGAGCCGGGGCGGAGCAGAATGGAGTGGTCCCACTCCCGCCGCCCCGGAGGCCCGCCCTGAACGCACGACACCCGGCCGCTGTGCTCTTCGACATGGACGGCACCCTGGTTGACAGCGAGAAGGTGTGGGACATCGCGCTCAACGAGCTGGCCGAGCATGCCGGCGGTGAGCTGTCGTTGCCGGCCCGGCAGGCGATGATCGGCAGCACGATGAGCCGCACGATGCGGCTGCTGCGCGACGACCTGGGTCAGCCCGACCGCGACGAGGCCACCGACGTCGCATGGCTGACCGATCGGGTCTTCGGCCTGTTCGCCGACGGGCTGGTGTGGCGCCCCGGCGCGTTGAGCCTGTTGCGCGAGGTACGCGCGGCCGGCCTGCCGACCGCGCTGGTCACCTCGACCGGCCGCAAACTCGTCGAGGTGGCCCTCGACACTCTGGGCCGGGAGAATTTCGACGTGGTCGTCTGCGGCGACGAGGTGAGCACCCCGAAACCCGACCCCGAGCCGTACCTGACGGCTGCCGCCCTGCTCGGCGTTGCGATCACCGCCTGCGTGGCGATCGAGGACTCGCCGACCGGCCTGGCCAGCGCCCGGGCGTCGGGCGCGGCGGTCCTGGCCGTCCCGGCGGAGCTGGAACTGCCCGAAACCGACGGCGTCCACCTCCGCGAATCCCTGGTCGGCGTCGACCTCTCCTACCTCGCCGCCCTTTTCTCCGGTCAACGCCTGACGTCACTCCCGAGAAAGTCAGAGGAAAACTGACGCCATCGTGACAACTTGACTGACGTCACTAATGACGTCATAGTGGTGCCATGGACCTGACGCCGTACCTTGAAACGCTCCGCGCGGACCTGGCCGCCGCCGCGGCACCCGGTGGTCCGGAAACCGCCCGGGCGGCCGAGCTCCTCGGTCATTCGCTCGACGCCTCGGCGCGGCTCGCGCTGCTCGAAGCGCTGTCCGACGCGGCCGCGGAGATCACCACCGAACTGCAGGACGCGAGCGTCGAGGTGCGACTGCGGGGCCGGTCCGCCGACTTCGTCGTGAACCAGACGATCACCGAACCGGATGTCGCCCAGCCCGGGCCGTCGCTGGAGGCCGGCGATCTGACCCGCCTGACGCTGCGGATGCCCGAGTCGCTCAAGAACCACGTCGAGCAGGCCGCGGCGGCCGAGGGCATGTCAGTCAACTCGTGGCTGGTCCGGGCGATCACCGCTGCGGCGACCCGCCCGGCGTTCCCGCCACCCTCGCCGTTCGCGCCACCGCCGCCCTCGCGCCCGGGCCGTCCCGGCAAGCGCATCACCGGTTTCTATCAAGCCTGACCCCCTCACGACCAGGAGAAAAGCCATGCCAGCGTACGAATTCGACCGTGCCACCCCGGTCACCGTCGCCCTGCGGATGCACCGCGGCGTTGCCGACCTCACCGCCGAGGACCGCTCCGGCATCCAGGTCGAGGTGCTGCCCCTCGACGACAACGAGTCGTCGCTCGACGCCGCCGCGCGCTATCAGGTCACTCTCGAAGGCGACTCGCTGATCATCCACGCACCCGAGGGCTTCGGCTGGCCGCTGCGTCGCACCCCGAAGGTCCACGTGGTGGCCCGGGTGCCGGCCGGCAGCAGCCTGGCGGCGCAGATGGCCGCCGCCGACCTGCGCGCCCGCGGCGACTACGGCATCGTCCAGGCCGCCCTGGCTTCGGGTGACGGCTACGTCGAACGGGTGGCCGGCGACGCGGATCTGAAGTCGGCCAGCGGTGACGTGCAGATCGACCGGGTCGGCGGCAGCCTGCGCATCGGCAGCGCCTCCGGCGAGGTCCGCGTCGGTGACGTCATCGGCGACGTCAAGGCCAGCACCGCGAGTGGCGACATGTCGCTGCACAGCGTGGGCGGATCGATCCAGGGCAAGACCGCGTCGGGGGACGTCGAGATCGGCCGGCTGATCCGCGGCAAGGCGGCGGTCGCCTCGGCCTCCGGTGACGTCATGGTCGGCGTCGCCCGCGGCACCGGGGTGTGGCTCGACGTGAACACGGCGTCCGGTTCCGCCAGCAGTGACCTGACCATGGACGAATCGGCCCCCGAGCCCGGGCGCACGGCAACGCTCGAGCTCCGGGTGCGCACCGCCAGCGGAGACATCCACATCCACCGAGCCTTCGGTGACGTCGAAAGGGAGACCGTCTGATCCTGTTGACTTTCTCCTACATTGAGTCGTCCGTGGGGTCGACCACGCGCGTCGGGTCGGGCTGGACGGCGCGGTCCGTGGGCTGGCCGGGGAGCGCGGCCGGGTCGGGATACGGCGGCGGGGTGCCGCCGAACTCGGGGCAGAACGCCTGGTGGCTGCACCAGCCGCAGAGTTTGCTCGGCTTGGGGCGAAAGTCGTGGTCGGCTTTGGCCTGCTCGATCGCCTGGGACAACGCGATCAGGGTGCGCTCGAAGCGTTCCAGCTCCTCGGAGTCGGGGCTGTAGTCGCAGATCTCGGCGTCTTTCAGATACAACAGGCGCAGCACGCGGGGGACCACGCCGCGGGTGCGCCACAGCACGAGGGCGTAGAACTTGAGCTGGAACAATGCCCGGCCCTCGAACGCCTCACGGGGGGCGCCGCCGGTCTTGTAGTCGACCACGCGCAGGTCGCCGCCCGGGGAAATGTCGAGCCGGTCGATGTAGCCGCGGATCAGCAGTTGATCCGCGACCATGGTGTTGACCAGGCTCTCCCGCTCTGCCGGCTCGAGCCGAGTGGGATCCTCGACGGCGAAGTAGCCGTTGAGCAGCTCACCCGCGCCCGCCAGGAAAGCCGCGAGCTGGGTCGGCTCACCACCGACCTCCAGCGCCGCCGTGCCCGCCAGCGCTTGCGTCCCGGCCACCGGACTCGGCCCGTGACCCAGGACGGGGGCGAAAAGGGCGGACAGGGCCGGCTCCTCGGCGAGCAGGCGCTGCCAGGACGGCTCCACCAGGGCTGCGGCCGCTGCCGGCGTGCGCTCGGCGGCGGGCAGGTCGAACAGGCTCTCCAGAACCGCGTGCACGAGGGTGCCGCGCACCTGGTCGGTCGTCGCCCGCTCGGGCAGCTTGTCGATCGTGCGAAAGCGGAACAGCAGCGGGCACGTCTTGAAGTCAGCCGCCCGCGACGGCGACAGCGAGGGACCCGCGAACGTCATCGGCTCCGGGATCGAAGAGGTCACTGTCATGTGCGTAAGGCTAGGGGAGGGGTACGACGAAAACGCGTACAGCGCCCTCCCCGGCGCGATCCGTACCATCGAGCCGTGAATGACAGCGCGCAGCAGCCCGGCCGGGCCGGCCGACGGACCGCCCGGCCGGTAGGACGGGTGCTGGGTATCCCGGTCTACCTGAACGCGACGATGATCCTGCTCGCGGTCCTGGTCACCATCGTCTACGGCGGGTACGTCGAGTCCGAGCTCGGTATCGGCGCACCGTTCGGCTATGCAATCGGCTTCGGGTTCGTCCTCTGCCTGATCGGTTCCGTGCTGCTGCACGAGCTGGGGCACGCACTCACCGCCCGGCGCTTCGGAGTGGGCGTACGCGGAATCACTCTGGAACTGCTCGGCGGCTGGACCGAGATGGACCATGACGCGCCCACCCCGCGGGTGGATGCCCTGATCTCGCTGGCCGGGCCGGCGGTGTCGCTGGTCCTCGGCGGCCTGGGCACCCTGGCCGCGTTGGCGCTGCCGGACCGGACTGTGCTCGGCCAGATCGCCTTCCAGCTCGCGCTCAGCAACATCCTGGTGGCGGTCTTCAACGTGCTGCCCGGGTTGCCGCTGGACGGCGGCCGGGCTTTGCGCGCGGGGATCTGGGCGTTGCTGAAGGACCGGGACCGCGCGACCGAGGTGGCCGGCTGGGCGGGCCGACTGATCGCCCTGCTCACCGCGTCGGTGGTGATCACGCTCTACCGGCTGAACATGATCACGCTGTTCGGCCTGATCTTCATCCTGCTCGTGGTCGGCACGTTGTGGCAGGGCGCCGGCCAGTCGATCCGGCTGGCGCGGATGACCCGGCGGTTCCCGCTGATCGAGTTGGGCGCGCTGGTCCGGCCGCTGCTGAGCGTGCCGTCGGGGACGCCGCTGGCCGAGGCGCAGCGCCGTGCGGCCGAGGACGGCGACGCGGCCGGTTCCGGGCGTGCGGGCGGTTCCGGCCGTGCGGGCGAGGGCGGGCAGGCAGGCGAGGGCGGGCGTGCGGGCGGTTCCGGGCGTACCGGCGGTTCCGGTCGTATAGGCGAGGGCGGGCGTGCGGGCGAGGGCGGCCAGGCCGGCGGGACCGGCCGGGCGGGCCGGAACAGTCAGGTGGACGGGGACGGCCAGGCCGATCTGGTGCTGGCCGTCGCCGATTCGTCGGGGCGCATCGTCGCCCTGGTCGACGCGGTCGCGGCGAGCCGGGTCAAGCCGGAGCAGCGGCCCTGGGTGGCCGTCGACACGGTGGCCCGCAGCGTGGCCGGGCTGCCCGCGCTCCCTGTCGGGCTGAGCGGACCCGACGTGGTCAAGCAGGTGCAGGCGCACCCGGGTGCGCAGTACCTGGTGACGGCAGGCGAGGATGTCGTCGGCGTCCTGCACGTCGCCGACCTCGCCGCGGTCCTCGAGCCGCGCGGGCCGGTCGCGCGGAGCATGCGAAACCGGAGCATGCAAAACCGGAGCGCGAGAAACGCGAAGAAGACGAAAGAGAGATCGTGACCGTTCAGCCCAGCATCGTCGACGAGTCGCAGCCGGCCCACCGTGGGCCGTTCCGCCCCGGGGACCGCGTGCAGCTCACCGACCCCAAGGGCCGCATGCACACCGTCACCCTCGAGCCCGGCAAGTCGTTCCACACCCATCGCGGGGCGATCGAGCACGACGCGCTGATCGGGCTGCCCGACGGCAGCGTGGTGACCTCGGCCGGCAGCACGGCCTACCTGGCGCTGAGGCCCCTGCTGAGTGACTACGTGCTGTCCATGCCACGCGGCGCCCAGGTGATCTATCCGAAGGATGCGGCGCAGATCGTCGCGATGGGTGACATCTTCCCGGGCGCCAAGGTTCTCGAGGCGGGTGTCGGGTCGGGCGCGCTGACCTGTTCGTTGTTGCGGGCGGTCGGTGACGGCGGCGAACTGCACTCGTACGAGTTGCGCGAAGACTTCGCCGCGATCGCGCGCAGGAACGTCGAGGCGTTCCTGGGCGGCCCGCAGAAGGCCTGGAATCTACACATCGGCGACGTCGCGGACAATCCGGAAACGGGTTTCGACCGGATCGTCCTGGACATGCTGACCCCGTGGGAAGCTCTCGACATGGTGGAGCGATCGCTGGTCCCGGGCGGCGTCTTCGTCGCGTACGTGGCGACCACGCCGCAGCTCTCCGAGGTCGTCGAGGCGTTGCGCGAGCGCGGTGGCTGGACCGAGCCGCGCGCCTGGGAGTCGCTGGTGCGCGACTGGCACGCCGAGGGTCTCGCGGTGCGACCGGATCATCGGATGATCGCGCACACGGCGTTCCTGGTCTCCGCCCGAAAGCTGGCCCCGGGAGTGATTGCGCCGCCCCGGCGGCGCAAGCCGAGCAAGGGCACTGAGGCGTACGCCCTGCGCAGGGCCGCTCATGCCGCCCTGGCCGCCGAACACGCGGAGACAGACGACGATCCCGGGGTGTGACGGCACACCCCGGGTCGGGTAGTTTCCGACCTGGGCTTGCATGACGGAGCGGAAGCGGAGGAACCGGGGTGGGCACGATGAGTTCTCCGCCGTTAGGTGGCAGCAACGAGATGCCGGCGGTCTTCCCGGACTGGTCACCGTACGAGGATCTCGACTCCGCCGCCCGCGCCTACCTGCGCGATCCGGAGGTGGCGCTGGACGCCCTCTTCGGCGTGCTGCGCGGCGCGTCGGTGCTGTGCTTCACCCTCGAACGCTTCGTCAACGAGGTGAACGGGGTCTGGCAGGAGGTCGTCATCTGTGACGGCAGCCGCCTGGTGCTCTGGCACGGCGAGGACGTGGCGCCCGGCGACGGCCCGGTCGGCACGAAGACCTCGTCGCTGCGGGTGGTGCCGCTCTCCACGGTGACCGAGGTGGGCTGCCGGCGGCGGCTCACGCGCACCTCGACCGGGCAGGCCCGGGTCGACAGTATCGACGTGTATCTGCTGCTCAGTTCGGTCGACGACGCCGCGCCGCCGCCCGGGCTGGGCGAGGACGACAGCCGGGCGGCCCTGCGGCACGACGCGCTGCGCTTCGGCAAGACGCTCGACGACGGCGGGCCGGGGCAGATCGCCCGGGTGGAGGAATTCTCCCGGGTCGTCGCGTCGCTGGTGGGGCGCCCGACCCTGTGAGAATCGCCCGTCCGGGTCGGTGAAGGGCGGTTTCACCGATGTGACATTTGCTGCATCGCGCGGTTTCCCCGTCCGGAAAATCGGCTAGGATCGCGGGCGCCGGCCGACCGGCCGCCGCGGTTTCACTTCGCGTCGGGACCGGCCACCTCGACGTCATCGCGGCGGCGTACGACATGGATGCAGTCGCCGGGGCACTCCTTCGCGGCGTCGATCACTTCCAGGCGCAGGTGTGCCGGCACGTCGGTGCGCACACCGGGGGATTGCAGCAGCTCACCGGCACTGTCCTTGACGTAGGCCAGGCCGTCGACGTCGAACTCGAACACCTCCGGCGCATATTGCACACAGAGCCCGTCGCCGGTGCACAGATCCTGATCAACCCAGACCTCGACCTGGTCGGTCTCCGTCGGCGCGGTCATCCACAACCTCCTGCGATCGGCTCGCAGTCGACGGTACCCGACGGGTCCGACAGGCCGGCGGACGAGTCTGCCCCAATCGATCAAGCTTCAGTGACGACGGTGTTGCATAGGTCGAAATCCGGTCCGCAGCGGCTAGTGTTGTGGCTAGTACGTTCGAGCCCCCGGGGAGGTGGGACGTGGCACGTAGCGACGAGGCGTCAAGCGCCGCACGTTGGGAGAAAGAGGCCAACGATCTCTCCAGCCAGGTTGCGTTCCTGCAGGAGGAACTCGCTCTGGTGCGGCGGAAGTTGACCGAAAGCCCCCGACACGTCCGGCAGCTCGAGGAACGGCTCGCGGCAACGCAGGCGCAGCTGGCCCGACTGACCGAGAACAACGACCGGCTCGTGGCGACCCTCAAGGAAGCCCGATCCCAGATCGTCACTCTCAAAGAAGAGATTGACCGGCTCGCCCAGCCGCCCAGCGGCTACGGCGTTTTCCTGTCCGCGCACGAGGACGGCACAGTCGACGTCTTCACCGGCGGTCGCAAGCTCCGCGTGGCGGTGTCCCCGTCGCTCGAGGCCGAGGATCTGAAACGCGGGCAGGAAGTCCTGCTCAACGACGCGCTCAACGTGGTCGACGCGTTCGGCTACGAGCGGGTCGGCGAGGTCGTCCTGCTCAAGGAGATCCTCGACAACCCGGGCGGCGGTCCGGGTGACCGGGCGCTGGTGATCTCGCACGCCGACGAGGAGCGGATCGTCCACCTGGCCGACTCGCTGCAGGTGTCGAAACTGCGGGCGGGCGACTCGCTCATGATCGAGCCCCGCTCGGCGTATGCGTACGAGCGGATTCCGAAGAGCGAGGTCGAGGAACTCGTCCTCGAAGAGGTGCCGGACGTCGACTACAGCGACATCGGTGGGCTGCACTCGCAGATCGAACAGATCCGCGACGCGGTGGAGCTGCCGTTCCTGCACGCCGATCTCTTCCGGGAGCACCAGCTGCGCCCGCCGAAGGGCATCCTGCTCTACGGCCCGCCCGGCTGTGGCAAGACCCTGATCGCCAAGGCGGTCGCGAATTCCCTGGCGAAGAAGATCGCCGAGCGCCGCGGGGATGAGAAGCACACCAGCTACTTCCTCAACATCAAGGGTCCCGAGCTGCTCAACAAGTACGTGGGTGAGACCGAGCGGCACATCCGCCTGGTCTTCCAGCGTGCTCGCGAGAAGGCCAGCGAGGGCACTCCGGTCATCGTGTTCTTCGACGAGATGGACTCGATCTTCCGGACCCGGGGCTCCGGCGTCTCCTCCGATGTCGAAAACACCATCGTCCCGCAGCTGCTCAGCGAGATCGACGGTGTCGAGGGCCTCGAGAACGTCATCGTGATCGGCGCCTCCAACCGGGAAGACATGATCGACCCGGCGATCCTGCGCCCCGGCCGGCTCGATGTGAAGATCAAGATCGAGCGGCCGGACGCCGAGGCGGCCAAGGACATCTTCGCCAAGTACATCCTCAGCGGCCTGCCGCTGAGCACGGACGACCTCACCGAGCACGGCGGTGACCGCGACGTCACGGTCGCGGCCATGATCGAGGCGGTCGTGCTGCGGATGTACACGGAGTCCGAGGAGAACCGCTTCCTGGAGGTCACCTACGCCAACGGTGACAAAGAGGTTCTTTACTTCAAGGACTTCAACTCCGGCGCGATGATCCAGAACATCGTCGACCGCGGCAAGAAGATGGCCATCAAGGAGTTCCTCACCTCGGGCAAGAAAGGCCTGCGGCTCCAGCACCTGCTGGACTCGTGCGTCGACGAGTTCCGGGAGAACGAGGATCTGCCGAACACGACGAACCCCGACGACTGGGCCCGCATCTCCGGCAAGAAGGGCGAGCGGATCGTCTACATCCGCACGCTCGTCTCCGGGGGCAAGGGCGCCGAGGCCGGCCGTTCGATCGAGACCGCCAGCAACACCGGTCAGTACCTGTAGCAAGGATCTGACGCCCGCGGGCGAGGGGACGCACCAGCGTCGCCTCGCCCGTGTTCGTCGTTGCACCGGGCGTGCGCTCGCAGACCTCGACCCCGGCCGCCGAGCAGGTGGCTGTGGCCCCGCCCCGGCTCGGCTGGCTCGACGCGCTGCGCGGCTTCGCCGCCCTGAGCGTCGTCCTGTTCCACCTCAGCCCGCACGTGATCGGCTCCGGCCGGCATCTGGCGATCTTCCGGCATGTCGACGTCGGCAGGTACGGCGTGCTGCTGTTCTTCCTGGTCAGCGGCTACGTCATTCCGATGTCGCTGGAACGGCACGGTTCGCTGCGCCGCTTCTGGGTGGGCCGGCTGTTCCGGATCTATCCGGCCTACCTGGCCACCGTCGCGCTAATCGGCGTGCTAACCCTGGCCGGGCTGGTCACACTGCCGGCCGCGCTGCGCGCCGATCCGGTCACCGGCGTGCTGGCGCACGCCGGGATGCTCACCGATCTGCTCGGCGTCCGCGGTCTGGTCCGGGTCTTCTGGACCCTCGCGTACGAAATGACGTTCTATCTGATCGTCGCCGGCCTGTTCGCGGTGCGCCGGCACCGCCACAGCGGCTGGTGGGCGTGCGGGCTGGCGCTGCTCGGGCTGGCCGGACCGCGGCTGCCCGACGGCCTGTTCGCCGCGCATCGCACGGCGGCGGCGGTGCTGCTGCTGGTCCTGCTGGTGGCCGCGATCACCGCCGGGCTGACCGGCCGGCGGCGGTCGGCCGGGCTGCTCGGGGTGTTGTTCGTCCTGCTCCCGGCGGTCGATGCGCACGCCACCGCGCAGAGCACGGTCGCCGGGTCGTGGCAGGGCGTGCAGCTGCTGGCCGTCATGTTCGCCGGCACGGTCGTCTACCGGGCGGAGCACCGCCAGCTGGGCCGCCGGGCCGCCACACTGACCCTGTCCGTGGTGCTCGGCTGCCTGGTCGTCGCCCACGCCGCGTACGCCGGCGGCGCGGTCACCGCGACCACCCTCGGCGCGGTCGCGGTGACCTTCGCGGCGGCCTTCGCGCTGCGCGGGCGCGACGTGCCGAAAGTCCTGACCTGGCTTGGCGTGATCAGCTACTCGTTGTATCTGCTGCATGTGGTCGTCCTCGGCCAGGTGACCCGGCTGATCCCGGATCTGGGCGCCCGACCGGCACCGGTCCGGCTCGCCGCCGGCGTGGCCTTCCTGCTGCTCGCCGTCGGTTGCGCGACGCTGTCGCACCGCTGGGTGGAGCTGCCGGCGCAGGCTCTCGGGCGGCGGATCCTGGCCGCCCGGACGATCACCGTGGCCACCCAGCGTGCCGTACCGCCCACGGCCAGAGGCGATAACGCCGACGGGAGCGTCTAGGCTCGATGTAAGGGCAACGGTCTCGAGCTGGCGGGTGGAGTAACGGAATGAGCGTACGCAGGATCATGGGTACCGAGGTCGAGTACGGCATTTCGGTGCCCGGGCAGCCCGGCGCCAACCCGATGGTGACCTCGTCCCAAGTGGTCAACGCCTACGGAGCGCGCCCGGAGCTGAACCGTGGCCCTCGAGCCCGCTGGGACTACGAGGAGGAGTCGCCGCTGCGGGACGCGCGCGGTTTCACCTACTCCGGCGCCGCCTACGACCCGGCGGACGCGCTCGCCGACGAGGATCTCGGCCTGGCGAACGTGATACTGACCAACGGAGCACGCCTCTACGTCGACCACGCCCATCCCGAGTTCAGCACCCCCGAGTGCACGAACCCGATGGACATCGTGCGCTGGGACAAGGCCGGCGAGCGGGTGATGGCCGAGGCGTCGCGGCGCGCGGCGACCATCCCGGGCGCCCACCGCATCCAGCTCTACAAGAACAACACCGACAACAAGGGCGCGTCGTACGGCTCGCACGAGAACTACCTGATGCGTCGGCAGACGCCCTTCGCCGATATCGTGGCGCACCTGACGCCGTTCTTCGTCACCCGGCAACTGTTCTGCGGCGTCGGCCGGGTCGGCATCGGCCAGGACGGTTCCGGCTCCGGGTTCCAGCTCTCCTCGCGCGCCGACTTCTTCGAGGTCGAGGTCGGCCTGGAGACCACTCTGAAGCGCCCGATCATCAACACCCGCGACGAGCCGCACTCGGACGCGGACAAATACCGCCGGCTGCACGTGATCATCGGCGACGCGAACCTCTCCGAGACCGCGACCTACCTGAAGATGGGCACCAGCGCGCTGGTGCTCGCGATGATCGAGGAGAAGGTCTTCACCGGCGATCTCGGCATCGCCGACCCGGTTTCGGAGCTGAAGGCGGTCAGCCACGACCCGACGCTCACGCACCTGATGCGGCTGCGCGACGGCCGCCGGCTCACCGCGCTGGACCTGCAGTGGGCGTACTACGAGCGGGCCCGGGCGTTCTGCGACAAGCGCTACGGCTCGGACATGGACACCCAGACCGCCGACGTGCTCGACCGCTGGGAGGGCATCCTGACCCAGCTCGGCGACGACCCGATGAAACTGGCCGACGAACTGGACTGGGTGGCCAAGCTGAAGATCCTCGAGGGCTACCGCGAGCGGGAGAGCCTGAGCTGGAATTCCCCCAAGCTGCAGCTGGTCGACCTGCAGTACGCCGATGTGCGCCCGGAGAAGGGCCTGTACCACCGGCTGGTCGCCCGTGGCTCGATGAAGACGCTGCTGGAGCCGGCCGAGTCGGAGAACGCGATGTACGAGCCGCCGGAGGACACCCGGGCCTATTTCCGCGGCCGCTGCCTGGCCCAGTACGCGTCCGAAGTGGTCGCGGCGAGCTGGGATTCGGTCATCTTCGACGTGGGCCGCGAGTCGCTCGTGCGGGTCCCGATGATGGAGCCCGAACGAGGCACCAAGAAGCACGTGGGCGCCCTTTTCGACCGGTGCCCGAGCGCGAAGGATCTACTCGAGGTGATCACCAGCCGCTGACGCCTTCCGCCGGCGGAGAAACACCCGGTGCCACCGCCGTTTTCGTCGTACCCGCGAGGTAGGTTTTGACCAACCCGATGTTGAAGGCCACACCCGATGCAAGGGCCAACGGCGGTCGGACGCATTCGGCGCGATGAAGGGGGACACCGATGGCAACCAGAGACACTGGCGGTCAGTCGCAGTCCGGCAAGGGCAAGCGCGACGAAGAGGTCGAGGACGTCACCACCGAGGTCAACCCGGAGGTCGTCGAGCGGCTCGCCGAGATCACGGAAGACGTCGACGATCTGCTCGACGAGATCGACTCCGTGCTGGAGGAGAACGCAGAGGAATTCGTGAGGGGCTACGTCCAAAAAGGCGGTCAGTGAACCAAATGTCCGATCCAACGGAATCGGACGGCAAGCAGTGTCCTCAATGTGAGCGACGACTGCCGCTCACTGGGTTCTACGCCAATCGCCGGCGGGTCGACGGCGTGGCCTACTACTGCCCCCAACATGTTGATCACGATCATCGCACCGGGTGGGTGCGCGGGGATATTGTGCTTTAACTGCAACGGCGGCCTCGGACAGTTCAAGGACGATCCGAAGCTCCTCGCCGGTGCGTACACGTACCTGAAAGGAACCACGTGGCAGTGGGTTTTGATCCATCCGGGCGTCTTCCAGATGTGTTCACCAACGCGGGGACGTCCTCCTTCACGCAGTTCCTGATCCAGGCAGCTCCCGAGCTGCTGCCGGGTCGCCGGCCGCTACCCCCGGGGCTGTCGGCCGACATCGCCCCGCACGCGACCACGATCGTCGCCATCGCCACCGCCGAGGGCGTCGTGATGGCCGGCGATCGGCGCGCGACCATGGGCAACCTGATCGCCAGCCGCGACATCGAAAAGGTGCACCCCGCCGACGCGTATTCGCTGATCGGCATCGCCGGCACGGCCGGCATCGGCATCGAGCTGATGCGGCTGTTCCAGGTCGAGCTGGAGCACTACGAGAAGATCGAGGGCACGATGCTGTCCCTTGACGGTAAGGCCAACCGGCTGGCCGCGATGGTCCGCGGCAACCTGGGCGCGGCCATGCAGGGCCTGGCCGTGGTGCCGCTGTTCGCCGGCTTCGACCTGTCGCCCGGCGGTCCGGGCAAGGTCGGCCGGATCTTCAGCTACGACGTCGCCGGCGGCATGTACGAGGAGACCGGCTACGACGCGATCGGCTCCGGTTCGCTGTTCGCCAAGTCGGCGCTGAAGAAGAAGTACCGCACCGGGGTCAGCACAGCCGATGCGATCCGGCTCGCCGTCGAGGCGCTCTACGACGCCGCCGACGACGACACCGCCACCGGCGGCCCCGATCTGAGCCGCAAGATCTTCCCGGTGGTGATGACCGCGACGGCGGACAGTACGCACCGGCTGACCGAGGCCGAGATCAACACTGTGGCGGAGGCCGTGGTCGCCGGACGGATGGAGAATCCGGGCGGCTGACCCGCCCCCGGCCGCCCGCACCCCACCCCGCCATCCGGTCATCGAAGGAGTAGCCACCCGTGGCCATGCAGTTCTACGCCTCACCCGAGCAGGTCCAGCGCGACCGCTCGGAGTACGCCCGCAAGGGCATCGCCCGCGGCCGCTCCGCCGTGGTGCTCACCTACGAGGGCGGCATCCTGCTGGTCGCCGAGAATCTGACCTCGCTGCGCAAGATCAGCGAGCTCTACGACAAGATCGGCTTCGCCGCCGTCGGCCGTTACAACGAGTTCGAGAATCTGCGCCGCGCCGGCGTACGGATGGCCGACCTCAACGGCTACAGCTACGACCGCCGGGACGTGACCGGCCGTGGCCTGGCCAACGCGTACACCCAGACCCTCGGCGCGATCTTCACCGAAACCCAGAAGCCGTACGAGGTGGAGATCTGCGTGGCCCAGGTGGGCGCGTCCGCCGAGGCCGACGAGCTCTACCGGATCACCTACGACGGCTCGGTGATGGACGAGCCCGGCTTCATGGCGATGGGCGGGCAGTCCGAGGCCATCTCCAATGTGCTCAAGGAGCGCCACGACGGCGCCGCCGACCTGGCCACGGCCCTCGCCGTGGCGGTCGACGCGCTGGGCAGCGTCGGCGGGGAGAACGGCACCAAGCGCGAGCTGGGCGCGTCCCAGCTCGAAGTGGCGGTGCTGGACCGCCAGCGCAAGGGCCGGGCCTTCCGCCGGATCACCGGCGCGGCGCTGATCACCCTGCTCGGCGGCGGCGCGGACGTGCCGGAGAAGGAGATCGGCGAGGCGGGGGACGCGGCGCCACCGGCCCCGGCCGAGGACAAGCCGACGGTATCGGCGGCCTCGGCCGACCTGGAGGGCGCCGAGCCAGCCGACGAGGTCAACGGGGACGGCTCCTAGCGATCGCTGACTAGTCGGTGATCAGCGGGCGTCACTACGGTGACTTCGCCGCGAAGTGCACGATCGCGTCGTGACCGCCGACGACCGTGTCGACCACGGTCGCGTCCGCGACGTCGCCGACACGAAATCGAGGCGTCACTGCACGGCGTAGAAGGTGTAGCGCCCGCTAGTGAGATTCTGCGTCACGAGGTTGGGAACGACGGTGGGGCTGAGGCGGTCGGTGGAGTCACCGAGCCCGAGATGGCCGGAGCTGTTGTCACCCCAGCACCAGGCGCTTCGGTCGTTACGGATGGCGCAGTACTGAGCCCGGCCGGCGAAAACGCCTCTGGTCCAGGTTGTTCCGGATCCGACCTGCACCGGCGTCGACTGATCTGTCCGGTCGCCTTTGCCGAGCTGACCATAGGTGTTGTTGCCCCAACACCACAGGGTGCCGTCGGTACGGGTGGCGCAGGTACTGGACTTCCCGGTGCCGACGGCCGTCCAGGTCGTCGCCACGCCGACCTGCGTCGGCGCAAGGCGGCTGACCAGGTCGCCCTGGCCAGACTGGCCGGCGGAGTTGTCGCCCCAGCACCACAGAGTGCCGTCGGTACGGGTGGCGCAGATGCTGCTGAAGCTGGCGGACAGGGCGCTCCACGTGGTGCCGAGGCCGACCTGGATCGGTGAGGTCTGCGCGGTCGTGTTGCCCTGGCCGAGCTGCCCGGCCGAGTTGTCACCCCAGCACCACATCGTGCCGTCGGTCCGGACGCCGCAGGCGAACGAGCTGCCGCCGATAACCGTGCCCCAGTTCGTGGCGACGCCGACCTGTACGGGTGCGGACTGGCTGGTGGTGTTGCCCTGACCGAGTTGCCCCGCGGAGTTGTCGCCCCAGCACCACATCGTGCCGTCGGCGCGGATGGCGCACACGAAGGCCTTGCCGCTGGCCAGGGAGTTCCAGGTGGTGGCCACACCGACCTGGGTCATGCTGGTGCGGCCACTGGTGTCGCCTACGCCGAGCTGCCCGTTGTCGTTGAGGTCGGTGCACCACAGGGTTCCGTCGCTCTGGATGCCGCACACGTGCATGCGCCCGGCCGCGACCGCCTTCCAGGTGCTGGCGCCGCCCACCTGGGTCGGCGTGAGCGACGCACTGCCGGCTTGGCCGCTGTCGTTGGCACCCCAGCACCACAGGCTGCCGGTCGGGCGGACGCCGCAGGTGACGTAGATCGTCGCGTTCACCGTCGACCAGGTCGCGACGCCGACCTGGGTGGGGGCGGACCGGCTGGCGTAGTCGCCGAGGCCGAGTTGGCCCTTGTCGTTGAGTCCCCAGCACCATGCCGACGAGTCGGCGCGCGTGGCGCACGCCAGGTAGCCGCCGGCGGTGATGCTGCTCCAGCTGGTGAGGGCACCGACCTGGGTCGGACTGTTGCGCTGGGTGGTGTCGTTGAGCCCGAGCTGACCCTCGCTGTTCCTACCCCAGCACCACAGCGTGTTGTTGGTCTGCTCTGCGCAGGTGAAGTCCCGGCCGACCGCCACGGTGCGCCAGGTGGTCGCCACACCGACCTGGTTCGGGGTGGTCTTGGTACCCGTGCCGCCGTGCCCCAGTTGCCCGAATGCGCCGTATCCCCAACACCACAGCGTGCCGTTGGACTGAACACCGCACACGTGCGCCCAAGTCGAGGCCACGCTCGTCCACGTCGTACCGACGCCGACCTGGATCGGGCTGGTCCGTGGGGTGGTGTCGCCCTGCCCGAGTTGGCTGCGCGCGTTGTCGCCCCAGCACCAGATCGTTCCGCTGTTGAACGCGCAGGTCGTCGCCGCAACGGACTCGCCGGCGGTCACCCGCGTCCAGGTGCTGGCGACGCCCACCTGGGTGGGGGTGTAGCGGTCGGTGGTGTCGCCCTGCCCAAGCTGCCCAGAGGCGTTCACCCCCCAGCACCAGAGCGTCCCGTTTGTCTGAATCCCGCAGGCGTAGTTCAGGCCCAGGGTGATCGTCGACCAGGTAGCGGCGCCGATCTGGGTCTGTTGGTGAATGTCGTCGTCGGGAGTTCCCATCAACCCGTAGACGTTGCCGCCCCAGCACCACAGAGACCCGTCGTCGTGTACCCCACAGGTGCTCTCCTTGCTGGCAGAGATCTGGGTCCAGTTCGTGCTGGAGCCAACCTGGCTCGGGCTAGGCGCCGGAGTGGTGTTGATACCCCATCGATACAGGGCGCCAGTGGAGAAGCTCGCCGCACTGGACATGCTCATACTTACGATGCTTTCGGCGGAAAAATTAGAATATGACTGGTTTTGCGCCAGTAGGCCGACGACCAGGAGCACCACCACGACAGCGGCGCGCCTGGTTCGGTACGTGCCCAGCCGTCGCAACATCGCCGTTCTCCCGCTCCCGGTCCTCCTGCTTCCTACACAGACCCCATCGGGTCGTGACCGTGCAATATGAGTGATCAGCGGGTGACGAGACACCCGCGACGTGCGGCCGCTGGGGCGGGTATCGAAGTCGGTTACAGCCACGTCGCAGCACGCTGCCAACGACGGAACAACGCGTGCACGGCTACCCAGGATCCGTAGCATTCCGGCACATCACGCCACGGGGCTCCACCGCAGGTGGAGAGCTTGCGGCGGGCAGAACGGCGGCTCCGTACGCGGTGCGTCGGTGAAACGCCGGGTTGTGACTGCCATTCACGGCCCCGGGACGGATAGTGTTTCGCCATGGAACGGCGAATTTTCGGCCTCGAAACCGAGTACGGAGTCACGTGCACCTATCGGGGGCAGCGGCGGCTGTCGCCTGACGAGGTGGCCCGCTACCTGTTCCGCCGAGTGGTGTCCTGGGGACGCAGCAGCAACGTTTTCCTCCGCAACGGAGCCCGGCTCTACCTGGACGTCGGCTCCCATCCTGAGTATGCGACGCCCGAGTGTGACTCGGTCACCGACCTGGACGCCCACGACCGCGCGGGTGAACGGATTCTCGAAGGCCTGCTCGTCGACGCCGAGAAACGACTGCACGACGAGGGGATAGCTGGGGAGATATACCTCTTCAAGAACAACACCGACTCGGCCGGCAACTCGTACGGCTGCCACGAGAACTACCTCGTGAGCCGGCACGGCGAGTTCGGCCGGCTCGCCGACGTCCTCATCCCGTTCCTCGTCACCCGGCAGCTCATCTGCGGCGCGGGCAAGGTGCTGCAGACGCCGCGCGGTGCGGTGTTCTGCCTGTCCCAGCGCGCCGAGCACATCTGGGAGGGCGTCTCCAGCGCCACCACCCGGAGCCGCCCGATCATCAACACCCGCGACGAGCCGCACGCCGACGCGGAACGCTACCGCCGGCTGCACGTCATCGTCGGCGACTCGAACATGAACGAGGTCACCACGCTGCTCAAGGTCGGCACCGCCGACATCGTGCTGCGGATGATCGAGGCGGGCGTGGTGATGCGCGATCTGACCCTGGAGAACCCGATCCGGGCGATCCGCGAGGTCAGCCACGACACCACCGGCCGCCGCAAGATCCGCCTGGCCAACAACAAGGAGGTCAGCGCGCTGGAGATCCAGCAGGAGTACCTCGCCAAGGCGACCGAGTTCGTCGAGCGCCGCGGCGGCGACCAGATCGCCAAGCGGGTCGTCGAACTGTGGGGCCGCGTCCTCAACGCGGTCGAGACCGAGAATCTCGACCCGATCGCCCGCGAGATCGACTGGGTGTCGAAGCTCAAGCTGATCGATCGCTATTCGGCCAAGCACGAGATCCCGATGAGCCACCCGCGGATCGCGCAGCTCGACCTGGCGTACCACGACGTGCGCCGGGGCCGTGGCCTCTACGCGCTGATGGAGAAGCGTAAGCAGGTCGACCGGATCTCCAACGACCTCGAGATCTTCGAGGCGAAGGAGACCCCGCCGCAGACCACGCGTGCGCGGCTGCGCGGCGAGTTCATCCGGCACGCCCAGGAGAAGCGCCGCGACTTCACCGTCGACTGGGTGCATCTCAAGCTCAACGATCAGGCCCAGCGCACGGTGCTCTGCAAGGACCCGTTCCGGGCGTACGACGAGCGGGTGGAGCGTCTGATCGCCAGCATGTGACGACGCTTTAGGCTGGTCGGGCGATGACCTCACCCGACCAGCCCGACCCGGAACGCTCCGCGCAGGACGTCCGCTGGGGCCGGGTCAACCGTAGACGCGAACGCCTCCGGGCCGAGATCCGCCGCAGCCGTGACGGCGACCATAAGGTCCCGACCTGGGTCCTGGCGACCATCCTGGCCCTGATCCTGCTGGGCTGGCTCTACCTGATCCTGACGAGCTGATCGCACGCTGTCGGCGACGCGGCGGTCGACCCGGTCTGCCGGATACCCGGTACGCTGCGGGTATGAGTTCAGAGGCTGTCGGCAGGTACATGCCACCGGTCGTCACGCTCGACGATCTCACGGCAATGATGGCCGCAGATGAACGCCACCGCTACGAGATCAGCCCCGAGGGAGTGCTCTCGATCATGCCGCCCCTGGGGTACGCACATGCGATCATCGCGACCCGGCTCATGGTGTGGCTCGCCGCAGCCGGTGTCTCGGCGGAGCGGATCGCTCAGGCGGTCGGGCTGCGCATCTCCGGTCGCGACGGGACATTCGGTGGCCGGATCCCCGACCTGGTCGTGTGGAGCAAAGCCCAGGCCGACGGGGTCTGGCTGCCGGTCGACGACGTTCTCCTGGTCGCCGAGATCATCTCACCGGGTTCCGAAGGCGTGGACACTGTCACGAAGCGCAACGAGTATGCGGCGGCCGGGCTCCCGCAGTACTGGACGGTCGACCAGGACCCTGCCCAGACGGTAACCATGTACCGCCTCGACGGCGACCAGTACGCCGTTCGGGCGACGATGCCGCTCGCCTGGGTCCTCAACACCGGCCCTGCCGACCACGACCTCAGCTGACCGCTAAGCCCGGGTCAAGAGCCGACTCGACCGTGGCCGCGTGGCGAGGGCCCCAGCAGTGCCGGGCCAGGCTGGTCGACGCCGTCATCCCATTTGTGGCCAGGGCGATCAGCAGGAACAGCAGCACGCCGCTGACGCCGAGCGGCACGTACTGGGCGGTCCGGGCCCAGTACGCCGGCAACCCGACGAACGGGACCCGCAGAACACCCACACCGTCGACCGACGCCACGGGCACGGGCGTACTGTCCGCCTGAGCGTTGGCGTCGCCGCGGGTCTCCAGCGTGCCGTCGGGATGCCGCCGGAGCAGGCGGTGAACGATGTTGCGCGCAGGGTCCGCCGGATCTGTGAACGACATCACCATGCCTGGGTGCAGCCGGTCGGCACCGACCGACATCGTGACGATCACGTCCCCGGGCCGTACCTCAGGCACCATCGAACCCGACATGATGACGTGTGAATGTAGGCCGGCCAGGGTAGGGGCGAGCGCCCAGAAGATGGACGAGCACAGGCTGAGAAGGATGACCTGGGTTCCGAGCCGCAGGAGGGTGGCGACACGTGCCGTCACGTGCCACCCCCTCTTGCTGTCCGATATATGCCGACCGGCGCTGTCCGCGGTCAGCTGTTCTGGGCCTGCCAGTTGAAGGTGGCCGTGGCACTGGCACCCTGCGACGTGTCCGGCGTCGCGGGGTCGAGTGTCATGGTGAATCGGTAGACGCGGAATGCGGTGTTGGTCCAGGAGGCGAGCGCCGAGGAAGGACCCGTGGCGTACGTGATGGGGAAGACGCCGAGCAGGTCGGAGGCGACGCCCCCGTGCGTCGTGGTGTCCCAGATCGTCGTGGCGCCGGCGAAGCCGGTGCAGCCGAACGCGCCCGCGGTCCCCTCCTCGATCTTGGTGTGCAGGTAACTCACGGTACCGGTTCCGCCGGAACCGTTCACATCGGAGATCGCGGTGGCGTACATCTTCACCGTGGCGGGCAGCGATCCGGAGTAGGTGACCCTGATGCAGTTCTGCACGAACTGACCGGGCTTGAGGCCGGCCGCACTGACCTGTCCGGTGCCCGGCGCCGCGGTGGTGAACATCGAGGAATTGGTGTCATCGTCGACGAGCACGACCGAGCCGACCGAGAAAGCGTCCGACGCGTTGCTGGCGGTGGCGGTGAACGCGGAGTAGGAGGCGACGAAGATCGTCGTGCTGCTGGCCACAAGGGCTGCGATCAACGCACCGACAGCCGTGCGTGCGCGTGGCCTTCGTCGCTTGCCCATTTCCGGTCTTCCATTCGGTGGATGGGATCGAACTCGTTGCTGCCTTCATCGGATGGCGTCCGCTCTGCTTGAGCACTTCTGGCAGAGCACCTGAGACGAAATTCGGATCTTGACCACGTGTGCGGCAGCCTCCCGGCGGAGCCGTGACATGATGCTTTCCGGGCCTGGTGAGGCTTGCCGTCGTGGTCGACCCCACGCGCCGGCCCGGCGAGGACGACCGCTATGCCAAGCCGACGGTCTGATCGCCGGAGGTGGCCCCGTACACGGCGGACCAG
>JAVHVY010000051.1:0-10212 GCA_032160305.1 Actinoplanes sp.
CTGGTCCCGGACGACCCCGAGGCTCCAAAAACCATCGCCGAGCACCCCACCCCGACGTCGGCAAAACCAACAAAAGGGACCTAACCATCGCCGAACGGAGAACCCGAAACGGTTAAACGACAAGCTAGGGGTCTGTTTCATAAGTCTCGGTGGAGCCGAGGCGGAGTCCAGGCGGCGTCCGGCAAGGCGGAGGTTTGCCCGGATACCGGTGTTGTATCCGGGTGAAGCTCCAACGCCGCCGGTCGTCGTCTGGGCCCGCCGCAGGCCCGCCAGGACTTATGAAACAGACCCTACGTACACACCCCGATCAGGGCGCCGGCCAGCAGCGCCGGGCCGAAGGGCAGCGCCGAGTGCCGCCCGATCCGGCGGGTGGCCAGCAGGATCACCGCGACCGGCCCGGCGATCAGATGCGGCGCCAGCACGCCCACGGCCAGCGCCGGCCAGCCGGCGAAACCCAGGACGAAACCGAGCACGGCGCCCAGCTTCACGTCGCCGAAGCCCAGGCCGGCCCGGGGCAGGATCGCGATCATCGTGTACGCGGTGAAGCACACCCCCGCCCCGGCACCGGCCCGGACCACCTGCCCCGGCCCGGCGACCGTCACCAGCACGGGGACGGTCAGCCCGGCCAGCACCGCGACGACCGGGTCGGGCAGTCGCCGGCAGCGCAGGTCGATCGCCGCGAGCAGCACCCCCGGCCCGATGGCGAGCAGCACGGCCAGCACGATCGGACGGGGTCCGAGGGTGATCGCGGGCAGAGCCGCGGCAGCCGCACCGGCCGCGACCAGGCGCCACGGGACTGACTCGCAGGCACAGGACCGTCCTGCGCGTACCCATCCGGTTTTGCCTGGTGGAAAGGCCGCCGAGCAGTGCGCGCAGGTGGCCCGGAGCGGTTCGCCGGCCGGAACGGCCAGGCGGTGGGCGATCCGCGGGAGGAAGGCACACACGGCGCCGCCGAAGACGGCCGCGCAGATGGCCACGGGTAGCGACATGAGTGTGGACCGTAGTGGCCGGCGAAGCCGAATTCGGGTCGTGTTGATGACACCCGGACCGATTCGCGTGGGTTGTGGCCGTAGTCAGCCTGGTGCGGCGCGATTCCAGGAGGGAACGCGGAGGGCCCACAGGCTACGGTTGCTGCAGCGATCCCGCCAGGAGGACCTCCGATGAGCAAGAACGGCCCGTACCCCGGCCCACCCTGGTCGGGCGGAGGCCCAGCGGATTCCGATGAGCCGTACACGGAGCCTGCCGACCCCTGGGGCGAGCAGGCCGGCGCGGCCGTTCCGCCGGTGCATCCGCAGGCCGGCTGGGGTGGCCACCCGACGTCGATGCCACCGACGATGGATTCGTCGCTCGGCTATCCGACCTATCACGGCCCGGAGCCGGTGTCAGGTCCGCCTCCGGCGTGGGGTCAGCCGGCCGGCCCGCCGCCCCGTAAGCGGAACTCACCGATAGTCTCGCTGGTCGTCGTCCTCGGCTTGCTGATCTGCGGCGGGCTGGGCACCACGGCGTGGTTGCTGAACGGGCGCGGAGATCCGGCGGCGAATCCGGACGGGAATAGTGCGACTACGGCGGCGACCGCGGGCCAGGCGGCGCCGCGCAGCAGTTCGGATGCGCGCTTCGTGATCAAGGGGCAGTGCGTCCGTAACGAGGGCACCGCCGACAATCCCGACATGAAGATCGTCCCGTGCGCGAGCGGCACCTATGAGGTACTGAAGCGGGTCGACGGGCGCACCACGGGCGAGGCCGACGCCGAGTCGAAGTGCAACAAGGCCCCCGGCTACACCAGGTGGTACTTCTACGACAGCGACCTGGACAGCCTCGACTTCGTGCTGTGCATGCGTGAACGCGACAACTAAGCCGCTCTAGCCGTATCTAGTGTTTTCGCTAGATTAGCGTAGACCACTCTCGACACGCCTCTACGATGGTCTAGCGCTGACGCTAGACGGCCCGATACTGTCCTACGCATGGATCCGGTCCGGAATCCGTATGCACCCGGCGCCGGCCAGCGACCACCCGAGCTGGCCGGCCGCGACCGCGAGCTCGACGCCTTCGACGTGGTGCTGGAGCGGGTTGCCCGCGGCCGCCCCGAGCGTAGCCTCGTCCTGACCGGGCTGCGTGGTGTCGGCAAGACCGTGCTGCTCAACACGCTGCGGTCGGCGGCGATCGGCCGGCTCTGGGGCACCGGCAAGATCGAGGCCCGGCCCGATCAGTCGCTGCGCCGCCCGATGTCGGCCGCCCTGCACATGGCGATCCGGGAGCTGACCCCGCACCACCGCAACCCGGAGCGCGTCGACGAGGTGCTCGGCGTGCTGAAGGCGTTCGCGCTGCGGGCCAACGACTCCGGCGCCAAGCTGCGGGACCGCTGGTCACCGGGCATCGACGTGCCGCCGGCGCGGGGCCGGGCCGATTCGGGTGACATCGAGATCGACCTGGTCGAGCTGTTCACCGACGTCGCCTCGCTGGCCACCGACGTCGGCACCGGCATCGCCCTGTTCATCGACGAGATGCAGGATCTGGGCCCGGCCGACGTCTCCGCTATGTGCGCGGCCTGCCACGAGCTGTCGCAGCTGGGGGCGCCTCTGATCGTCGTGGGCGCGGGCCTGCCGCACCTGCCGGCGGCACTGTCGGCGGCCAAGTCCTATTCCGAACGGTTGTTCCGATATCAGCGGATCGACCGGCTCGACCGGATCGCCGCCGACCTGGCTCTGGGCGCACCGGCCGCACGGGAGCAGGTCGAGTTCGAGCCGAAGGCCCTGGACCTGCTATACGAGAAGTCCGGCGGATACCCGTATTTCGTGCAGGCGTACGGCAAGGCGACCTGGGATCACGCGCCGCTGTCGCCGGTGACCGCGGCCGACGTGCGGGTGGCCGCCCCGGAGGCCGAGGCCGAGCTGGCGGTCGGGTTCTTCGGCGCGCGTTTCGAGCGGGCCACCCCGGCCGAACGCGAGTACATGCGCGCGATGGCCCAGCTGAGCCACCACCCAAGCCTGGACCATCAGTCGGCGGAGCGCGGCGGGACCGAGAACGACATGGACGCCGCCGTGCCGACCGCGGAGATCGCCGCGGCGCTCGGCCGCCGCCCGGCCGGCCTCTCCCCGGCCCGGGACGCACTGATCAAGAAAGGCCTGATCTATTCCGGCGAACGCGGCACCGTCGCCTTCACCGTCCCGCATTTCGGCCGCTACCTTCGGACCCAACCGGTGTGATCGGCCCAGGCCGGGTATAACCAGGTTATGAAGCCTGTCCGCACCGCCGCCCGCGCCATGCTCGCTTCGATCTTCGTCGTCTCCGGGGCCCGGATCCTGCTCGACCCGGACGCGAAGGTACCCACCGCGAAAC
This sequence comes from Actinoplanes sp., assembly GCA_032160305.1. Classification (GTDB taxonomy): domain Bacteria; phylum Actinomycetota; class Actinomycetes; order Mycobacteriales; family Micromonosporaceae; genus Actinoplanes. Next base: position 3,337 of record JAVHVY010000051.1, read on the forward strand.
GGGTGACCGACCGGGTCGGTCCATTGATCGCCAAGATCGACCCGAGGCTGCCGACCGACGCCCGTACGCTGGTCCGGGTCAAGGCCGCCGCCGACGTGACCGCCGGGCTGCTGCTGGCCACCGGCAAGCTGACCCGGCCGGCCGCGGCAGTGCTGGCGGCGGGCTTGGTGCCGACGACGTGGGCCGGTCACCCGTTCTGGTCGATGTCGCGGGCCGATCGCACCCAGCACGAGACACAGTTCCTGAAGAATCTGGGGCTGCTCGGCGGTCTGCTGCTCGCCGCGGCCGACACCCAGGGCAAGCCGAGCATCGGCTATCGGACCAGCCACGCCGTGGACCGCTCCCAGCACACGATCGAGCACGCGGTGCGCCGGTCGCGGCGTTCGATGAAGCGCGCGGTGCGGACAGCCAAGCGGGAGGCGAGGATCGCCGCGCGGTCGGCCGCCGCCGCCCGCCGGCTCCCCGGCTGACGCCGCAGGACATCCCCGCGCCTAGGGGCAGTTGACCCATTCCTCGGTGCCGTCGCCGAAGACCTGCCGCTTCCAGATCGGCAGCCGGGCCTTGGCCTCGTCGACCAGCCGGGCGCAGGCCGCGAAGGCCGCCGCCCGATGGGCCGTGCTGACCGCGGCGACCAGGGCGAGGTCGCCGACCTTCAACTCGCCGACCCGGTGCGAAACGGCCACCGCGTAGACGGCCGGGTCGGCGGCGATCTCCTCCGCGACCTCGCGGAGCACCGCCTCGGCGCTGGGATGACCCTCGTACTCCAGCAGGGTCACCTCGCGGCCGTGGTCATGATCGCGGACCACTCCCTTAAACGCCACGACCGCGCCGGCCCGCACATCGGCGACAGCGCTCTCGTGCTGCGCCAGGCTCAGCTCGGCGGTGCCGATCCCGACCAGGACGACCGTCATGACCGAACCTCCTGTGTCACGCCCTCCCGGCCCTCGCTGCGCTCGGTGCGCTCGGTCATGACTGAGCCACCTGTGTCACGCCCTCCCGGCCCTCGCTGCGCTCGGTGCAGTCGGTCATGATCGCTCACCGGCGTACAGCGGCAGCGGCAGGAACGGCACCTGGTCACCGGCCGCTGCCTCGGTGTCCGGCCGGACGATGACGAAACCGTGCGCGTTGGACAGGCCGCGCAGCATCGACGAGCCGACGTGAGCGACCGGGGTAGCCGTCCGCCGGTCCTGGTCGAGCGCGGCCAGGGCCAGGTGGGTGTCCTGCCCGCGGCCGCGGACCAACGCGGTCACCGTCACCTGGGGCAGCGGCGGGACCTCCCGGCCCTGCAGACCGGCGAGCAGCGGTGCGACCAGGGTGATCAGGGCGATCACCGCGGACTGCGGATTCCCCGGCAGGCCGGCCAGGAAGCGGACCCGGCCGTCGGGCAGCGGGACCCGGGCCAGCAGCATCGGGAATCCGGGCCGCACGCCGACCGTGTTGACCACGTATTCGGCGTTCAGGGCCGCCAGTGCCGGGTGCAGGTGGTCGACCGGGCCGTGCATCGTGCCGCCGGTCGTGCAGACCAGATCGGCGACCTCGAGGGCCTCCCGGATCGCCGCGACGTGCGCCCCGAGGGTGTCCTGGACCGGGCCGGCGACATCGCCCGGGTCGATCCGGGCGCCGTAGCGGCGCAACCAGCCCGGCACCTGCGGGCCGAGCGAGTCCCGCACCCGGCCGGCGCCCGGCACACCGGTGGTCAGCAGCTCGTCGCCGAATATCAGCACCGCCGCCCGGGGCTCGGCCCGGACGGCGACGCTCTCGTAGCCGCAGGTCGCCGCGAGGCCGATCACGGCCGGGTCGACCGCGGTGCCGGCCGGCAGCAGCTCCTCGCCGCGGTGCGCCTCCTCGCCGGGCAGCCGCCACTCCGGGATCGGCCGGGGCACACCGCTGACCAGGCCGGCGGCGTCGCGAGTGGACTCCTCGACCCGGATCAGCGCCCGCGCGCCGGCCGGGACCATCGCCCCGGTGGCGATCTCCGCACACGTGCCGTCCTCGTCGAGCGGGCTGGCGGGGTGCCCGGCCAGGATCCGCCCGGTCACCCGCCAGGGCGGGGCGCCGCGGACGGCCCAGCCGTCGATGCTCGAGGTCGGGAACGCGGGCAGGTCGGTGAGGGCGAGCAGCGGCTCGGCCAGGGTCCGCCCGTCGGCGAGTGGCAGCGGCGCCCGTTCGACCGGTCCCGCCGCGGCCCGGCCCGCCTCGTACGCACAGGCCCGCGCCTTCTCCCACTCGATGCTCACCGGACGAGCCTATCCATGCTCAGTGGTCGCCGCCGTGCACCTGCTCGACGGTGTGCCGCAGGATCGGCCCGAGCACGGCCAGGCCGTCGCGGGCGCCGCCGGTGGATCCGGGCAGGTTGACCACCAGCGTGCGCCCGGCCACCCCGGCCAGTCCCCGGGACAACGCCGCGGCGGGCACCTGCTCCCGGCTGTACGCCCGGATCGACTCGGCGATGCCGGGGATCTCGAAGTCGAGCAGCGGCCGGGTGGCCTCGGGCGTGCGGTCGGTCGGGGTGACCCCGGTGCCCCCGCTGGTCAGCACCACGTCGACGCCGTCGGCGACGGCGGCGCGCAGGGCGTCGGCGACCGGCGCCCCGTCTGGTACCACGATCGGGTCGCCGACGTCGCAGCCGAGCTCGCGCAGCCCGGCAACCAGCAGCGGGCCGCTCGTGTCGGCGTAGACCCCGGCGGCGGCGCGGTGGGAGGCGACGATCACCCGGCCCTTCACGGGCGGTCCTCGGGCCGGACCCAGTCGCCGGTCTTGCCGCCCTCTTTGCGCAGCACCCGGACAGCCTCGATGCTGGCGGCCGGGTCCACCGCCTTGATCATGTCGATCAGGGCGAGACCGGCGGTGGCGACGGCGGTCAGCGCCTCCATCTCGACGCCGGTGCGGTCGGCGGTCTTCGTAGTGGCCGTTATGTGGACCCCAGTGTCGAAGATCACTAAGTCGACGGTGACGCCGTGCAGGCCGAGCGGATGACAGAGGGGCACGATCTCCGAGGTCTTCTTCGCCCCCATGATCCCGGCCAGTCTCGCCACCGCGAGTGCATCGCCCTTGGGCACACCGTCACCGCGGAGCAGGGCAACGACCTGAGGAGTCGTGTCGACCCGGCCGGCGGCCACCGCCCGGCGGGCACTAACCTCCTTGGCCGAGACGTCAACCATGCGGGCGGCACCCGCCTCGTCGACGTGAGTGAGCAGGGATTCGTCGGGCATAACGGGAGTTTATAGAACGTAGCCCGGATCCGGGTTAGCTTATTCGCGCGGCGGGACGCACAATTCCCCTACGACAAATCTCGGATCGATCTCTGCGCTGCTCAGTGGTGGTGCGGTCGTTGAAAACTACAAGTACCGTGGATATTGATTCATGATTCCTTTCCGTTAAGCAAAGCACACCCTCTGCTATTCGGATTATCCACTTATCTCAGGCCAAGGTTTGCTCTGCGTTCCGGTATCAGGACTGCGCGTAACAGAACGCTGATCGATTCTCGCTTTCTGCGCATAGCGACACAAATCACTACCAAACTCGCGGTCGCTCGCATACCGTCGTCCTCGTCGCGACACGGCCGGTACGTAGGGGGTCTGGGAGCCCGCGAAGCTCCCAGCGTTCTGAGACGGGAGAAGCTCATGCGCGGTACGAGCGAGTGGGGCTGAAATCTGACCGGTGCGCGAACGCCCGCACATCAATACGCTGGAGCCCGGGAAGTCCAGAGGTGCTCGGCGGGGTGGTGCAGGTGCGTTCCGCGAAAAGCTTCAACGACGACGCGACCGATCGGCGGCTACGGCTGCTTGTCGGTCTCGTCGTCGTGTTGGCGCTCAGCTGCTCCTGCGGGTACGCCTGGTTCGCGATCACCTATCCGGTGCCGCCGCCCCCGCTCTGGGTCCTCGCCCTGATCTGCGCCGCCGTCGCGGTGGCGAACAGGGTCAAGGTCTACGTCCGGATCAGGTCCAGCCTCGACGCGGTCTACTGGGGCGAGGCACCCGTACTGATCGGCCTGATCGTCGCGCCGGCGCCCTGGGTGATCCTGTGCTCGGCGATCAGCATGACCGTCATCAAGGTCATCACCCGCACGACGCCGCAGAAAGCGGCCTTCGCCGTCGCCAAGGACGTGCTGATCGCGTCCACGGCCGCGCTGATCTTCGCCGCCTGGGGCGTGCAGCCGGACCTGGGCCGCCCATCGTTCCCCCTGCTCGCGATCGTGACCGCCTACTGCGGGATGTCGATCGTCGACCTGTTCGCGTTCTGGCCGGTGATCGCCGTCGCCTCGGGCTCCACGATCCGCCGGGTGGCCGCCCTGAACTGGGACGTCAAGCTGGTCGGGCAACTGGTCCGGATGGCCACCATCGTGCTGGCGCTCGCCATCATCTCGTACGGGGACATCCTGCTCCTAGCGGTCGTGCCACTGCTGGTCGCGTGCATCCACCTCTGGCATTCGCGCCGGGTCAGCACCCGCGAGGAACGCAGCTCCTGGCAGCGCCTCGCCAAGACCACCGACGAGCTGAACGCGGTCGACCTGACCGAGGTGCTGCACTCCGCGGCGACCCGGGCCGCGCAGATCTTCTCCGCCGACGAAGCCGAGATCGACCTGTCCGCCGCGGGTACCGACCGGATCGTCCGGGCCGGCAGCGAGACGGTCAGCTACGACGGCCCGGCCAGCACGGCCACCGACCGGCCCACCGACGATGCCGTGAACGAGCTGGTCACGCACGACGGCAGTCAGCGCCTCGGCGTGCTCAGGCTGCGCATCGGCGGCCAGGTCAACCTGACCGAGTTCGAACAGTACAAGTTCAAGACGTTCGCCTCCGCTCTGTGCACCGCCATCCGCAACGCCCAGGCGTACGCGGAGCTGGAACGCATCTCGACGGAGAACGCCTACGCGGCCACCCACGACCCGCTGACCGGCCTGGCCAACCGTCGCAAGCTCTACGAGATCGCCGGCGGCCTGTTCTCCACCCGGACGAACGACGGCATCCTGGCCCTGCTGCTGATCGACCTGAACCACTTCAAAGAGGTCAACGACACGCTCGGGCACGCGGCCGGCGACGAAGTGCTCCGCGAGGTGGCCCGGCGCCTGCGGCAGACCGCCGGTTCCAGCGACGACCTGGTGGCCCGGCTCGGCGGCGACGAATTCGCCGTCCTGATGACCAAGCTGCCGACCCCGGCGATGGCCAGTCACCGGGCCGAAGCGATGCTCGCCGCGCTCGACCGCAGCATCGAGGTCGACGGCATGCAACTCACCGTCGAGGCGGCGGGCGGGATCGCGCTGGCCCCCGGCAGCGGCGGCATCGAGGAGCTGATGCGCCGCGCCGACGTGGCCATGTACCAGGCGAAACGCTCGGGAACCCGGACCGCCAACTACGCACACGCCCGGGACACGGCCGATGTCGGCCGGCTCACCCTCGGCACCGATCTGCGCCGCGCGCTCGACAACCAGGAGTTCGTGGTCGACTTCCAGCCGATCGTCGACCTGGGCACCGGGGAGGTGGTCTCGGCCGAGGCCCTGGCCGGCTGGCAGCACCCGCAGCACGGCAATCTGACGCCGATGCAGTTCCTCGAAACGGTGGAACGCTCCGGTCAGTTGGCCGCCTTCGCCGGCGCGGTGCTCGACCAGTCGCTCGCCGCGCTCGAGACCTGGCACGAGGCCGGCTTCGACCTCCCGGTCGCGGTCAACGTGTCGCCCCGCAGCCTGCTCGACCCGCAATTCCCGCAGGCGGTGCTGGATCGGCTGACCCGGCACGCGGTCTCCCCCGACCGGCTGGTGCTCGAACTGGCCGAGACCCTGACGATCAGCCAGCTCGACGTGGTCGAGCGGACCCTGGGCCGGCTCAGCGACGCCGGCGTCCGGCTGGCGCTGGACTCGTTCGGCACCGGCGTGTCGTCGCTGTCGGTGCTGTCGCGGCTGCCCGTGCACGAGCTGAAGATCGACCGCGAGTTCGTCCTAGCGGTCGAGACGTCATCGGAGGCCGCGGCGGTGATCCGGTCCACCGTCGATCTGGGCCGCAGCCTGCACCTGACGGTCGTCGCGGAGGGGGTGGAGAGCGAGCCGCAACGCCAGGCACTGTTCAACCTCGGCTGCGTCGCCGGCCAGGGCCATCTCTTCGCCCGGCCGATGCGTTCCGGCCGGTTCCTCGCCACCTTGCAGCGCGGCTCGGCCGGCCGGCCCGGTGTGCTGGCGACCGCCCTGCACGAGGCCGGTTCCGTCGTCCGGATGCCGCGCCGCCGAGCGCCGGGTCACGGCAGGTCGTCTCTGCCACACTTGCCCGCGTGATCAACCGCGCCGGCCGACTGCTCCATACCGTCGACCGGACCGCCGACGGGTTGGCGTCAGACCTTTTTCTGTACGCCGTGTCCGCCGCGTTCGCGCTGGTCACCGGGCTGACGTCCACGCTGCTGCCGCATCGGGGCTGGGGCCTGATCGCCTCCTGGGCGTACCTGGCCGCCGCCCTGGCCGCGCTGGCTCAGCTGCTGACCCGCCGGCGCACCGGACCGGCCAATCACCCGGGGACAGCCGATCACCCCGGGACAGCCGATCACCCACGGACAGCCTGTCGCCCGGGGACAGCCGATCTCCCGGGGACGGTCGGCCGGCTCGCCGGGACGGCCGGCCGGGCTGGGCTGACCTGGGTCGCCTGGGCCGGGGCCGCGCTGCTGCCGCTGATCGTCGAGGCGGTGCAGCGGGCCGGGGGGCGTACCGATCGGGCGCAGGACGAGGTGCTGGTGGTCGAGCAGATGGGCCGGCGCCTGCTCGACACGGGGACGCCGTATCTGGCCCGGGAGACGATCGCGGCGCTGCCGGGCGGGGAGCAGTTGCTCGGCTACGCGCCGTACCAGCCGGGCATGGCAGTCTTCGGCCTGCCCCGGGCGGTCGCCGGCGACGCT
>JAVHVY010000075.1:0-9691 GCA_032160305.1 Actinoplanes sp.
CCGCGAAGCCGCAGGATTGGGCGGAGCTATCAGCCGGGAGGCAGTATATAACTTATGCGGATACGACGAGACTCGTATGCTGCGCGGATTTACCCGCCCGGTCAATCGAATTACTACAGATTTACAGCACGAGGGCATCCTTGCATCCACGGTTTTGCCAATGCTTACGTCGCTTTACCCCGACGATGTGCGAACCTCTGGTTTTCAGATACCACCGGAGGTCGTGACGATCCTCGGCACCGCGAGAGCCGATCCGACTGATGATCTTCCCGGAGCCCGAACCAGCAAGTATCAGCCTCTGACGGAATGGTTGCTACAACAGTCCAGTGACTCATTCCTTGCGACATTCGATGAGATTGAGCGGATTCTAGATTTCGAGTTGGCCCCTTCGGCGCGCAGATACCCTCAGTATTGGCACTCGGTGCAAAACTCAATGGGAAAAGCGATCTCTTCTGGAGGATATCGCGCTAACGGTGTCAGTGTCGACAAAGGGCAGTTGCGACTCACTCGGAAGTAGGCAGAGCGGCGCTGAGCGTATCGCGAAACATGCCAGTTCGGCTGGCCGGGCGCTCGGCCAGGAGCCACTTCTCCCAGCCGGTTGGCGAAGAGTTTAGTAGTTCCATCAAAGCGGAGAAAACCCTAAGATCGTGCGGTGCCACGCGAACTTCGACACCGCCTGCGTCTGCGAACCTTTTGCGCGCCGCATTTGTTTGAGGCCCCGTGGGCCAGTTAGAAACTCGCAACAGAAATATTCGTCGATTCGGTTGTGGGTGAAACTCGTCTACCGTCTTGTCGATCCGCCGGATAGCAGTACTAGGACTATTCGTAGATATTCCACGGTAGGCCCACTCGCGGTGCTGCCCAGATCTATTTGGAGTATCTACGAGCAGGGCATGCAGCGTAGCGTCGGGACCCCCATCAAGGTCCATGTAGGTGAACGTATCCGCCATGCCGTTCTCGGCGATCCAGGCTCTGAGGCCAGCCGCCAGCAACGCCGGCATCGCATCGTTCTCACTGTCATGTCGTATTGCTCGTGTAATGTCGACTTCGCGTACTAGTTTGTTAAATTGTTCGTTGATAGATTCATGGTGGCGATCCGGTGCCACTGCAGGCGGAGTAGGGATAATCGGGCTGGACAAGGAAGCGAGCTCGGCAATTTCTCCGTTGTGCACGCACATAGTGATGTGTCGTTCAATCCGTTTGATCAAATTACGCGCCGTGAACTTTGGCCCGTCCTTGAAAGCTGAGTGGCGAATTGGCCATGTCGCATGAGGTGGCTTGAATCCTGCTGCGCGGTAGCCGATTTCGAAACGCCGGGCGACGATCGATCTAGCAATCTCCTCGCTGGGGATATTTTGGAGCTGGCGGGTCTCGTGAAATCGGTCCGGTACGGATTTTATAGAGACCTTCTTGATGCGTTCCCAGCTCTCTGGGAAGCAGGAAATTACGGTCAAAGTTCGACGTGTTTTGCCGTGTAACTCCATGAGTCCGTGAGCGAGCTGACGTGCCAAGTCGATCCGGCTCGGTCCAATGGCGGCGGGCGAGTCAAGAATCGCATCCACCTGGTCGACGGCCACTACCGTAGGGCCAGATAGAGCGAGTAGCCAAGACGTCTCGCTGATGATCCGTTGTGGCGTTTTTGGTGCCTGTTTGATGCCCCATGCCGTTAGTTGAGAGCGCATGCGCCGGTCAGGCTTTTCGCCCGTCATGTATGCCTGTCCGAGATCTTGGTCCGCTTGGCGCGGCGAGGACAGCAGAAGAAGCGCGCGGAGCGTGTCCTGGGACTCGCGGCCTACGTCCGGCCAGGCGTCCCTCGCGGTAGCAACGAAGGCATTTACGTGCTTGAGTAGCGAAGGGCCTTTGCTAGCGAAAGTTTTTTGTATTTCTGCGGACAAATTGCAGCGAACAGCGAGATCCGTGATCAACCTTTCAAGCTGCGTCATGCCGTCCGCTGGCTTTAGGAACCCCGTGATGAGTGCTGCCAGCATCTGTGTCGAGAAGTCCTGTGTCGCATGCGGGCCGTACATGAGAAAAAAGAAGCCATGCTGTTTTTGGACCTGAGTGCGAGTCCAGTTTAGCAATTGGGTCTTTCCGACGCCTGGCTCCCCCTGGATCACAAGGCCGACTGGATTGTGGCGGGGACGTGCGTCGGCCTCCACCAAACGCTGCCGAACTGATACCTCGACCTCAGGATGAAGGCCATCGACGTGGAAGTCGGCTGGACTCCAAATGTCATCCTCGTTCTGGGTTTGGTCGAAGCTTAGTGACTGAAGTGCCCTCAACTGTTCGGTCGTCATGATTTCTGGAACGCGATGCGATGCTTGTCTTCGTCGCCGACTGTGATAGCTGATGCGAGGTCATCGTCGTTCAGTGTCGCGGTGTCGGAGAGCGGAATCAGGTTAACTATCCTGCTCTCATAGAGCGCCTCAAGCGTTGTATCCACGGAGCTGCGGGTTAGGCCGGATAGGCCGGCGCGCAGCACGGCGAGCCGCACGAATGTCCCGGAGCCGTCCACGGCCGCGTGATCGTAGGCCGACCGTATACGGGCCGCCACATCTTCGGCGGCAGGCATGGAGGTGAACATTTCATCGAGGGTGCGCGCCTTCGAACCGTCCGAGCGCCCAAGATATCGGCGGATGCCGCCGAGTAGGGCATACAGCGCGCGCTCTATGGAGCCTGCATCTTGCGGTGGTCCTACGGATGCCTGTCGCCGGCACCACTCGATCCCGTCCGCGGAAAGCTTGTGTAGGTAGGCGCGACCTGGTCGACGACTCGTTACCAGTCCGTTGTCGTTGAGATTTCGGCGTTCCTTACCGTCTAGGCGGAACCCAACCCGTTCCTCAAGATCTCGGTTCGTCAACTCACCCGACTCCACGAGCAGCGCCAAAAGAACGGCCCGCTCCTTAACGGACAATACGAGATCATCACTCAGCATTGACCCGATCACGTCCTCACGCTGTTCGGCTACGAAGAGCGTCTATGAACATACTTTAAGTAACCATGATCGATCTAGGGTGCGCTCGATGTTGGGGCGTCGAGGTAGGGGTTTCTCCTGCTCGCGCAGCGACAATCTGGACAGTGTCCACAATGTCTGGGCGGCCTGGGGCATCGCGCGTGCCGGACAGGTCCCCGCTTTCGAGCCGGTCGCCTTCGAGGCAGCAGTGGTGGGTAATCCGCTCCGTGGCCGCAGGTGTCCTGGCTTCGGAGGTACCCGTCATTATCGATGAGGTGTTCGTCGACCTCGAACGGCTTGGGCCGGTCGACTTCACCCGCCCGTGGGTGGGAACCAACACCAAGTTTGTCCATGTGCTCGCTGTGCTCGGGGCATCGCGACGCCCGCGCTGCCGTACGCCGAGGCGACCAGCATGACGCGTTGTCCCCAAGGTCGCCGAGCTGTGGGACCAGGGGGCGAAGCATCACTCGGACCCGCCGGCGAAGGCGCTTTCCGATGTCGCCGTAACTGGATCGAGTCCAAGGCGGCTTGATCGCCCTGGACCCGATCGACGCCGCAGGCCTGGCCGCGCGCTTCAGTCCGCTCACGGGCCGCCGAGCCAGCCCATGGAGCGTAGTGAGTTCGTCCTCCAGCACATAGTGTCACTGCAATGGAGGCGGGGCGTAGTGAGTTTGTTTCGCCGCGCGCCGTAGCTCCGGACACCCGGATGACAAGCGACGTCGCGCACCACAGGCCAACGGGTTGTCCGAAGTAGACTGCGCGGCTTGGGTCGCCGTCGATAGCCGAGGAGGTCTTACGATGTTCCGGACCAGACAAGCCGTGCGTACGGCACTCGCCCATCTTGGACCGCGCCCGAACTGGTTCCTCGGCACACCACAGCGAGCGACGATCGCAGCCGTCAATCCTGTCGGCTACATCCTGCTGATTGATTACACCAACGGCCGGGATTGGGTCGACCTACCCGGTCGCCGTCAGAGTGAGAACTGGACGGCGCTGTCGACCAGCGCCGACGATAATCGACCCAGCGACGAGGAACTGAATGCAGTCGACACCGAGCTGACCACTCGCCGGCTGGTCCGCATAGAGGCGTGGGGCGTCGACGTCGAGGGCCGCCTCTGCGCCTCGGTCCGCATAATTCGACCCCGCTCCGGCACGAACCCAGAGAACTAAGCGGCCAGCGCGGCGTACGGTGCCACCAGCCAGTCGGCCTCGATTCGGTTTCCCTCGCGGCGGCTGACTCCCCAATGTCCCGCGTGCGGGAGCGCGTCAACGGGGAACGGCTGTTCGGCGAGGGGGTTGTCGAAGCGGGTGATGCGGGGCGCGGCAGGTCCGCCGGGGAACCAGTCGTGCAGCGAGTACACCGCGGACACCCGCCGGCGCTTGCCCTGTGGGTGCTGGCGGCCGACGCCGAAGAAGCCGTCCCCCTGCCGGGTGCTCTCGCCGGTGGCGATAAAGACCGCTGGTGTCCCGGTCAGCGCCTGGTGCACCTCGTCGATGGTGCACCAGAGATCACGGGCGCCGACGAGCATGGCGAACGGCCTCCCCTCAAGGTCGTACTTGCCGGCCTTGGCGTCGAGCCGCTCCCGCAAGCGTGCCGCGGAGTCAACAAGGCCTCCCATGGCCGCGCCGCTGACGACGGTCGGATCCTGCGGGCCGACCTGGTAGCCGGGCGAAAGGGGAACGAACTGAAACGAAATTTCAGTTTCCCGACCGACGTAGAACTTCTCGGGAGTGCCGGTGGCGTCCTGCGGCAGACTTTGGGGGTCGGCCCGAAGCTCGTCGAGGGTGGCGTTCAGCCAGCGGACGAGGTGCCGCAGGTTCGGAGTTCCTGCCCAGCGCTGGATATCGAACATCAGCGAATGAGTAGTCAGCGGGATCCGCTTGTTGATTTCGTCGGCCAGGGACGCATGGTGGCGCTCCTCGGCGGTCCAGTCGTCGCGCTGGAACAGGGAAAGGACCTCAAGCGCGCCTACGTACTGCTGTTCGCGGTACAGCCGGAAGTCCGGGCGAGTGCCCGAGCCCTCTCCCTCCTCGTAGGCGACGTCGTAGTGACGGGCCAGCAGGTCGTGGACGTACAGCTCGTCGAGCGCGCTGAAGAAGCGTTTGTTGTCGACTGCGTGCAGATCGCGGTACATCCGGCCGCTCTCGTCCAGGAACCGCGAGTAGAGCTCATTGATGACCAACCGGCCTGCGACGGCGTCCGGCCGGGTGACGGTGGTGAACCAGGCGGAGATCGGTTCCGACATGGTCAGGTGCTGATCGCGCCGGACGGGGGGTTCCTCGAACGCCTGCTGTTCCATGTCAGGCGACGTTAGCCATCGGACGAAGAGTCCTCCAGCGAGATTCACTTGCGGGTGAACACCATCCGAGTCGGCGGGCGTTTGCCGCCGTGGTTCGCCCAGCGTCAGGTCTACGGTCGCGCACCCGAGTAAAGAGGTGGACAGACTTTTTACCGTGGACGAATGACCTCCGGCCTTTCGCAGGACCAGCAGCTTTCCCTCATCTACGAGTGCACCGATGCCTCGTCACTCTTCACTCGCGGACTTGACATGCTCACCTCCATCCGTGACGACGACACCGGCGCCGTGGCCGTGATGTCGTTGCTTGCTCTCGGAGCGGAGAAGATGCTCAAGCTGACCATCGGCTTGGCGGCGGTGGACCGAGGCGAATCGTGGCCGTCGAAAGGTGATATGCGGGCCATTGGGCACAGGGTGTTGAAGGCGGACCTTGCGGCTCGTCCGCTCGTGGACCTACGTCCTGGTACGGCTCCGGGGCATGTTGCCGATCTCAAGGGCAAGGTAGCTGCTGACAGCGTGCTACCCACTCTGCTCGAGGCTTTGGATCGATTCGGAGCTGCCGGTCGTTTTTATCATCTGGACATCCTCGCGGAGACGAAGCAGCCCGAGCAGTCGCCGAAGCATCTCTGGCACGACGCAACAGCAGCCGTCATGACGCAAGACCCGGATTTGGCCTCTGCAATCGGCGGCACAGCCGATTTTGCGGCGGCCCGCCGCCGATGGAACCAGGTGATGGTCGCAGCGCTGCAGCTGTGGTGGGAGCTGTACCACGCTGCATGGCAGACAGGAGTAATCGGAGACCTAGCGCGCCAGTATTCCGGTGAGCTGAAGCTCCGCGCCATCACCTCCGTTTAACCGTCAACCAGTCAAACGGAGGTGTTCTCAGGCGTCGTCGAACCGAAGGATGGCGAGGGCCCTCGCGGCGCCGGTGTCGAGGGTCTTTCGGGCAAAATAGGTGTCCTGAGTCATGCTGACTTTCGCGTGCCCGAGCTGGTCGGCCGCTTGGCGGGCGGTGAGTCCGGCCTCGTCCATGAGGGTGGCCACGGTCTTGCGAAGAATGTGTGACGTGAGGTCGGGCAGACCGGCGTACGTGAAGGCGTCCTTGATCTGGTGGTCGATGTTGGACGGGTCGCGTAGGGTGCCGACCGCGGAAGGGAAGACCAGGGCGAGCTCACCGAATTTGAGGTCCTCGCGCCGTCGGCGGGCGAGCAGGAGGGTGACCGCCCAGTCGGGCAGGATCAGGGTGCGGTAGCCGGCTTCGGTCTTGGGCTCGGGCTTGATGATCAGGCCGGTGGCTTTGATCCGGATCACGGTGCCGCGCACCTCGACTGTTTTCGCATCGAGGTTGACGGCGTCCCACGTGACGGCCAGGGTCTCGCCGATGCGCATGCCGGTGGCAGCCATGACGTCGACCAAGTCAGGCAAGTCCCGGCGACGAGCGACCGGGTCGTAGGTGACGTACGCACGTAGCTGCCGGATGCCGGCGGCGGTCAGTGCGCGGGGTTTGCCCTTCTTGGGTTTCACGCTGATTGGTGAGGTGTCGCGGACGGGGTTGCGGGCCATCGCGTCGAGGCGGGCGGCATAAGCGCAGACATTGCTCAGCACCGACCGCACAGTCTTGGTGAGAGAGGGGCCGTGTTTGGTCTCGACGGCGCGAAGGAAGCGTTCGGCGGTGCCGACGGTCAATTCGCGGCATCGCACGTTGCCGACAGCGGGGATGATCTGGGTGTCGATTCGTTCGCGATAGATGCGTTTGGTGCCGGGGCTCTTGTCGCTGAGAGAGAACCCTGCCCACCAAGCTTCGGCGACGGTGCTGAGTTTGGTGTCGGGGTTGATCTCGGCAGTGGCGTCAACACGGACCCGGTCGCGGACGGCTTCCTTTAGGGCGCGTTCGGCGGCGTTCCTGCTGGTGCCGCTGCGTTCGATGGGACGGACGACGCCGTCGTAGTCGCGGAAGCCGCATCGAGCCCGCTAAGACGTACCAGATCCGGTAGTCCTGATTTTGCCTGCGGTGCCGATCGAGAGTGGTGGTCGTCCCATGAGTGCCCCCGGAGTTACTCACGTTTTACGACGCTCGATGTCGAGATACAACGATCGACGATGAACATCGTGCTGACTAACTCAGCAGCTCAGAGCGTATATCCGAGGTCGTATGCAGGCAACGACGTTAAGATCTGGCTTTCCGGCAGGTTATTGGTTCGAGTCCAATCGGGGGAGCTCTCTTCAGCCGGTCTGGGCCTGCGGGCGATGCCGACGTTGGCGCCGACAAGCATCGTGACACCGGTCACAACGAGCGACGCGGCGAGCCATTTCACGATCCCGTCCACCGTCGCCACGTCGTCGCCTGCATCCGCCCGCACCGGATCGCGAATCGTCGCCGCCGACCCGGGCCAACCGTGCCGGGAGCAGCTCCGGCGGCCAGTTCGCCCGTCTCCGCGCCCGCGGGGACGGCCGCGGATAGGCTGCAGGCTGGGTTGGCTGTCGGTTGGTGAGGTGCCTGTGTCGTTGCCCGAGGTGGATGTCGTCATCGTCGGCGGTGGGCTAGCCGGGCTGGCGGCTGCCCGCAGTCTGGACCGCGCCGGCGTCGACTGGCTGCTGGTCGAGGCGGCTGATCGGCTCGGCGGCCGGGTCGCCACCGACGTCGTCGACGGCTGGCGCCTCGACCGCGGCTTCCAGGTGCTGAACACGGCGTGTCCGCGGGTCCCGGCGCTGGTCGACATCGACGCGTTGGACATGCGCTACTTCACGTCCGGCGTACTGGTCCGCCGGGCCGGCGTGCTGCACCGGCTGGAGAACCCACTGCGCGGCCCGCTGACCGCGCCGCAGACCCTGAATTCGGGCGTGGGCACGCTCGGCGACCGGCTGAAATTCGCCGCGCTGGCGACGAAGTGCGCGACCGTGGCCCCGGCAAAACTGCTCAGTGCGCCCGAGACCACCGTTGAGCAGATGCTGCGCCGGGCCGGGCTGTCCCACCGGATCATCGAGGAGGTGCTGCGGCCGTTCCTGTCCGGCGTCTTCGGCGACCGGTCCCTCGACACGTCCAGCCACGTGCTGGCGATGGTGCTGCGCTCGTTCGCCCGCGGCCGGATCGGCGTGCCCGCGGCCGGCATGGCGGCCCTGCCCGCGGCAGTGGCCGGGCCGCTGCCGTTCCCGCAGCTGCTGGTCGGCGCGCGCACCCTGTCGATCGGCCCGGGCATGGTCGTCACCGAGGGTGGCGAGATCCGCTGCCGGTCCGTCATCGTCGCAACCGACCCGGTTACCGCCGCGCAGCTGATACCGGCCCTGCCCCGCCCGGACATGCGTGCCCTGACGACCTTCTACTTCGGCGCCGACCACGCCCCGCTGGACGAGCCGACCCTGCTGCTCGACGGCGACCGCCGCGAAATCGTCGCCAACACGGCGGTGATGAGCAACGCCGCCCCCGAGTACGCCCCGGCGGGCAAGTCATTGATCGCCGCGTCGGTGGTCGGCTCCTCCGCCCCGTCGGGCGCCTCCGAGGCGGTGATCCGCACCGAACTGGCCCGGATGTACGGCAGCCCGACCGACGACTGGTCGCTGCTGGACACGGTGGTCCTGCCCGAGGCGCTGCCGGCCGCCCGGGTGCCGCAACACCGGCTGCGCAAACCGGTCGACCTGGGCGGCGGCCTCTTCGTAGCCGGCGACCACCGCGACAGCCCGTCGATCCAGGGCGCCCTGGCCGGCGGCTGGCGTACAGCGGGAGCGGTCCTGACCACCCTCGGCATACCGGCGTCGTTGTGAAAGATCGCTAGCTCGCACTCGGGTGGCCAGGATAGGATCGCCGCCGACAGCGGGGCGGTAGCTCAGCAGGTTAGAGCAGTCGACTCATAATCGATCGGTCACGGGTTCGAGTCCCGTCCGCCCCACGGTACGGCATTCGCGAAGAATGTCCATTTGGTGCTGCGCTCGAAAGGGCCAGTGACCTGTGGAAACGTGGTCATGGGTCGAGTTGCACCCCCCTCGACGTTGGGTGCTGGTCGGGGACGCCGGCCACCACAAGGACTCGATGAGCGCCCGGGGCTTCTCCACGTACTGGGCCACCCGGCGGGCCGGGCGTTGCTGGACGCGATCGGCGACGCGGGCAACCGGTGGATCTTCCCGGACGCGGGTGAGCCGTGGGCCGGGGTATGTCACCCCTTCGAAGGAGCTGTTCAAGATTATCAGTTTCCTCTTGTGTAGCACTTCGTAGCACACCGCGCTAAGCTCGCCTCATGGCCGATCCGATGCGCCACGAAATCACTCAACGCGAGCTTCGTAACGACTCCGGCGCCATCATGCGCGGGGTCGAGCGAGGCGAGTCCTACACGATCACCCGGAATGGGACCCCGATCGGCCGGCTGATCCCGCTCCGACGGCGCACGTACGTTCCCCGCGAGCAGGTGATGGCGACCTTTGCGACCGCCGCGGTCGTCGATCCCGATCG
>JAVHVY010000104.1:0-10258 GCA_032160305.1 Actinoplanes sp.
CACGCAACGACGTGGTGAGCGCCGGCTGGCCGATGTCCCAGTTGCCCGAGTCGGCGATCACGATGACGTCGGCGCGCAGCGTCTCCTGATGGGTCTGGAGCAGCTCGTCGAGCGAGAAGGAGCCGAACTCCTCCTCACCCTCGACGAAGACGGTCACGCCGACGGGCAGCGCGTCACCCCAGGCCCGCAGCGCGGCGACGTGGGCCATCACGCCGGCCTTGTCATCGGCGGCGCCGCGCCCGTAGAGCCGGCCGTCACGCTCCTGCGGCTCGAACGGGTCGCTCTCCCAGCGGGCCGGGTCGCCGACGGGCTGCACGTCGTGGTGCGCATAGAGCAGGACGGTCGGTGCACCGGCCGGGGCCGCCTTGCGGCCGATCACCGCGGGATGGCCGCCACCCTCGGCCCGCACGATCCGCACCTCGAGCCCGCAGCCGCGCAGCAGCTCGGCGACGGCCTCGGCGGACCGCTCGACCTGCGAGTGGTCGAACCCGTCGAACGCGATGCCCGGAATCCGGACCAGGCGCTCAAGGTCGGCACGGACACCGGGCATCTCCCGCGCTATCGCGGCGCGCAGCTCGTCTTCAGTCACCGCTCGATCGTAGGCCCGCTGTCAGCTTGCCGGCAGCGCCGGGGGCTCGTCGTCAGCCTGCCGGCCGGGCCGGGGGCTCGTCGTCAGCTTGCCGGGCGGACCGAGGCTCGTCGTCAGCTTGCCGGCGGCGCCGGGGGCTCGTCGTCGCGGCGGTTGCGGCCGGCGTTGGTGGCCCAGGTGCGGGCCTTGCCGGCGGCCGACCCGGCGAGGTCGGCGGCGCCGTCGCCGAGCTTACGCAGCAGCCCGACCAGCGGGTCCTGAGAGGTGTTGAAGGTCTCCCGGTAGGAGTTGGCGGCCGCTTTGACGTCGTCGGTGACCGAGGCGTTGCCGTCGCCGTCACGCCGCGGGTAGTCGCCGCCGAGGATCCGGCCGTACTCCCCCGAGTCGATCCACCTGCGCAGCTCGGAAGCGCGGGCGACCGGCACCGGATGAGTGCTCCAGGCGGTCATCCCGAGCTTGTGGATGCTGTCGCGCAGGTCGCCGCCGCTCTCGTACTCGGCGGCCTGTTCGAGGAAGGCCGTCGTGTCGATCTGGGTCAGGTCGCCGCCGCCGGCGAGCTTCATCAGCAGTCGCAGCGAGGCGCCCGGGTCCTGCCCGGCCAGCAGGCCCGCCCGGTCGGCGGAGAGCTCGGCCTTGCGCCACCACTCGTACATCGCCGCGATGATCGCCCGCAGCGCGATGGCGCCGACCGGCAGCCAGCTCAGGCTCACGGCCCACCGGGTCAGGATCGTCATGATCGTCTTGTAGACGGCGTGCCCGCTGCGGATGTGACCGATCTCGTGCCCGAGCATCGCCCGCAGCTCGTCGTCGTCGAGCCGCTCCACCGCGCCGGTCGTGATCACGATGAACGGCTTGTCCATCCCGATCGCCGAACCGTTGATCAGCGGGTCCTGGTTCACATACAGTTCCGGCAGCTCGGTGACGTCGAGCGTGGCGGCGGCCTCGGTGAAGCGCTGGTAGACCCGCGGATACTGCCGGTGGTCGACGCGGATGGCCCCGGCCAGGTAGGACAGGCGGAAACCGCGCTCGTTCCACATGCCGAAGAACGCCTTCACCACGTCGTCGAAGCCGCGCAGCTCGCGCAGCGCCGTCAGCGCCCCACGGTCGGCCGGATGCTCCCACGCGCGGGAGCTGATCCCGGTCAGGATGATCCGGCGTCGGGCCGGCTGGGTGTCGCTTTCCGCTGTCATCGTCGCTCCCCGTTCCCGCTGCTCGTGCAGCTGATCGTGGCTCACTCCGGCGGTCGGCGCCAGAGGCTTTCATACCGGTCGTCCTGCCCTTCGGCCGCACCGTCGACCACCAGATCGGCGGTGGCCTCGGTGCGCTCGTCGGCGAAGTGCCGGTCCTCTGCCGCGCGCCAGCGCTCAAGGTACGCCCGAAAGGCAACATCGTCGGTGCCATCCCGCGCGATGGCACGCTGCCGGCGCAACCCGGCGGGCGCGGTGACGAAGACCGAGAAGCTCACCCGCGCCCGCGCCTCCCGGCGTGCCGAAGAAACCCCTTCCATCAGTACGCAAGGAGCCGGCTCGACAATGACCGGCGTCCCCCCGAACCGCTGCCGGTGCCAGAGATACCGCTGATACCGGGCCGCACGCCCGGCGGCCAGTGGGATCAGCACCAGTTCTTCGAGTCGCGGCCAGAAGGTGAACTGGTCGTCCCACCCGTCCAGCAGGTCGTCGGTGTGCACGACCGGCGCGTTCAGCTCCTTGGCGAGCCGGGCCGCGAACCGGGTCTTGCCCGCGCCGCTGGGCCCGTCGATCGCGACCAGCCGCACCGCACCAAGCCGGGGTGGCGTGGCGCTGATCCGCGCGGCCAGCTCGGCGAAGGTCGTCACGGCGCCCCCGGTGCGATGAACGGCAGACCGGCGACCGGCCCGCCCTCGATCAACTGCCACAGCGCCGCCGTGTCGAGGTGTTCCTCGACCAGATCGCCGAGCACGTCCAGCGCCCGCTCGCGGACCTGGGCGAACGCCGTGTCCGGGGCGACGGTGAAGCCGTGCCGGCCGGCGTGGCGGGCCGCGTCGACGAGGAACCGCCGCCGGAACTCGTCCGACTCGAAGGTCCCGTGCCAGTGGGTGCCGGTCACGTTGCCGGCGACGGCGCCCTCGGCGGACCCGTCGGCGAGCCGGATCAACGCCGGCGGGTCGCCCGCCGACACGTACCCGTGATGGATCTCATAGCCACTGACCGGGACGTCACCGAAGGCTGTGCCCACCGGCCGGGCCAGGGTCTTGCGGGCGCCGAAGGTGACCTCGACCGGCAGCAGGCCGAGACCGGCGACCGTGCCACGGCGGCTCTCGACCTGATCGTGGATGGCCCGGCCGAGCATCTGGAAACCGCCGCAGATGCCGATCAGCGGCTTGCCGAGCGCGGCGTGCGCAGTGATCGCGCCGGCCAGCCCGGTCTCGCGCAGCCAGGCGAGGTCACTGACCGTGGCCTTCGATCCGGGCAGCACCACCAGGTCGGCGTCGGCGATCTCGACGGGCTCGACGGTGAGCCGGACGTGCACGCCCGGCTCGGTGGCGAGGGCTTCGGCGTCGGTCACGTTGGAGATCCGGGGCAGGCGGACCACGGCGACGCGCAGCCACTCGCTCCCGCGCGGCCCGGCCGGCCGCCCGAGCACCCGCCCGTACGCCAGGGAGTCCTCGGCGTCGAGCCAGATCTCCGGGTGGAACGGCAGTACGCCGTGCACCGGCCGTCCGGCCACCCGGGTGATCATGTCGAGGCCGGGCCGCAGCAGTCCCAGGTCGCCCCGGAACTTGTTGATCACGAATCCCGTGACCAGCGCCTGGTCCTCCGGGCTGAGCAGGGCGACCGTGCCGAACAGGGCGGCGAAGACGCCGCCGCGGTCGATGTCGCCCACGATGATCGCGGGCAGGCCGGCGTGCCGGGCCAACCCCATGTTGACGAAGTCGCCGTCGCGCAGATTGATCTCGGCGGGACTGCCGGCGCCCTCGCAGATCACCGCGTCGTACTCGGCTCGCAATTCGGCCAGCGTGGCGTGGGCGACCTCTGCCAGCCGCGGGCGCAGCGTGCGGTAATTGCCGGCCGTGACCGTGTCGACGGCCTCGCCGAGCAGCACGACCTGGCTGGAGAAGTCGCTGCCCGGCTTGAGTAGGACCGGGTTGAAGCGCAGGTCCGGGGCGAGCCCGCAGGCGGCGGCCTGCATGGCCTGGGCCCGGCCGATCTCCCCGCCGCGCCCGTCCGGGCCGACCACGACCACCGAGTTGTTCGACATGTTCTGTGCTTTGAACGGCGCGACCTTGACCCCGCGGCGGTGTAGCCACCGGCAGATGCCCGCGGTCAGCACGCTCTTGCCGGCGTCGGAGGTCGTACCCGCGACGAGCAGTCCGCCGCTCATCCGCGCCCGCCTTTCGTCCGCACCGAACCGCGCGCCAGCGCCACCCCGGCCCCGACAGCGGCGGCGGCCAGGCCCACCGCCCCGGAGATCCGGGCCGAACGCCGCAGGTGACCGGCGGCCGGGCGCGGGCCGTCACCCAGGAACGGCCGGACCTCGCTGCGCCCGAAGTACACGTTGCGCCCGCCGAGCCGGACCCCGAGCGCGCCAGCCATCGCCGACTCGCACTGCCCGGCGTTCGGGCTCGGATGGTCGTTGCGGTCGCGCCGCCACACCCGTAGCGTCTCCGCCCGGCTGCCACCCGCGACGGGGGCGAGGGCGATCGTCAGCAGCCCCGTCAACCGCGACGGGACGAGATTGAGCAGGTCGTCGAGCCGTGCCGCGGCCGTGCCGAAGCGGGCGTACGTCGCGCACCGATGGCCGACCATCGCGTCGAGCGTATTCGCGGCGCGGTACCCGAGCAGGCCGGGCAGACCGGCCAGTCCACCCCAGAGCAGCGGCGCGACGACCGCGTCGGAGGTGTTCTCCGCGACGGACTCCACTGTCGCCCGGGCCAGCTCGGACTCGTCGAGCCGGGCGGGGTCCCGGCCGCACAGGTGATTGAGCCGGCCGCGGGCCGCGGTGAGGTCGCCCCGCTCCAGGTGGCCGGCCAGCACGGCGGACTCGCGGCGCAGCGTCCGGCCGCCGAGCACGGCCCAGGTCGCCGCCGCCACCAGCGCGGCGCGAGCGACCGGCCGCCGCCGGGTGAGCGCCGAACCGGCGACGCCGGCCAGTACCGGCAGGCCGACCGCGACTGCCGCGAAGACCGCCCCGGCCCGGCCGTTCGGCGCGTAGATCCGGCGTTCGAGAGCGCCGGCGGCCGTGCCGAACCCGGCGACGGGATGGAACCGCCGTGGGTCCCCGAAAACCGCGTCCAGGCCGTAGCCCACCAGCAGACCGACCGCATCGGCTGCCCGCCCGTTCTGCAGCACCGTCACCCCACCTCCGCCGGAACTGTAACGACCGACCCGGGCCGAGCCGCCGCTCCGGGGACCACCGGGGAAGCCGGACCCCGGAACGGCGACTGCTCAGGCCGCGACGGGCTGGCGCCGGGAGCTGCGCCGGGAGGTCGGCGCCGACTCCCGCGCGACCGCCTCGACGGCGATCTCGAGCTCGTCGTCGAGCGGGTCGAAGCCGCCCGGTTCCTCGGACGCCTGCTTGTCGAACGGCTCGAAACCCTCGCCGGCCCGGGCGGTGCCCTCGTCGAGGGTCGGCGCCTCCCCATCCGGTACCCCGTCGCCGTAGCCGATCGGCGCCTCCGCCTCGCCGACCAGGTCCGCACTCTCGCCACGGGCCTGCCCGTCGGTCTCGACCACGCTGGTGACCTGCGCCCGGTTACGGTAGAACCGGCCGCGCCCCCGGCTCAGGTCGTGCCCGACGGCAACGGCCTCCATCTCGTACGTGGTGCGGGCGTTGTTCTCGCTGTCGGTCCAGTCGCGGGTGTAGAGCTTGCCGGTCACCACCACCGGATCACCGACGGCCAGGGATGCGGCGATGCCCTCCGCCAGCTTGCGCCAGCACACCACCCGGACCCGCAGGCTGTTGCCGTCGACCCAGCGTCCGGTCTCCCGGTCGAGGCGGCGCGACGTGGAAGCCACCCGGAAATTGGCGACCAGATGTCCCGAATTGCTGGTCTTGCGCCACTCGGGAGCCGTCAAGACGTTCCCGATGACGGCGATGTTGGTGTCGAACACGAGCTTCTCCTTAGCCGAACTGGGCGAGCAGGTTGTGCCAGCAGACTGCCGGGCCGCCCGGTTCCCGTGCCGCGGAAGACGACCGGCCGGTGGACAGCGGGCGACCTGTGGATAACCGGGAGGTTCGAGCTTGATCTGCTATGGCACACAGCCGGGTACCCCGCAGGTAACCTCAGGTGGTGGAGACCGACATCCTGGGCCGGCCGTATGAGCGGCACACCATCGAGCTGGGCAGCGATGACGAAGGATCGGTGGTGGCCACGCTGATCCGGCGGCGCTGCGAGACCCCGTCCCGGCGTGCCGTGCTCTACGTCCACGGTTTCGTGGACTACTTCTTCCAGACCCACCTGGCGGACTTCTTCGTCGCCCGAGGCTGGGACTTCTACGCCCTCGACCTGCGCAAATACGGCCGCAGCCTACTCGCGCACCAGACGCCGAACTTCGCCCGCAGCCTCACCGAGTACTACCCCGAACTGGACGAGGCGGCCCGGATCATCCGCGAGGTCGACGGCCACGACCAGCTCCTGGTGGCCGGCCACTCCACCGGCGGCCTGACCACGTCGCTGTGGGCCCACTCCCGGCAGGGCCAGGGCATCGTCGACGGCCTCTTCCTGAACAGCCCGTTCTTCGACTTCAACGTGCCCTGGCTGCTGCGCCGCCCGCTCATATCGGCGGTCACGACCGCCGCCCGCCGCTCGCCCTACCGGATTCTCCCGATGTCAACCCTCGGGGTGTACGGCGAAAGCCTGCACAGCGAAAGCCGCGGCGAGTGGACGTACAACCTGGAATGGAAGCCGCTGCTCGGATTCCCCGTACGCATAGGGTGGTTGGAAGCGATCAAACGGGGCCAGCGCAAGCTGCGCGCCGGCCTGGAGATCGACGTGCCGGTGCTGGTCGCCTGCTCGGCGCGCACGTTCCGCGGCAGAAACTGGGCCGAGGACGCCCGCGGCACCGACGCGGTGCTCGACGTCGAACACATCGCCCGCTGGGCGCCGCGGCTCGGCGCGCGGGTGACGATCGCCCGCTTCGACGGCGGCATGCACGACCTGACCCTGTCGGGCAAGGAGATCCGCGCCCAGGTCTTCCAGGAGCTGGGCCGATGGGTCGACGCGTTCGTGCCGCCGCCGGGCACCCCGGAGATCGAGGTGCCGCCGGCGCCGGAGGACAGACTCGACGCCGCGTCGGTGTGACATCCTGCCCGTCGGGAGAGCGCCGGGACTCTAAAATCCGGTACCGAGCCGGCCGATAATGAATTGGGCCCGCCAGGTTCCCGGCTCGGTTCGATATTCCTTGGATCATGGTCGATCTACGTCGAATTCGATCCGTCTTGTGAATCTTCCAGACGGTCTAGAGTTTCGTTCGTTTCCGAGATCAGGCGCTCTCGCTCTTCCGGCTTGAGGCCGTTGAACCACTCGTTATATTTGGTGAACTGCTCGGTCAAAGGCGCGGCGTAGGCTGAGCTCTGCCCGATTTCCCTGATGCTGGTGCGGCCGTCAAGAAGATCGCGAGCCATCTCCGCAAGATGGTCTCCGCCCACACCGTTCCGGAGCCTGCTGATGCCTTCTTTGGCCTTCCTCACCAATTCAGGGCTGCCAAGGATTCGCTCCAGGTCGCGCGTGAACGCATCGTCGTCGGTCGTCATTACGTTAGCTGAGGGAGACTGAAACCCGCTGCCGGGAGCGGCACGTCTGAAACATGTCCGACTTGAGCGGTAGCATCGACAGTAAGACCAAATGCGGTCGAAATGACCAGTCCAGCAGTCTGTATGATCTTCGCGGCCTGGTTCACCAGCCGCAAAATGCGTGCGACAAAGATGGCCGCTCCGGCGTAACCGCCTATTGAAGCGACCGCACCGACACCTGTACTTGCGGCAACCGTGCTGCCGCCAATCAACATTCCGGCAATGATTGCCTCATCGGCCATCGCTTGCGCAAGATTCCCGAGTTGATCCGCGAACTGCCACGCACCTTTTGCTGCTTGGTGGTAGCTCTGCTCGCTGTCAAGTATCGGCATCTGCTGACTGCTGACCGCCGACGCAAAGTTGGAGAAGTACATGTACGCGGCATCGCCGGCGTTTCCATCCCACGACTGATCGAGCGTCAGCATTCCCTGTTGAATCTCGACACCGAATTCCTGCATGAAGCGCGAGAGATTGCCCATTGCTTCGCCGAATTCCCAGATTGCTTCCCAGTCACCGGCAAGAAAGCTGGTGATCTGTCCGAGTGGGTCCCAGCCCGTAAGTTCTTGGACAATTGCTAGGAGCCACGCGGACGGACTCACATAGTTGAAGAAATCAAGCGGATTCCCAAAGCCATTCGATATGCTCTTGTCCGGCGCGGCTGGCAACGTCAGGTAATCGGTGGGATCACTCATCCCCCGTTCCTCTCGCTTGGTGGGTTGCGTGCTCCATCACCAAACTAGTTCGGTGGAGGGGCCGGACGGTATTGCCTGTCATCCCACGGGTCTCGATTTTGGTGGGGCGGCACGGTCTCGGGGTAGGTTGCGTCCAACGCTTCGGCCGAATGCTTATCGGTGCGGTCGTAAGTATCACCAATCTCTTTCAAGCTGTCCGCAGATGCGTCCGTAACCCTGACGAGATGATCCAACATCTGGTTTAGTGCTTCCACATAGGAACGGTGACTGCCGACGATATAACCGAGAAGGCCACCCTCGTTCAAACTGAGGTTTCCGTTGTTATTGACGTATCGTCGGGCCGTATCGGCTGCCATCATAAGCGCGGAGAGCTTGCGTGAATACACCCGTAACGCCGTCTGATCAACCTTGAGCGTCATTGTGCGTCACCCCCCCTTCTGAACCTGAACCAGGGCAATGACGGACCCGATGCCGACCACGAAACCAGTCACGCCGAACAGAGCGGACTTGACCCACAGCTCTTTGATTCGGTCTATATCCGGCGCACGCAGGAGCCGAAGGCTCACCAGGGCTCCGGGGACCAACGCGCATCCCGGCAACAGCAACGTGCCCCAGTTGATCAATGGGATCTTCGGCCCTCCGCCGTTGACAGCGGCAACCACGACCGCGAACAGCAGGGCGAGCCAGACGCCTGCGAAGAGCAGGACGAACTTCCCGACGACCTTTCGCAGGGTAACCGCGGGGTCTTCCAACGCCGGGTCCTCTCAAGACAGTGGGTGTGGTGCGAGCCTATCAAAGTGATCGGTACCCAGCGCTCCCCATTGACTGATAGACATCGATCGGACACAAGTTGCTTCTGTGCCCCGCTACACCAGAATCGTGCCGTCGATCTTGCTGCCGGGGTTGATCTCCTCGAAGAGAGCCTTCGAGTCTTCGGGATAGATCGCGACTGTGTCGTCAGGCGCGTATTCGGGCTTTCCGACTCTTCGCGGCGACTCAGCGGTTCGCCGACCGCCGACGCTGTGGCTACTGGCCCGGCGGCTGCCCCGCTTCACCCCGCGCGACGGAATGGTGCTCGGCGCGGCGGTCGGCTTCGGCTTCGCCGCCCTGGAAAGCGCCGGCTATGCATTCACCGCACTGTTCGGCTCGAGCGGCCTGTCGTTGCTCAACCTCGTGGAGACCGAGGCCCTGTGCGGAATCCTCGCGCCGTTCGGGCACGGGCTGTGGACCGCGATCATAGGCGGCGCACTGTTTGCGACCGCCGCGCGGTCCCGCCGAGGCCGGCCCCGGCTGGTCGGTTCACTGGTCGGCTGGTACCTGCTGATAGCGATGCTGCACGCGCTCTGGGACGCTTCCGGCTCGGTCGCATACTGGCTGACGCTGCTGCTCACCGGAACACCGATGCAGTGGACGCTGATCGGACAAGGCGCGGCGCCGGCCGCGACGCAAACACAGGTGCACGTGTACACGGTCGTGAACTGGTCGCTGTTGCTGCTGGACGCCGTGATCGGCGTGGCGGTGCTGGTCGTCCGCTGGCGTCGGGCCGTCGTCGTCAGCCCGCAGCCTGAGCCGGGCGTCACGGACCCGCCAGCACCCGGAGATTCCGCGGCCGCGTTGTCCGGGACGGCCGTTTCCGTGCCGAAGGTTTGAGCGCGTCACCGCGGACTGCCCGACGTGCAACTGCCTGGCACGACGCCCGGCAATGATCAAACGACGTGAGTGGTCACCGGTCTGTCGAGGGCCATGTCGGCCTGAACGATCTGATCCAGATCCTCGATGTGATACGCCTTACCAGCGGTCCCGATTCTGACCGAGGCCACCTGCCCTGGCTGACGAGCACCCGCAACGACTGACGCGTTCGACCTCAGGTACACCCGAATCGAAACGCCATCGGTGGAGGTGAACGTCGTGATCGCCACCCTACGAGATGCCATGCGCACCGTGGTGCCAGACATGAACGACCGCCACGGGCCGCTACCGCCGCTGATGCTCCTGCTCACGGTGGTCACCGGCCTGGTGGATGCCTTCAGCTACCTGCTCCTCGGTCGTGTCTTCGTCGCCAACATGACCGGCAACGTGGTCTTCGTAGGATTTGCTTTGGCCGGCGCCGCCGGATTCGCCCTCACCGCCTCGCTCGCGGCGCTCGCGGGTTTCATCGCCGGCGCCGGCGCCGGCGGCCGGCTCGTCCGTCGACTGGGCCACGACC
>JAVHVY010000105.1:0-20928 GCA_032160305.1 Actinoplanes sp.
GAGCTGCTGCTGGAGATTAAGCCACCGGCCACTGCGGGACAGGTCGAGCTGATCCTGGGCCACGTCGGCGAGCGGCGCCTGCTGGGCCGCACGGTCGTGCAGAGCTTCGATCCGGAGGTGGTCCGGACCGTCGGCGAGGTCGTGCCCGAGGTGCGGCGCGGGCTGCTGCGACACGGCTTCGACGACGATCAGGTGACCGTCGCCAAGGACCTCGGCCTCGACTTCTGCAACCCGCGG
Organism: Actinoplanes sp.; assembly: GCA_032160305.1. Classification (GTDB taxonomy): domain Bacteria; phylum Actinomycetota; class Actinomycetes; order Mycobacteriales; family Micromonosporaceae; genus Actinoplanes. The sequence goes on from JAVHVY010000105.1 coordinate 238, forward strand.
CTGGCCGCGGTGCTGGAAGACCCGGGCACCGTCGCCGAACTGCGCGACAACGGCGTGCGGGTGATGCCCTGGACAGCCAACGATCCGCGGCAGTGGCCGGCCCTGATCGAGGCCGGCGTGGCCGGTCTGATCACCGACCACACCGGCACGCTGACCGGCTGGAGCGCCGCGGACTAGAAGGTGTCCGCGGGCGCCGTCGCCAGCTCTTCCGGGGTCGCCGCGGCCGCGTTCGCCGGCGCCGGCGTGCCCTTGACGACGGCCCGGATCGCGGCCGCGACGGCCGGGGTGACCCGCGGGTCGAAGACGCTCGGCACGATCACCGTCGGGTTCAGCTTGTCATCGCCGACGACGTTGGCGATCGCGTTCGCCGCGGCCAGGGCCATCTCCTCGGTGAACTCCTCGGCGGCGGCGTCGAGCATGCCGCGGAAGACGCCCGGGAAGGCGAGCACGTTGTTGATCTGGTTGGGCTGGTCCGAGCGGCCGGTGGCGACGACCGCGGCGTGCTTGCGGGCCTCGCGCGGGTCGACCTCCGGGTCCGGGTTGGCCAACGCGAAGACGATCGACTTGGCGGCCATCGTGGCGATGTCGTCGCCGGTGAGCAGGTTGGGGGCGCTCACCCCGATGAAGACGTCCGCACCGGCGATCGCACCCGGAAGATCACCCGAATAGGCGCCGGCGTTGGTGTTCTCCGCCAGCCACTGCCAGCTCGGCGAGAGGTCGGCCATCCCGCGGTGCAGGGCGCCCCGCCGGTCGTACGCGATGATGTCGCCCACGCCTTGGCGCAGCAGCAGCTTCATGATCGCCGTGCCGGCCGCGCCGGCGCCGGAGACGACCACCTTGACGTCGGCGAGGTTCTTGCCGACCACCCGCAGCGCGTTGGTCAGCGCGGCGAGCACGCAGATCGCGGTGCCGTGCTGGTCGTCGTGGAAGACCGGGATGTCGAGCAGCTCCCGCAGCCGCATCTCGATCTCGAAGCACCGCGGCGCGGCGATGTCCTCCAGGTTGATCCCCCCGTACGCCGGGGCGATCGCCTTGACGATGGCGACGATCTCGTCGGTGTCCTGCGTGTCCAGCACCACCGGCCAGGCGTCCACCCCGCCGAAGCGCTTGAACAGCGCGGCCTTGCCCTCCATCACCGGCATCGCCGCGGCCGGCCCGATGTTGCCCAGGCCGAGCACCGCCGAGCCGTCGCTGACCACGGCGACCGTGTTGCGCTTGATGGTCAGCCGGCGCGCGTCGGCCGGGTTCTCCGCGATCGCCATGCACACCCGAGCCACCCCCGGCGTGTACGCCCGGGACAGCTCGTCGCGGTTACGCAGGGCGACCTTCGACGTCACCTCGATCTTGCCGCCCAGGTGCAGCAGGAACGTGCGGTCGGAGACCTTGCGGACGTCGACCCCGTCCTGCTCCTCCAGCGTCTTGACGACCTGGTCGGCGTGGCTGGAGTCGGCGGTGTCGCAGGTCAGGTCGACGAGTACCCGGGTCGGGTCGGAGTCCACCACGTCCAGAGCCGTCACGATGGCGCCGGCCTCGCCGACACAGGTGGTGAGCCGGCCGATCGAGGACGCGTCGGCGGGCACGGCTATCCGGATCGTGATCGAGAATCCTGCGCTGGGCAGGCGGGTGGTCACCACGGGTTTCCCTCCGTCGTTGGCGGGTGCATCCTCGCATTCTGACCCCTACGGAATACTCGCAACCACCGCGGTGGTTATTCCCGAGCCGGATACTCGCCGACAACGCCCGGCCCAGTTATGTGGATGCGCCCGCCGCCGTGACGTGCCACGATCGGGCTGAGGAGGTCATTTTGCGTACCGAGCTTTCCGAACCCGACGTCACCACCGGCTCGACCGGCGACCTGGAGCTCCAGGAGCGGCATTCGCTGCGGCGGGTCGCGGGCCTGTCCACCGAGCTCACCGACGTCACCGAGGTCGAGTACCGGCAGCTGAGGCTCGAACGGGTGGTCCTGGTCGGCGTCTGGACCGAGGGCAGCATCGCCGACGCGGAGAATTCGCTCACCGAGCTTGCCGCGCTGGCCGAGACCGCCGGCTCCGAGGTGCTCGAAGGCCTGATCCAGCGGCGTGGCCGGCCCGATGCGGCGACCTTCATCGGCCGGGGCAAGGTCGACGAGCTGCGCGACGTCGTGGTCTCGACCGGCGCCGACACGGTGATCTGCGACGGTGAGCTGTCGCCGTCGCAGCTGCGTAACCTGGAAAGAGAAATCAAGATCAAGGTCGTCGACCGGACCGCGCTGATCCTGGACATCTTCGCCCAGCACGCGAAGAGTAAGGAAGGCAAGGCCCAGGTCGAGCTGGCCCAGCTGCAGTACCTGCTGCCCCGCCTGCGTGGCTGGGGCGAGTCGCTGTCCCGGCAGGGTGGCGGCAGCGGTGGCGGTGGCGGCGCGGGTGGCGGCGGCGTGGGAACCCGCGGCCCCGGTGAGACCAAGATCGAGACCGATCGCCGCCGGATCAACACGCGCATCGCCCGGCTCAAGCGGGAGATCAAGGGCATGCGTACGGCCCGGCAGACGAAGCGGTCGAAGCGCGCCAACTCCGGCGTGCCGGCCGTGGCCATCGCCGGTTACACCAACGCGGGCAAGTCCAGTCTGCTCAACCGGCTCACCCACGCGGGTGTCCTGGTCGAGGACGCGCTCTTCGCCACGCTGGATCCGGCCACCCGGCGCACCGCGGCCGAGGACGGCCGGGTCTACACCCTGTCGGACACGGTCGGTTTCGTCCGGCACCTACCGCACCAGATCGTCGAGGCGTTCCGGTCGACGCTGGAGGAGGTCACGCACGCCGACCTGGTCGTGCACGTGGTGGACGGCGCGCACCCCGACCCCGAGGGACAGGTCAGCGCGGTACGCGAGGTGCTGGCCGAGGTCGGTGGGGAGCGGATCACCGAGCTGCTGGTGATCAACAAGGTGGACGCGGCCGAGGAGGAGACCCTGCTGCGCCTCAAGCGGACCTGGCCCGACGCCGTCTTCGTCTCGGCCCGGGCCGGCATCGGTATCGAGGAGTTGCAGGCCGCCATCGCGGCGCGGTTGCCGCGACCGGCCGTCGATGTGGACGTGCTGATCCCGTACGACCGGGGAGACCTGGTCGCCTGGATCCACCGGCGTGGTCAGGTGCTCACCACGCGCCACATCGAGGATGGCACAGAGTTGTCGGTCCGTGTCGGTGAGCAGCTCGCGGCCGAGTTGGCGGCTTTCCGTAGATAACCCAAATCGGACATCGTCGGTCATCTCTGGCGAGCCAACCGAGGTTGATCCACGTGTAACATCAGCACGAGACGCCGCATGCGACACTGATCGGATGCGGCGTTTCGTGTTCTCGATCATCGTGGTTTCCGGCCTGGTGATGATCGGTGCAGGCCCCGCCCCCGCCGAGCCGGCCGCCACGGTCGTCGCCCAGGCGAAGGCGGCGCCCGGAAAGAAGATGTGCAAGATCGCCAGTCCGTTGCTCAACGAGCTCTCCGGCATGGTGGCAACGGAATCCGGCTACATCGTGATGAACGACAGCACCGACCTGTCGAGTCGCAAGCGCATCTTCTTCCTCAATCAGGACTGCGGTATCGACAAGTCGGTGTCCTACTCGGGCGCCGGCCCGCGCGACACCGAGGACATGGTCCTGTCGGCGGACGGCAAGACGCTGTGGATCTCCGACGCGGGCGACAACAACTACTCGTCGCCCGCCACCCAGCGGCAGAGCATCGGGCTCTGGACGATGCCGGTCAGCGGTTCGTCCCAGCCCAGGCTGCACCGGCTGACCTACCCGAACGGTGAGCACCACGACTCCGAGGCGCTGCTGCTCACCGGCAACAACACCCCGGTCATCGTGACCAAAGAGGCCGGCAAGCCCGCCGCGATGTACGAGCCCGCCGAGGCGCTGAAGACGGACAACGCGGTCGGCGTCCCGATGAAGAAGGTCGGCGAGTTCCAGCCGCCGGACACGAGCACCGCCGGCACCCAGTTCGCCCGGTTGTTCCGGCAGACCGTCACCGGCGGCGCCATCGCGCCCGCCGGCAACAAGATCGTCCTGCGGACCTACACCGATGCGTACGAGTGGGACGTCGCGAACGGTGACGTGGTCGGCGCGGTCAAGGCCAAGCCCCGGCAGACTCCGCTGGAGAATGAGCCGTTCGGTGAGGCGATCACCTACAGCCCCGACGGCAAGTTCTACTACACCGTCTCCGACATGCAAGGCACGACCGACACCACCGGCGACAACGTCAACTACATCCTGCGCTATACGCCGGCCGTCAAGGTCGTCACCGCCAGCACGACTGGTTCGACCGGTGGGGGCGCCGCGAAGTCGGGAGCGGCCTGGTACAAGAACCTGACGCTGGACGACATCACGTACATCGTCGCGGGCGTCGGCGTGCTCGGCGCGATCCTGGTCGGTCTCGGCGTGCTGGGAATCGTCCGCTTCCGCAAGACGCCGTTCATCGATCCGAGGGCGGACGCGGTCGTCGACGGTGGCCCGATCGGGCCGAGGCCCACCGACGCCCCGACCGAGTTGCTGGCCGTCGGCGGTCCGCCGCCGCGCCGTCCCGGCGGCGCCCAACGACCCGGCGTCTACGGCGGCGCCCGCTCCGGCGCGGCCGGGCCGTCCGGTCCGGTCTACGGCGCCACGGCTGCTCCGCCCTCGACCCCGCAGCGTGATCCCGCCCCACAGCGCGGCGGTGGTGTCTACGGCGGCGCTCCGCAGGGTGGTCGCCCGACCCAGCCGCCCGGCCGCCCCGCACCGGGCGGTGGCCGTCCCCTGCAGGGCGTGCCGCCGACCGGCCGTCCGCCGCACGGTGGGCAGCAAGGTGGCCGTCCGCAACATGGCGGGCAGCCGGTGGGCCGTCCGCCGCAGGGTGGTCCGGCTCCGGGCCGGTCCGGTGTCTACGGCACGCCGCCGCCACCGCCACCGCCGCCCGGTAGCGGCGGCCGGGGTCAGTCGCAGCGGCCGTCCGGCATCCTCGGGCAGGGCGACCGGGCGGACATGAACGCCTACCGCGCCGACCGGCACCGCCACGACGACGGCGGCCCCGATCACCGCCGTTGACCGCGGGTCGGCGGACCGGAGAAGGCCACCGGCGGGCCGGAAGCCCGCCGGCCACGGCGTCAGACGCCCGGGCCGGAAGCCCGCCGGCCACGGTGTCAGACGCCCGGGCCGGAAGCCCGCCGGCCACGGTGTCAGACGCGGCGCAGGACGGCGACGACGCGGCCCATGATGGTGGCGTCGTCGCCCGGGATCGGGTCGAAAGACGGGTTGGCCGGCATCAGCCACACATGGCCGTCGCGCTGGCGGTAGCTCTTGATCGTGGCCTCGCCGTCGATCATGGCCGCGACGATCTCGCCCACGCTCGCCGTCGGCTGCTGGCGGACGACGACCCAGTCGCCGTTGCAGATCGCCGCGTCGATCATCGAGTCGCCCTTGACCTCCAGCATGAAGACGTCGCCCTCGCCGACCAGTTCGCGCGGTAGCGGGAAGAAGTCCTCCACCGCCTGCTCGGCCAGGATGGGTCCACCGGCGGCGATCCGGCCCAGCAGCGGCACGTAGGCCGGGGTGGGTCGGGCGTGACGCATCGTCTCGTCGTCGACCATCTCGCTGGGGGCGCGGACGTCGACGGCACGCGGCCGGTTCGGGTCGCGGCGCAGGAAGCCCTTGGCCTCCAGGGCCTTGAGCTGATAGGCCACGCTGGACGGTGACACCAGGCCGACCGCCTCGCCGATCTCGCGCACGCTCGGCGGATAGCCGTAGCGCTCACCCCAGTCCCGGATGAACTCGAGGATCCGGCGCTGCCGGGCGGTCAGGTCGGCGGTGACCACGTCGGGGAAGTGGCTCACCACCGGCGTGACCGAACGCAGCTGCGGCGCGTCGTTGCCGCGGGCCCGATTCGGGGTGCGGCGGCGCATCGCGGCGGCGGTGTTGGCCGCCTCGGGTTTACTGTTCTGCTGGTTTTGGCGGTTCGTCCGGTCGTCGGTCGACACGTCGGCCCTCCCTGTCGGCCAGTGCCTCTCGGCACGTGGTGCTGTCGCGGAGCCGGAAAAGACCGTGGGGATGGAGCTTTGTCCGGCTGACCCCTCTTGATGCAAGACCGTAACGGCCCCTCTTGCTGCATGACCGTAGCGGCGACGTGCGACATATTCAAACATCTGTACGACTTTCCTGCGGCGTGTCGCACGGAAGTGCTCGACTTCCGTACGCCTGTTCTGATAAACCCTCGTACGGGCGTTCGATCGAACGCCCGTGCTAACGGAGGGAAACGCCATGGCCACGCATGCCGCGCCGCACCGCCCGCAGCTGCGATTGACGCGCCGGGGCCGCGTCGTGGTCCTGGCGTTCTTCGTCCTGCTCGCGTCCCTGGCGAGCGCAGTGCTCTTCACCACTGCCTCCCACGCCGACAGTCCGCGGGCCGCTGCCTTCCGGGCCGACTGTCCGCGGGCCGCTGCCTTCCGGGCCGACAGTCCGCGGGCCGGGCAGACTTTTGATCTTGCCGATCCGGTGAGATCCGGACGCTCGGGCACCCCCCGGTGACCCCGGTGCACCGCCGGAATCGAGTCGGAAATTACGGCGCGCCGACCCGCCGGTGAACTTGCGCCGGCGTCCGCAGCGGCATACCGTCAACCCCAACATCTAGTAGTTACAAGGGTGTAAGTCATCCACAGGTTGGGGTCTGGATCCCCAAGTTCTCCACACGTCATCCACAGGACAACCGTCTGGCGGCGGTCCTGTCCGGGTGTCCGGAGGCCGGTGGCGGACCGGCGCCCGCGGGGTCTAGGAGGCCAGTCGTGCGGTGCCCGTACTGCCGCCACGCCGACTCGCGGGTGGTCGACTCGCGCGAGGCCGACGACGGCCAGTTGATCCGCCGCCGCCGTTCCTGCCCGGAGTGCGGCAAGCGTTTCACCACGGTCGAGGAGGCGGTCCTCGCGATCGTCAAGCGCAACGGCGTGACCGAGCCGTTCAGCCGGACCAAGGTGATGAGCGGCGTGCGCAAGGCGTGCCAGGGCCGGCCGGTCGACGAGGACTCGATCGCGGTGCTGGCTCAGCGCGTCGAGGAGGCGATCCGGGCGAAGGGCGCGGCCGAGGTGCCGAGCCACGACGTCGGCCTGGCGATCCTGGGCCCGCTACGCGAGTTGGACCAGGTGGCTTATCTGCGGTTCGCGTCGGTCTACAAGTCTTTCGACTCGCTCGACGAGTTCGAGAAGGAGATTCGGGCGCTGCGGGAGGCGACGCTCGCCCGCGAAGCCGCGGTGCGACACGCCGTGGCGGCACGCTCCGGCGGCCGCCCAGCGAAGATCAACGATCCCGGGCGTACGCAATAAAAGAGCTTTTGTGACGGTTGACGAAGTAGTCGGATTCGAGGGGGAGCACCCAGTGGCGGCAGCAGGGAAACAGCGCACGCGGAGCAACAGCGGGGGCGCTGTTGGCGACACCGGTCTGCGCATCGAGCGGGTCTGGACGACCGCGGGCGTCCACCCGTACGACGAGGTCGAGTGGGAGCGCCGCGACATCGTCATGACCAACTGGCGGGACGGCTCGATCAACTTCGAGCAGCGCGGCGTCGAGTTCCCGACGTCCTGGAGCGTCAACGCGGCCAACATCGTGACGACCAAGTACTTCCGGGGTGCGGTCGGTGCCGAGGACCGGGAGTGGTCGCTCAAGCAGCTGATCGACCGGGTCGTCAAGACCTACCGCAAGGCGGGCGAGGACCACGGCTACTTCGCCGACCCGGGCGACGCGGAGCTCTTCGACCACGAGCTGACCTGGATGCTGCTGCACCAGGTGTTCAGCTTCAACTCGCCGGTCTGGTTCAACGTCGGCACCAAGTCGCCGCAGCAGGTCAGCGCCTGTTTCATCCTGTCGGTCGACGACTCGATGGACTCCATCCTGGACTGGTACAAGGAGGAGGGGCTGATCTTCAAGGGCGGCTCCGGATCCGGGGTCAACCTCTCCCGGATCCGCTCCTCCAAGGAGCTGCTCTCCTCCGGCGGCACGGCCAGCGGGCCGGTCAGCTTCATGCGCGGCGCGGACGCCAGCGCGGGCACGATCAAGTCCGGCGGCGCCACCCGGCGCGCGGCCAAGATGGTCATCCTCGACGTCGATCACCCCGACATCGAGGAGTTCGTCACCACCAAGGCGCGCGAGGAGAACAAGATCCGAGCCCTGCGCGACGCGGGCTTCGACATGGATCTCGGCGGCTCCGACATCGTGTCGGTGCAGTATCAGAACGCCAACAACTCGGTCCGGGTCAGCGACGATTTCATGCGGGCGGTCGAGGAGTGCGGCGAGTTCGGGCTGCGCGGCCGGCTGAACGGCGAGGTCATCGAGACCGTCGACGCCAAGCGGCTGTTTACCCAGATCGCCCAGGCCGCCTGGGAGTGCGCCGACCCCGGCATGCAGTACGACGACACCATCAACGACTGGCACACCAACCCCGAGACCGGCCGGATCACCGCCTCCAACCCCTGCTTTACCGGTGACACCCTGGTGCACACCGACAAGGGCCTGGTTCGTTTCGACGAGCTGATCGACCGGTCCCGTGCAGGCGAGACATTCGGCGTCTACACCCATGACGCCACCAACCCGGATAGCCCGGCGGACGAGATCGTGCTCTCGTCGCCCAAAGCCGTCATGATCACCGGCACGAATGAGATCAGTCGGCTCGAGTTCGACAACGGCATGGTGCTGCGCTGCACCCCGAACCATCGCATCTGGACGACCAACCGCGGTTATGTCGAGGCGAAAGATCTCACCGCCACGGATCGCATCCTGCCGCTGAATCTGCCCACCCCCGCCACCGCGGCATCACTGGCGTTCCGGATGACTTCCGGGGCGTTGGTATCACCGGGTGCGGTGATCGCCGGTGGCAAGGGCTATCGCACCAGACTGCCGGAGAAATGGGACAACGAGCTCGCCCATCTGCTCGGCTGGCTCGTCGGCGACGGTAGTGTCCGCTACGGCACTGCAGGCGTGCCCGGCAGCGGACCGAACGCCACGTGGGTGTACAGCGCCGAAGACCGTGACCAGTTCCTGGCCCGACACCAGGCGGTTCTCACCGAGCTGCTGGACATGTCGCCGAAGCCGTCGCAACAGCCCAACGGGACGGTGCAACTGCGGGCCAGCCGGCTTGCTGTCGTCGATTTCCTCGCCGGCCTGGGCGTGTCGATCTCCCCGGCGGCCGGAAAGCGGCTGCCGACCGCAATCCTGCAAGCTCCCCCGGACATTCAGGCGGCGCTCCTGCGGGGCCTGTTCGACGCCGACGGCTGTGCTGCCGAGACGGCGAACGGCACCCGGTACGTCGGAGTCGGTTCCGCGTCTGTAGAACTGCTTCGTGACGTCCAACGGCTGCTCAGCACATTCGGAATCGGTAGCAAGATTTTCCGTACCCGGGGTGCGGGGCACAGCACATTCTCCTACACCACCGTGGGTGGCGAGGAGCGCGAGTACAGCGCAGGCCAGCTTTACGACCTCCGGATCAGTGGCCGTAACGTCGCAGCCTTCGCCGCCGCGATTGGTTTCGACCACGCGCGCAAGGCCGAGCGGCTGGCCTGCTGGCTGCAGGAGAAGACGTTCTACCAGACCGATCAGACCGCTGCGCTGGTGAGCCGCGAGTTCGACGGCTTCGAGACCACGTACAACCTCGCTGAGCCGCGGAACCACTCGTACATCGCGAATGGTGTCGTGGTGCGCAACTGTTCGGAGTACATGTCGCTGGACGACTCGTCCTGCAACCTGGCCTCGCTCAACCTGATGAAGTTCCTCAAGGCCGACGGCGGCTTCGAGACCGAGAAGTTCGTCAAGAGCGTCGAATACATCATCACCGCGATGGAGATTTCGATCGCCTTCGCCGACTTCCCGACGCCGAAGATCGGCGAGACCACCCGGGCGTACCGGCAGCTGGGCATCGGATACGCGAACCTGGGCGCGCTGCTGATGGCGACCGGGCACCCGTACGACTCGGAGTCGGGACGTGGGGTCGCCGCCGCCATCAGCTCGCTGATGACCGGCGTGGCCTATCGCCGTTCGGCCGAGGTCGCCGGCGTGGTCGGGCCGTACGACGGCTACGCCCGCAACGCCGACGCGCACAAGCGGGTCATGCGCAAGCACGCCGCCGCGAACGACACGATCCGGCCGACCGGCAGCGTCGCCACTGAGATCGTCCGCACGGCCACCAAGCAGTGGCGGGAGGGCATCAAGATCGGCGAGAAGAACGGCTGGCGCAACGCCCAGGCCTCCGTGCTCGCGCCGACCGGCTGCCTCACCGCAGACACCCTCGTGACGACCGACCGTGGGCTGGCCCGCCTCGGCGAGATCGGCGACGTCTACGGCGATCGCTGGCAGGACCTGGACCTGCGGGTCTCCACGGACGAGGGGCCGAGGCAGGCCACCAAGTTCTTTATCAACGGCGAGGAGCCGACCCGTCGCATCGTGACCACCGGCGGCTACCAGATCCAGGGCACGCTCGCTCACCGGATCAAGGTCGTGGACGCTGAAACCGGCGAGTGGGTCTGGAAGCGGATGGCCGACGTCGTGCCGAGCGATCTGGTGCCGATCCAGCTCGGCGGGATGGTCGGCGAACCGCGCCGGGTGCCACTGCCGGTGCTCGACCAGGCCTACTACGCGGGTGACCGGCGCCTCTACGTCCCCGACGCAGTCGACGAGGAGCTCGCCGAGCTGGTGGGCTACTTCATGGGCGACGGCAGCCTGCACGCCAAGGGCATCCGGCTGTGCGTGGCGAACGCGGATCTCGACGTCGTCGAGCGCATCCGGGTGCTCAGCAAGGGCCTGTTCGGCCTAGAGCCGGTCGTCACGGCCGCTGAAGGCTATCAGGAGGTGATTCTGCAATCGGTGCGTCTCGCGCGCTGGTGGCAGGCAGCAGGCTTCGCCAAGGCTCAACCGGGTCTCGATCACCTTGGCAAGGGCTGGACGCCGCGGGTCCCGTCGGCCATCCTCGAAACCAACGCCGTCTCGGTGTATGCCGCGTTCGTACGCGGCCTGTTCGAGGCCGACGGAACCGTACTCGATGGAGTGCCGTCCTTCACCACCTCGACATCGTCCTTCGCGGCCGAGGTGCGGTCTGTGCTCCTGACTCTCGGGCTGGCCAGCACCACTAGGCAGACGGTCAGCGGTTTCGGATCGACCGTCTACCAGGTGCGACTGCGCAACCAGGACCACGCGATGGCCTTTGAGGAGGCCGTCGGAACCCGCGACGCGCGGCTCGCCCACGCAGTGAGTTATCTGTTCGAGCCGGTGCGGGCCAACGAGGACGGTGGCATCCAGCCGACGTACGACCTCTCGGTGCCGGAGAACGTCACCTATGTCGCGGGTGGCTTCGTCAGCCACAACACCATTGGCCTGATGATGGACTGCGATACCACCGGCATCGAGCCCGACCTGGCCCTGGTCAAGTTCAAGAAGCTGGTCGGCGGCGGCTCGATGCAGATCGTCAACCAGACGGTCCCGCGCGCGCTGCGCTCCCTGGGCTACCCGGAGGAGCAGGTCGAGGCGATCGTCGAGCACATCGCCGACCACGGCAACGTGGTCGACGCGCCCGGTCTCAAGCCGGAGCACTACGCGGTCTTCGACTGCGCGATGGGCGAAAGGGCGATCGCCCCGATGGGCCACGTCCGGATGATGGCGGCGGTCCAGCCGTTCATCTCGGGCGCCATCTCCAAGACCGTCAACATGCCGGAAGCGGCCACGGTCGAAGAGATCGAAAACATCCACTACCAGGGCTGGAAGCTGGGTCTGAAGGCGCTCGCGATCTACCGCGACAACTGCAAGGTCGGCCAGCCGCTGTCGGCGGCGAAGCCGAACAAGGCCGTTACCCCGATCGAGGCCGTCCCGGCGCCGGAGAAGGTCGTCGAGAGGGTCGTCGAGTACCGCCCGGTCCGCAAGCGCCTGCCGAAGAAGCGCCCGTCGGAGACGGTGTCGTTCTCGGTCGGCGGCGCCGAGGGCTACCTCACCGCGTCGTCCTACCCGGACGACGGCCTGGGCGAGGTCTTCCTGAAGATGTCGAAGCAGGGCTCGACCCTGGCCGGGGTGATGGACGCCTTCTCGGTGGCGATCTCGATCGGCCTGCAGTACGGCGTCCCGCTGGAGACCTTCGTCGGCAAGTTCACCAACATGCGGTTCGAGCCGGCCGGCATGACCGATGATCCGGACATCCGGATGGCCGCGTCGGTGATGGACTACATCTTCCGTCGTCTCGCGCTCGACTTCCTGCCCTACGACACCCGCGCCGACCTGGGCATCTTCACCGCCACGGAGCGCGCCGCCCAGATCCAGGCCGAGGCCGCCGCCGAGGCGGCCGGGGTCGACCTGGCCGGCATGGCCGCCTCCGCCCCGGTGTCGGCACCGAGCGGGACAGCCTCCGCACCGGCCGAGTCGCCGGTGGCCGAGGCGGAGAAGGCGGCACCGGCCTCGGTCGGTGCGGTGGCCGAGGCGGTGAAGGCGGCGCCGGCCTCGGTCGGCTCGTCCACGGAACTGGTGGAGATCGTGCTGGGCCAGGCCGCCGACGCGCCGCTGTGCTTCACCTGCGGCACGAAGATGCGCCGGGCCGGAAGCTGCTACGTCTGCGAGGGCTGCGGCTCCACCTCCGGCTGCAGCTGAATCTGGGAACGTCCCCCGGACGTGAAGTCCGGGGGACATCCCATAGCGGCAGAGATCAACACCACGAGGCCGTACGTTGACAAGTGTCGATCTTCTCGATCGGATGGCGGCATGAAGGTGCTCGCCGTCGCGCTGCTCGCGCTCCTGGCCATCGCAAGCCCCACCCCGGCCTTGGCGGCCGGTCCGACGACAGTGCCAACCGAGTTCGGGACGGACTGGGACGACCCGCGTACCGCCGCGCCGCCCGTCGAGCGCCCCGATGTGGCCGGTTGCTCGACGACCATCGTGCGGACCGAGTTTCGCGACTTCACGCCGTACACGAACGAATTCGAGCCGGCCTGCCGCGGACCGTGGCAGAAGGTCGTGCTGGAGATGGACGGCGCTGTCGCCGGCCGGCAGTTCGACCGGCTCGGCTATCTCAAGATCGGCGGCGTGACAGTCTTCAAGACGTCGACCCCAGAGCCGTCGGCCGAGGGCATCAGGTGGTCGGTGCAGAAGGATCTGACCGGGTACGCCGACCTGCTCACCCGGCCGCAGCCGGTCGAGATGCTGATCGGCAACGTGGTCGACTCCACCTATACCGGCGTTCTCGACATCACCGTGCGACTCGTCTTCTATCGCGGCAAGGCGCCCGCGCGGCCGGCCGTGCTGGGCCTCGCTCAGGCCATCCCGCGCAACACCGAGCGGCTCGTCGCCGACGTCTATGCCACCGGTTCGGGCGGCGGCTGCGAGGAGTTCTGGTATCTGACCACGCCGACCGGCGTCCCCTACTCGTGCCCGGCGGACAACGGCCCCTACCGCGAGGTGCAGATCAGCATCGACGGCTCCCTGGCCGGCATCGCCGCGCCCTACCCGCACATCTACACCGGAGGCTGGTCGAACCCGTTTCTCTGGTATGTGCTGCCGGCGCCGCGCGCCTTCGACATCAAGCCGCTCACGTACGACCTGACCCCGTTCGTCGGGCGGCTCACCGATGGTCGGGTGCACGACATCCAGGTCAGTGTGGTCGGCGTGCCGGCCGGCCAGTCGGGCTGGGACGTGCCGGCCGTGCTGCGGGCCTTCCGCGACCCGTACCGCACGCAGACGACCGGCGCACTGCTCGGCACGACCGAGAAGCCGCTGGTCAACCGTCCCGTCTACACCGATCACGTGCTCACCACGACCGGCGGGCACGCCCTGACCACCACCGGCTACGTCGACACCTCGCATGGCCGGGTCACCACGACGGTCGGCCGTACGGTCGCCAACCTGTCGACCCACCGCTGGAACGACGACGAGTCACAGGACGCGCTGCGGGCCACCTGGACGGACCGGTCGGTGGTCACCGTCGGCGTGGTCACCACGACCAGCACCCTGCGGTACGGGCTGGACGGGGCGATCACACTGGACGCGGCGAACCGGCTGACCACCACGATGTCGCTGCTCGACGCCGCGGCCACCGCCGGCGCGGTGCAGAGCGACAGGTGGACCGGCGAGGCTGCCTGGACCCTGAACGTGCCCCGCGAGCAGCGCCACGCGACCGGCACGTCGGAGCAACGATTCCGGATGGTCCGCCCCGGACCGGACTACGACCGCACGATCGCCACCGAGAACGGGACCGTCGTCCCAGCTCAGCGGAGGCTTTGACGGGCAGGTTGCGGCGGGACGGGTGGCTGAGCTGCCCGCACCGGCTACCTGTCCCGGCCGCTCAGCGGAGGCTTTGACCGGTAAGTTGCGACGGGACGGGGTGGCTGAGCTGCCCGCACCGGCTACCTGTCCCGGCCGCTCAGCGGAGGAAATCGCCGATCACAGTGGCCAGCAGCTCCGGCTGCTCGATCACCATCGCCGGCGATGCGTCCTCCAGTTGCAGATAGCGCATCCGCGGATTCGCCTTCGCGGCCGCGGCGGCCTGGTCGAGCAGGTAGCGGCGGTGCCCGGCGTAGAGCTCCGCGAAGGGTTCCTGCTCCGGCAGCTCCCGGGTGGCGAGCACCACCAGCAGCGGCGAGGGCGAGGCGGCATAAACCGGACCGAGATCAAGACCGTCCATCAGCGTACGCAGAGTGCCGGCCGTCTCCGCTGACGGCCGCAGCGCCGTCTCGCCGGCGGCATGGGCCAGGTTGCGCCGGAAACCCTCGATCCAGACCTTCTCGTTGGCGCCCATGTCCCGGGCCGCCGTCCGTTCCCGCTCGACCAGATCGGCGAGCTGGTCCGCTTCGATGACCCCGCCCAGCCCGGCGTGCAGCTTGTCGGTGACCGCGTGCAGTTCGGCCAGCTGGGCCGCGGCCTCAGCGGGGTCGAGACCAGGCAGGTGCGCCACGCTCGTCGGCGCCGGTGTGCCGTCCAGGCTGACCGCGCCGCCCGACTCCGGGTGCCGTTGCGCCCACAGGGCCGCCAGCATCCCGCCGAGCGAATGCCCGACGACGGCGGGCCGGTCCAGCTCCAGCTGCACGACCACGGCGGCGATGTCGCCGAGGGCCGCGTCCCACGACCACGCCCCGTCACCCGACCGGCCGTGCCCGCGCAGGTCCATCGTGATCACCCGGTGCCGGGGCCGCAGGTGCCGGGCCAGCGTGGTCATCGTCGCCAGATTGGCCCCCGCACCGTGCAGGAGCAGCAGCGGCGCAGCGTCCCCGCCGAAATCCCGCACGGCGATCGGCAGCTCACCGGCATCGATCAGACGATCGTGGATCACAGAGTCTGCTTCCTGTTCATTGCTCACGCCGACGTATGAGGCGTCGAGTGGCCCGACGGCCGGGTACTCCGCAGGCCTGCAAAAGTACCCGTCGCAGGCATGCAGAGTACCGTCGGCGGGTGTCGGAGCGCCCGTTGACCGAGCCGCATCCGTCGCGGCTCGACCCGGCGCATCCGCGTCGCGCCGAGATTCTCGCCGCCCACGCGGAGGCGCTGCGCGACGGCAGACCTGGCTATCTTGATCCCGATTCCGGCCTCTTCGTCCTGACCGCCCGGTTCCTCACCGAGCGGGGGACCTGCTGCGACCGTGGTTGCCGCCACTGTCCGTACCTCGACGGTTCCTGATCCGGACTTTCGCGAAGGTCGTCGCGCACAGTACGGTGTGCCCCGGATTCCCGGGAGGACCCTCGTGCGTTCGCGTCTCTTCGTGCTCGGCACCGTCGTCGTGCTGCTCGCCCTGACGGGCTGCTCCGACAAGACCGCGCAAGCCGCGGCGATGCCGCCGGTGCAGGTCATCGAGCAGCCCGCGGCCTCCGCCGGCGGCGCGTGCATCCTCTGGGACTGGGCCTTCATCGAGCAGAAGATCGGCGTGACCTTCGACATCGCCGGCTCCGACCAGGTCGACGACACCTCCTCCTGCGTCGTACGCACCTCGACCGACAACTATCCGACGCTGTCGCTGTCCGTGGTGGAGAGCACCGCCGCCGACGCCGCGCTGTTCACCGCGAACATGGTGCCCGGCGGCGCCACCAAGCTGAAGGGGCTCGGCAAGGCCGCCTACCGCCTCGACAGCAAAGCCTCGGGCGACCACGGCCCGAGCGTCGAGATCGGCTGGCTGAGCGAGGCCGCGCAGTTGCAGACGCTGAAGTTCGTCTTCGCGAAATCCGCCGCCGACGCGACCGTCAAAGCCATGCCGGGAAAACTGCTCATACTGGCGAAAGCCATGGACACCACCAACGGCTGAGCTCTGGCGAACAGGCTCAGGCGTCGACGAAGACCCGCGACGCCACCTCGCGCGGCAGCCGGATCTTGTCGCCGGACCGGTCGATCGTCACCCCGTCACGCTCCTGGGCGACGTTCACCGTCGCGCCCGGGTCTATTCCGGCCGCGTGCAACTGGCGCAGCACGCCCAAGTTGGTCTGTACGCTTTCGCAGATCCGCCGGACGACCACGCTGCCGGTCAGTCCTGGGAAGGCCAGATTGCGCTCGGGCTGCTCGCCCGCGCGGGTCACCGGGGAGTCGTCGAGCACGTCCAGCCCCGGGATCAGATTTCCGTACGGCGAGCGGGTCGGCTTGTTGAGCAGCTCGTAGACCTTCTTCTCCACCGCGTCGCTCATCACGTGCTCCCACCGGCAGGCCTCCTCGTGGGCCTCCTCGTACGGCATGCCGATGACGTTGACCAGCAGCAGCTCGGCCAGCCGGTGCTTGCGCATGACGGCGATGGCGGCGACCCGACCCTCGGCGGTCAGCACGAGATGGCGGTCGTTCTCCACCGTGAGCAGGCCGTCCCGTTCCATCCGGGCGACAGTCTGGCTGACGGTCGGGCCGCTCTGGTGCAGTCGCTCCGCGATGCGGGCCCGTAGTGGGGGAACGCCTTCCTCTTCGAGTTCGAGGATGGTGCGCAAATACATCTCGGTGGTATCGACTAGATCGTTCACAGTGCGGTCCTCCCAGCAGCGATGTTACCTCGCGGCCGGGGTTGACTTGGGTCTCGGCGAGGTGGGTCAGGCAGACCTTACCGTGCGACGATGACGGCATGGTTGACGGCACGACGGCGGTGATCTGGGATCCAGCCCTGCTGGATTACCACATGGCTGATCATCCAATGAACCCGGTACGGGTCGAGCTGACCATGGCGTTGGCCCGTGAGCTGGGCATTCTCGACCGGCCGGGAGTGCGTACGGTGATCCCGAAGCCGGCCGACGAGGCCGCCCTGACCCGGATCCACCGCGCCGACTACCTGGCCGCGGTCCGGCTCGCCCCGAATGACCCGTTCTTCTCCGGCTGGGGCTTGAACACCGCGGACAATCCCGTCTTCGAGGGCATGTACGAGGCGAGCGCCCGGATCTGTGGCGCCACCCTGGCGGCCGCCGAGTCGGTCTGGGACGGCGAGACCACCCGGGCCGTGAACGTCGCCGGTGGCCTGCACCACGCGATGGCCGCCCGGGCCTCCGGTTTCTGCGTCTTCAACGACCCGGCCGTGGCCATCGCCCGGCTGCTCGACCGCGGCGCCCAGCGGGTCGTCTACGTGGACATCGACGTGCACCACGGCGACGGCGTGCAGACGGCCTTCTACGACGACACGCGGGTGCTGACGATCAGCCTGCACGAGACGCCGCTGGCACTCTTCCCGGGCACCGGCTACCCCGAGGAGACCGGCGGCCCGGGCGCGGAGGGGTCGGCGGTCAACGTCGCCCTGCCACCCTGCACCGACGACGCGGGCTGGTTGCGGGCGTTCCACGCGATCGTCCCGTCGGTCGTCCGGGCGTACGCCCCGGAGGTGATCTTCACCCAGTGCGGGGCCGATGCGCACCAACTCGACCCGCTCGCCGACCTGCGGCTGTCGGTGGACGGCCAGCGGGCCGCCTACATCGCGCTGCGCGAACTGGCCGACGAGCTGTGCGACGGCCGCTGGATCGCCACCGGCGGCGGGGGATACGCCCTGGTCGAGGTCGTGCCCCGGGCCTGGACGCACCTGCTGGCGGTGGTCACCGGCGAGCCGCTCGACCCGGCCACGCTCACCCCGCCCGCCTGGCGCGAGCTGGCCGCCGACCGCCGCCCGGGCTCCGACATACCGGCCACGATGAGCGACGGCGTCGCCCCGGTGCTGCGGCGCTGGGAGCCGGGCACCACGCCCGACCCGGTCGACAAGGCGATCATGGCGACCCGGCTGGCCGTCTTCCCGCTGCACGGTCTCGACCCGCATGACGTACGCGACTGAGGAGGGCCGATCGTGGAGAAGTGGGCCGATGTCCTGCTCACCGACGGCAGTGCCGTGCACATGCGGCAGATCCGGCGCGAGGACGCCCCGGCGATCGTGGCGTTCCATTCGCGGATGAGCGACCGCACCCGATACCTGCGGTACTTCTCGCCGTATCCCACGATCCCCGAACGCGATCTGGAACGCTTCGTCAACGTCGACCACACCGACCGGGAAGCGTTCGTGATCGTCTCCGGCCCGCGGATCATGGCCGTCGGCCGCTACGAACGTCTCGGCCCGCAGTCTCCCGACGCCGAGGTGGCCTTCGTGGTCGAGGACGCGCACCAGGGCCGGGGGATCGGTTCGGTGCTGCTGGAGCACCTGGCTCAGGCGGCCCGGGAGAACGGCATCACCCGCTTCGTCGCCGAGGTGCTCCCGCACAACGGCGGCATGTTGCGGGTCTTCAGCGACTTCGGCTATCAGGTGCAGCGCGAATACGCCGACGGTGTGGTACATCTGAGCTTCCCGATCGCGCCGACGGAGAAGTCCCGCGAGGTGCAGGAGAGCCGCGAGCAGCGCACCGAGGCCCGCTCGATCGCCCGGCTGCTCAGCCCGCGCGGCATCGCGGTCTACGGCGCCAGCGCCAGCGGCCAGGGGATCGGCGCGGCGATCCTCGCGCACCTGCGGGACGGCGGCTTTCGCGGCCCGATCGTCCCGGTGCATCCGCGCGCCGGCCGGGTGGCGGGACTGCCGGCGTTCCGGGCCGCCGCGCAGGCCGGTGTCGCGGTCGATCTCGCGCTGATCGCCGTACCGCCGCAGGGTGTCGCCGAGGCCGTGGCGGACGCTGCCGCGGCCGGCGCGGGTGGCCTGGTGGTGGTCTCGGCCGGCTTCGCCGAAGCCGGCGCCGAGGGCGCCGCGGCGCAGCGCGCGCTGATCGACGCGGCCCACGCGGCGGGCCTGCGGGTGATCGGCCCCAACTGTCTGGGGGTGGCCAACACCGACCCATCGGTACGCCTGAACGCCACGCTCGCGCCGACCCTCCCGGCGGCCGGCCGGGTCGGCTTTTTCAGCCAGTCCGGCGCGCTCGGCGTGGCCCTGCTCGCCGAGGCGGAACGCCGGGGCCTGGGCCTGTCCAGTTTCGTCTCGGCCGGCAACCGGGCCGATGTCTCCGGCAACGACCTGTTGCAGTACTGGCAGGACGACCCGCGCACCGATGCGGTGCTGCTCTATCTGGAGACCTTCGGCAACCCGCGCAAATTCTCCCGGCTGGCCCGCCGGATCAGCCGGATCAAGCCGGTGGTCGCCGTCGCGTCGGCCTCGCGCCCCCGAGGCCTGGCCGGTGACCTCCCCGGCCCGGACGCGAACGCGGTGACCGCCCTCTTCGCCCGTTCCGGGGTGATCCGGGTGGACACCGTCGCCGAGCTCTTCGACGTCGGTCTGATCCTGGCCCATCAGCCGCTGCCTGCCGGCCGCCGGGTCGCTGTCGTCGGCAACTCGTCGGCCCTGTCCGCGCTCGCGGTGGTCGCCTGCCGGGCCAACAATCTGAGCGTCGCCGACGGGTACCCGCACGACATCAGTCCCCAGTCGGGCGCCCACGATTTCGCTGACGCGCTGGCTGACGCGGCCGTCGACGCCGAGGTGGACTCGCTGATCGTGGTCTTCGCTCCGCCGCTGCCGGGTCAGCTTTCCGACGAGGACGCCGATTTCGCCGCCGTCCTGGGCGGCGTGGCCATGGCCGGCGAGAAGCCGACCGTGGCCACCTTCCTGCTCGGCGAGATCCCCGACCGGGTCCCCGCCTACCCCTCGGTCGAGGAGGCCGTACGAGCCCTGGGCCGGGTCGCCACCTATGCGGACTGGCTCCGCCAGGCCCCCGGCGTCGTGCCCATCCTGGACAACGTGCACCCCGCCGCCGCGACGGTGGACGGCCCGCCGGCGGAGTTGCTCGCCGCCTACGGCATCTCACTCGTCCCGTCCGCCGCCGCGTCGACCATCGCCGACGTCCTGGCGGAGGCGGACCGCCTCGGCTACCCGATCGCCCTCAAAGCGGCCGGCGGCGCTCTCCGGCACCGCATCGACCTGGGCGCGGTCCGCCTCGCCCTGGCCGACGAGGGCGACGTCCGAGCCGCCTACCCGGACCTGACCCGCTCCTTCGGCCCCGACGTGCTGGTCCAGACGATGGTTCCGGCCGGAGTCGCCTGCACGATCGAGGTGACCGAGGATCCCGCCTTCGGCCCGGTACTGGGTTTCGGCCTGAGCGGAGTGGCCAGCGAACTCCTCGGCGACCTCGCCTGGCGCGGCGCCCCACTCACCGACCGCGCGGCGGCGGCGCTCGTGGACGAGCCCAAAGCGGCCCCGCTCCTGCACGGCTACCGAGGCTCCGACCCGGTAGACCGCGAAGCCCTGATCGACCTGCTGCTCCGGGTAGGCCGCCTGGCTGGCGAACACCCCAGAATCCGCACATTGACCTTGAACCCGGTCCTGGCCCGCCCCGACGGCTAC
>JAVHVY010000111.1:0-46780 GCA_032160305.1 Actinoplanes sp.
CCAAGCCCTCGCCCACCTCTGGACCAACGGCGCCACCATCACCTGGACCGCCCTACACCACAACCCACGACACACCGTCCTACCCACCTACGCCTTCGACACCCAACGCCACTGGATCGACCCACCCGGCACCGTCCGGGCGGATCCGCCGCAGCCAGTCCTCCCAGCACCCGCGCCCATTCCTAGGAAGGCCGGTACGCGTCCGGAGTCGTTGACCTCCGCCTACGTGGCACCACGGTCCGCCGTCGAATCGGCGGTCGTCGGAATGTTCGAAGAAGTACTCGGATTCACCCCGGTCGGCGTCAACGACGACTTCTTCGAACTCGGCGGCGACTCCCTCCGCGCACTACAAGTCGTCGCACTCGTCGGCGCCGACCTCGACGTAGAACTAAACCCACCCGCCGTACTCGAAGCCACCACCCCCGCCGAACTAGCAGAAATGGTCGAAGCCGAACGCCGGTCCGAAAAAGTACAGTCGGCTGCCCCCCGGGCAGCGGCGACCGTACCGGCGCCGCCAGAAAAGGCGAAGACCGAACACCGGCCCGAAAAGGCACCGGCCCGCGGACAAGCCCGCCCAGAATCGTTGACCACGGTGTACGTGGCACCACGGTCCGCCGTCGAATCGGCGGTCGTCGGAATGCTCGAAGAAGTACTCGGATTCACACCGGTCGGCGTCAACGACGACTTCTTCGAACTCGGCGGCGACTCCCTCCGCGCACTACAAGTCGTCGCACTCCTCGACGCCGACCTCGACGTAGAACTAAACCCACACGCCGTACTCGAAGCCACCACCGCCGCCGAACTAGCAGAAATGGTCGAAGCCGAACGCCGCTCCGAGCAGGTGTCCGTGCCCTGTTTGACGGTTCTTCAGCCGGGCGAGCCGAGCCACGTACCCCTGTTCCTCGTGCATCCGGTGGGCGGCGGGGTTTACGTGTACCGCGACTTCGTCAGCGCATCGCCGGCCGAGTGTCCGATCTACGCCTTCCAAGCTGCCGGCATGGACGGCCGGACCCCGGCCCGCAGCAGCGTCGACACCATGGCGACCGACTACCTGACGGAGCTGCGGGCTGCCCGTCCCGAGGGTCCGTACGCACTCGGCGGTGCCGGCTTCGGCGGTCTCGTCGCGTTGGAGATGGCCCAGCGGTTGCGGGCTTCCGGTGCGGACGTACAGCTGCTCATGTTCGACACACCGGGCCCCGGCCAGATGGCCGTGCGGCAGCACGCGGACATGTCGTCGGAGGCCATCGACGACCTGTTGCAGGACCGGCTCTCCGCACGCGGGATCACCCAGGGCGGCGCGACGTCCGCGCAGGCAGGTCACCTGTTCGCGGTCTATCAGGCCAACCTCGACGCCCAGTACTCCTACCAGCCGAAGCGGTACGACGGACCGATCCTGTACTTCCTCGCGGCCGAGCGCCGGGAGAAGGATCCGGCGCGGCCCCACACCGCCTGGGCGAGACTGGCGTCCGACGGCGTCGCGGTGCACCGCGTGCCCGGCGACTACACGGCCATGTTCCAGGGCGCCAACGCCGGGTACCTCGCGGCGGCGGTGTCCGAGCACCTCTTGGTCGGTGCATCGTGAACCTGTCCTGTGACGTGCTCATCGTCGGCGCCGGGCTGGCGGGTGCGACACTGGCACGGCAGCTGCGGCTCGAACAGCCGGGCCTGGACATCGTCGTGGTCGACAAGGCCATCGACTTCCACCCCGGCATGGACGAGGCGATGGGCGAGGAGTTCGCCAACTACGCCAACCGGGTTCTGGGTCTCGGTGGCTACCTGCGCAAGGCGCACATCGTCTGTTCGGGGACGCGCTTCTTCTTCGACACCGCCGACCGCGACGCGACGATCGACCGCATGTCGGAGATCGGCCGCCGGGAGCCGCATCCCCTGCCCACGTACTTCATCGACCGTCCCGCGGTCGAACGCGAGCTGGCTCGGCTCAACCGGGAGAGCGGCGTACGGGTGCTGCTGGGGACCACGGTGCAGGATGTCCTGACCGTCGACGGCACGCGCGGGCACCAGGTGGCCACGACGGCCGGTGTGGTCACCTGCCGCTGGCTGGTCGACGCGGCGGGGGTGGACTCCCCCTTCATGCGACGGTACGACACCACGATGGACGACGAGCCGGGAACGTTGACCGCCGTCTGGGGCAGGATCGACGGATGCCGGCCACTGGACACGTTCGGCCCGAAGAGCTGGCGTAAGCGCGTCCCGCACTGGGGTCGCGAGTCGGACATGGTCCAATTCTGCTACCGCGGCTACTGGATGTGGCTCATGCCGATCTCCGCGACCGAGTTCAGTGTCGGTGTCGTGACGCACCGGGCACACGTACGGCCGGAGCTCACATCCCCGGAGAAACTGCTCGACTTCCTGCGCGAACACCAGGCCATGCGGGACGTTCTCGGTGAGTCGCCGGTCCTCACCGGGTTCGGTCGACGGGACGTGACGCCCCGGATGGTGACCCACCAGTTCACCGCCGACCGGTGGTTCGTCACCGGCCACGCCGCGACGGTTCTCGACCCGATGTTCGCAACGTCGTCGTGGGTGCTGGCGGAGAACAACAAGCTCATCTGCGACTTCATCGCCACTGACCTGGCCGGCCGGGAGGAGCGTTTCCCGGCGCTGCTGCACCACTACGACATCCGAGCGCACAGCCGGTACAGGAAGATGGTCGGCACTGCCGGACGGTACGCCGCGCTCGGATCGTTCGACGCGTGGAGCGCCTGGCTCGCCCTGCGCACCAGGGTGTACTACAACCGGATCGTGCCTGATGCCATGGAGGACCACCGCGTCCTGCTCACGTTCGCGCACTCGCACGGGGTGGACTGCGACTGCGCGGAGGTCGTTCTCGACGGGATCCTGGCGCGGTTGCTGGTCACGGTGGACCGGCTGACCGAGGAACTCGTCGCGACGCTCGACCAGGACGGCACGACGACGACCGCCAACTCGGGGATATTCCTGGACTCCAAGCCGTTCGACCAGGACCCGGAGCTGATCGGCAAGGTGCACCTGCGGCGCGACTGGCGGGTGGAGCGGATCGTGGACCGCCAGAACTATGCGGTGTTCTGCCGTACGGTCATGCGCCGGCTGATGGAGCTGCGCGGCCAGCCGTGGCACGAGGCCGCCTTCACCGCGGTGTTCGCACCCGACTGGGACGACAAGCAGACCCTTGCCGACTTGTACTCGGGCATGCTCGCGTGGTCCCCGTGAAGGCAGTCAGTGTGCCGTGGAAGGGCAGTCAGTCACCACCGCGGGTAGCCGCCCAGCGGCCCGTCGAAGCGGTCCGGCCGGCGGAAATGCCTACGCAGGCGTTCCGCCCGGATGACCGGTCGCATCAGGCGGCGCCCGCGGTGGCGAGCCCGAACTCGGCCAGGACCTGTGCCCGGATATCGGGCGCCGGGCGCCGGAAATAGGCGGTACGCCGGTCCGTCCGCGTGCACTGCACCAGCGCCGCCGCCTCGTCGTCCCCGACGTCGTCGAGCACCACCAGATTCGCCGCGGCCATCCGATCCGCAAGCGTGGCCAGCACCTCGTCCCGGTTGCCGGCGCCGATCTCGATTAGCTCGTACGCCTCGGCGCCGGGAATCCGGCCGTGCAGGGCGCGGGCCGCGTACTCGAAGCGGCGGGCACTCTCGACCCAGGACAGGTCGGTGACGGTCGGGTCGAACGCAGGGTCGAAGATCCACTGCGCACCGACATCGGCGGCCGCGGGATCATCGCGGTACTTCGCCACGAAGCGGCTCAGGTTGGTGCGCCAGTCGGCGTACATCGTCTCGTCGACGAGTTGGCGGCGCTGGTGGTAGAGCGACGCCCCCGGGTGGTAGGCGAAGGCCAGGCCGTGCCGGCGCAGCCGGTAACCCAGCTCGGAGTCCTCCAGGCCCCACCCCGTGAAGCTCTCGTCGAAGCCGTCGACCGCCACCAGATGCTCGCGTCGTAACGAGACGTTGCAGCTGAACATGTAGTGCCAGCAGGTCGCCAGGAAGTTCATGTTGTCCGAGAGGCGGCGGAACACCGACCCGCGGGGGTCGGTGCCGGCGACCGGGGGCAGCGCGTCCATGGTGAACGCGCGTCGGAGCTGGTGGTGGTCCACCGGGCCCTCCCGCAGGGAGCCCCGCGGCCCGGTGACCACCAGATCCGGCCGGCGGCGGTGGTAGTCCAGATGCGCGGCAAGGAAACCGGGCGGCACCACCACGTCGGCGTCGATCATCACCACCAGCTCGCCGGTGGCCGCGCGGATGCCGACGTTCCGTGCGGCGGAGCGCCCGGAGGCCGGGCCTCGCGGAATGAAAACGTACGACAGGTCATAATCGCACCGGAGTCGCTTGACGAGATCCTCGGTGCCGTCGTCGGAACCGTCATCCACCACGACTACCTCGAATTGCTCGATCAGCGCCGACCTCTGATGATTGAGCGCCACGAGGCAGGTCTCGAGCCCGGGACCCGAGTTGTAGGACGGGATGACGACGCTGACCTTCAGGTTCACTATTCTTGTCCCCGGGTACGGTCACGATGCGTGACGCGGGCGAGTGGGTGCGGCGGACTTGCGGCGGCAGCGTATCGGAGAAGCCTTGCCGGTGCCAGCCGCTGCGATTGAATACCGTCGCCGTCCACAAGACATTGGGGCAGGTCAGTGGCCCATGCCCAGGCCGCCGTCGACCGGGATGATCGCTCCGGTCACGTAACCGGCGTCGGGACCCGCCAACCAGGTGACTGCGCCGGCCACTTCGGCCGTGGTCGCACCCCGGCCCAGTGGCACCGCGCCGGCAAGTCGCTGCCGGTGGCTGTCACTCAGGGAGGCCGTCATGTCGGTCTCCACAAAGCCCGGCGCCACGACGTTCGCCGTGATCCCACGGGATCCGAGCTCGCGGGCGATCGAACGAGCGAGGCCGACCAAGCCGGCCTTCGAGGCGGCATAGTTCGCCTGGCCGGTCCCGCCCCGCAGCGCGACGACGGAGGACACGAAGATCATCCGGCCGCCCCTGGCCCGCAGCATCCCCGCCGTGGCGCGCTGCGCGACCCGGTACGCGCCGGTGAGATTGGCGTCGATCACCCCCGTGAACTGCTCCTCGGTCATCCGCATGAGAAGCGAGTCGGCGGTGATCCCCGCATTGCTGACCAGCACCTCGACCGGGCCGTGTGCGGCCTCCGCCGCGGTGAACGCCGCGTCGATCGAGCCCGCGTCGGTGACGTCGCAGAAGACGCCCAGCGTCCCGGCCGGCACGCCGCTATCGCGATGCGTGCCGGCGGTCTTGTCGCGATGCGTCACGGCAACGTTGTCGCCTTGCGCCACGAACGCGCGCGCGATCGCCGCGCCGATACCGGTCTCCCGGTTCCCGCCGGTGACCAGAACGCTACGGGCCATGGTGTGCGCCTTCCAGTGGTGCGGCGGCCGAGGCAACCAGTGCCGTGTACCGACCTCGGTGATAGAGCAGCGGCGAGCGGTCCGCCGCCACGCGGTGGGTGCCGGTCAACGGTTCGGCGAGGGTGATGGCGTGGTCGCCCACCTCGACGCTGTGCAGGCGCCGGCAGATCATCGACGCCAGCACGCCATCCAGTACCGGCACCCCGTAGGCGTCCGCGTCCCAGTCCACCGGCGCCGCGAACCGGTCGGCGCCGCGAGTCGCGAAGAGCCGCGCGATGTCGGCCTGGCCGTCGCTGAGGAGGTTCACTCCGAGGTACGCGGTGCTGGTCATCGCCGACCAGCTCGACGAGCCGCGACCGACGCAGAACGACACGATCGGCGGGTACAGCGAGACTGAGGTGAACGACGTGGCCGTGAAGCCGACCGGTTCGACGGTGGCCGCCGTGATCACGACTACGCCCGCGGCGTGGTGGCCCAGCACCTGACGAAAGGTGTCGGGGTCGAAGGGCGCCTCGAAGCTGTCGTCGCCACCACGGGTGCGCAGGATGACCTCCCCCATGCTCTGTTGTGGCCTGGTGTGTGTACCCTCCCCGCTGGAACCGCCGGGGAAGTCATACGTCTGGATCTCTGGACCAACCGCGACTCCGGCCATGGCGCCGAGGTTTCCACACCACGTTGCATCGGGATTGCAGGAGCAGCCCGGCGTTGAACGGCTCACCTGAGGTGGGGGAACCGGGGTTGCGGCGAGATGGAACGCTCTGAAACGGGGAGCAGAAAGGCAATGGGGGAAATAGAGTGGAGACCCGACGATGACTTATGGCTTGCGGCTCCCGCATTCGGCCAGTTCGTTGATGAGGTCGTCGAGACCAGACCACAGGATCGCGAACCGGACGTGGCAGGTCCGGCTGATGGGTGAGCTTGCGGTCAGCCAGCACCACCGGCGCTGGGACGGAGCCGAGGTAGGCAGCCGGCGGGCCCGCAGGTTGCTGGCGCTTCTGACGATTGACGCGGGGCACCTGGTGACGATGGACCGCATCGTGGAGACGCTGTGGCCCACCGGGGCGCCGCAGTCGCCCGCGGCCAACGTGGCCACCCTGGTGAGCCGGCTCCGCGCGACGTTCCACTCGCACGTCATCGTGGGTGGCCGGCAGGGATACCGCCTCGGGGAGCAGGTCGGCAACGACCTGAGCACGGCTGCGGAGCTGGTCGCCGCCGCGGAGGCCCACCTGGCCGCGCAGGAGTTCAAGCCTGCCCAGGTGGCAGCGGAAGGCGCGCTGGACCTGATGCGCCACGAGGCGCTACCCGAGCTGGCCGATGATCCGTGGGTCATGCCGGCGCGCGCACGGCGCTTGCAGCTGCGACGGCGGGCGTGGCACACGCACGCCGACGCCGCGCTGCGGGCCGGAGATCCGGAAGCCGCCCTGGCGACCGCCGAGGCCGCGACGACCGCCGAGCCGCTCGACGAGGCCGCGTGCCGCGCGGAGATGCGCGCGTGCGACGCCCTGGACCAGCCGGCGCGGGCCCTGCTGGCGTACAACCGGCTGCGCGATGTCCTCGCGCGTGACCTCGGCATCGACCCGGCCCAGTCGACCCAAGCCCTCTACCTCACGATCCTGCGGGGCCGCGCGGACGTCCCGTCGGCGGCGACACCGTGACGACGGGACACCGCCTTGCGGCTGCCGACGGTCGCCTGGGCGCGGGCCTGGTATGACGCTGCGTACGTACGTCGTCGACGGCCTCGCCCAGGTGCCGGCGGCGACGTGGGACCCGCTCGCCGCGTCCGCTCCCCTCTACCAGAGCCGTCCCTGGCTGCAGTGGGCCGAGGGGCACCACGAGCTGCCGACCTGGTACGTCCTGGCGAAGGACGAGGACGGACAGCTGCTCGGCGCGGTGGTCGTCTACCTCATGCGGCAGGTTCCCCGGCACCTGACTCGGTGGTACGACCCGATCCGGATGTTCCTCACCCCGCACTGCACTCATCGGGGCGCGATCGCGCACTGGTATCCGGTACTCCTCGTCGGCGGCTGCAGCGGCTACCACAGCGGAATCCTGCACGCACCAGGCCTCGACGAGACCGCCCGGGCGGCCGTCACCCGGGCCCTGCTCGACCGGTGCCGCGAGATCGCGGACGAGCACCGGTGCGGCAGCGTGGCGTTCATGTACGCGCCGATGTCCGCCTGCGCGGAGTTTGCGGCCGGCTGGCGCGGGCCGAGCCACATCATCCCCACGTCGGCGGAGGCCGACATCACGCTCGGCCCTGCCGTCCGCGGTTTCCACGACTACCTTGCCGGGTTCCCTCAGCATCGCCGGGCGAGGCTGCGCAAGGAGATCGCCGCGTTCACCGCGGCGGGCGGCCAGGTCGGCACGTACCCGCTCGATGCGGTACGGGCGCAGGTGGTCCCGTTGCTCGGTGCCCACCAACGCAAGTACGGCGACCGGGTGACCGACGAAGAACTGGCGCACTATCTGGACCGGCAGGACGAGTACCTGGGCGACAGCAGCAAGGTGTTCGTCCAGGAACAGGACGGCGACATCCTCGGCTTCGCCGTGTGTTACCTGCACAACGACACCGTCTACGTCCGGGCCAGCGGCGTCGACCAGGAACGCGCGACCCCCTATGCACACTTCAACCTGGTGTACTACGCACCCGTCAGATACGCCCTGGAGCACGGGTTCACCCGTGTGTCGTTCGGGATCGGCAGCTACCAGACGAAGGTCCTGCGCGGTGCCGAGCTGACCGTACTCGGGTCGGTCGTCGTGGCCCCGGAGAACCTGGAGCCGGCCTGGGCCGAGGCATTGGGCCGGCCGGCACCGCAGGCGGTCGCCGCCGGCGTGATCCAGTGACCACGGACGGGCCCGGCCTTGCAATCCACGTGCAACCCCGCGTGCGATCGTCGAACCCGCGACTACGCCAGCAGGCGCAATGGTCGACGTCGAGAGTGGGAGTAACACGATGACATCCGTCGATGTGATGGTAGGTCTGTGGCGACAGGTGCTGCGGACCGACGACATCACCGAAGAGGACGACTTCTTCGATCTGGGCGGTAACTCGATCCTGGCGGTCCGCCTGCTGCCGCTGATCAAGGAACACCTCGGGGCCGAGGCGACGATCTCCCTGATTCTCGACTACCCCACGCCCCGCGAGCTCGTCAACGCCCTCGGCGGCGTGGAGCAGTGACCGTGGCCGGCCGCCCTCGTCGAGAAGTCCACGAGGGCGGCCGGACTGTCACGGTGTCGGCGCCTCGGCAGCGGACTCACGCAGAAGTGCGTCGATGTGCTTGCCGAGCGCCGCAGGCGTCCGGTACGTGAACACGTCATCGATGGTGACCTCGACGCCGAACTCGCCTGCCGCGCGGCTCGACATCCGCAGCACGAACAGCGAGTAACCGCCCAGGTCGTAGAAGTCGTCGTCGGGACCGACCGCAGGGGTGTCCAGCAGCTCTCGCCAGATCGCGATCAGCCGCTCGACGATGGAATCGTAGGTCGTCATGAAGAGCTCCTGTGGCCTATGAGTCGGTACCGACGCGGGCGCCGGTTACCGTGCCGTCGCTGGTGAAGAGGACCGGCTGCGACCGCCACCCCGCCTGATCGCCATCCGGCGGCGCGGCGGCGCAGAAGACGTAGTGGTGCGGCGCGATCGCGCCGTAGCCGAACACGCCTTTGACACGCGAGCACACCTCCTCGTGCAGGTTCTCGGGCACGCCGGCATCGACCGGACCGAGGTATGCGACGAGCCGCTCGCCCGCGTCGTCCGGCTCCACGAAGACTCCG
Source organism: Actinoplanes sp. (assembly GCA_032160305.1). Lineage (GTDB taxonomy): Bacteria > Actinomycetota > Actinomycetes > Mycobacteriales > Micromonosporaceae > Actinoplanes. The sequence continues at coordinate 9,134 of JAVHVY010000111.1, forward strand.
CAGGCCGCGGCGCCGGTCGCCGCCGCGACGATCGGTCCCACCTGGGCCACCTCCACGAACCCGGCGGCCCGCGCCAGCCACCGCCACCCCGCGTCCCGGGCCACGGGCTCGACGCCGGTAACGTCGCCCAGCTCGTGCATCAGCACGGACCGCTGGGCGGCACGCACCAGCAGCGCCTCGATCCCCACCAGCAGCTGCCGGCCGGTCGCCGCGGGGATGAAGCTGGTGTCGATTTCCACGTCCAGCACGGCCTGACTCGTCAACCCGTGCAGGGAGAAACAGACCCGACCCAACAGCGACTCCCATTGTCCGAAGATGTCGACGGTCGTGGACGCACGCAGATCGCTCCACGCGCCCTCGGTCTGCGGCAGCTCGGGGAGATCCGTCCAGCCGTCCGCCACCCGGGTGTCGTTGAACGCCACGTTGCGGTAGAGGTGCAGGCCGCGTTCGAGATCCACCTCCCAGATGGCCTTCTCCAGGACCTGCGGGTCGTAACGTGCGCTCTGGTAGCCGCGCAGTGCGCGCCGCCACGTGAGGTTCGCCAGCTCACCGAACGAGGCGTCACCGTCGACCTCGACGGAGAACATGCCGCCGTTGTTCACCGTCATCACCGTCCGAGCCACCTCGGGGCGCCAGCGGTTGTTCGCGAGGAGCTGCAGGGCGATCCGGCGGTGCCCGGTGTAGCGGCTCAGCACGGCTGAGATGGCCGCGAGGATGACTGCCGACGTGGAACAGCGCCACTCCCGGGCGATCTGAGTCGCGGCGACAGCAACGGCGGTGGACGACATCCGCAGGCCCAGGAACCGGATCGGGTCCGGGTCATGCTTGGGGAAGTCGAAGTTCGTCCTGGGCACCTCTCGTGCCTCGGCGCACCAGTGCCGCACCGACGCTTCACCCTCGGCCTGGCCGGCGGCGCTCTGCTCGTGCGCGGCGACCTCGAGCGGGCTCCACGTCGTGTCGTCCGGCGCCAGGGGTACCCCGGCGAGCAGTTGCCGGAGCTCGTCCAACACGACGCGACAGCTCTGCCCGTCGGCCACCAGGTGCGAAAGAACGATCACCAACTTTTGGGGTACGCCACCGGCCTGCACCAACGCAAGGCGCACCGGCCAGTCCTCGTCGTGCCGGAAGGCGGTTCCGCCCAGCTGCTGCACGAGACCTGCGGCCGTGTCGGCGGCGTCCGCGGGCGCCACGTCATGGGTGGTCAGCCGGATCGTGCCCTGCTCCGCCACCAGCTGGGTCAGCTTGTCGGGAAACAGCGTCCGCAGTCCGGCGTGCCGTTGCACCAGCTCACGAACGGCGTCGACCACGGCCTGCGTCGAGCGGCCGGCCGGGACGTCCACCATCCCACCGAAGTTGAAGAAGTGGCTGTCCTCCCCCATCTCCGCCAGGATCGTCGCGATCGACCGCTGGCCCCAAGTGAGCACATTCTTGCCGCCGGCGGCTTCGAACTGGATGTCCCGTACGTTCACGGTTATTGGTCTCCTCCACCATCAACGCGGCGCAGTCGAACAGCGGCCGGCCAGGAACGGTAACCGGCCCCATTGCAGACGCATTGCACCCGCCGAGACCGCTATCGGCTGAGCTCGGCCAGGATGGTGCCGGTCACGGCTTCCGGCATCGCCGACAGGTAGAAATGCCCACCGGGGAAGACCTTGAGGTCGAACCGACCGCCGGTGTGGGAGCTCCACGACCCGACCTCGCTCACGGTCACCACTGGATCGGCGTCGCCGACGAGCGCCGTCACGGGTGCGGTCACCGTTGCCGACGGGTCGCTGCGGTACCGCCACAGCGCGCGGTAGTCGGCCCGGATCGACGGCATCAGCGCGTCCAGCATCTCCGGGATGGCAAGCACCTCCGACGACGTCCCGCCGAGTCGCTCGAGCATCGCCACGACCTCGGTGTCGGTCAGGGCGTCGACGTCCGTGTCCCGCTTCGGCCGCGACGGGGCCCGCCGCCCGGACAGGAACAGGTGGGTCAGCTCTCCCCCGGCACGCTCCAGCCGCCGCGCGACCTCGAACGCCAGCACGGCACCCATACTGTGCCCGAAGTACGCGGTCGGCATGGGCGGCAGGCCCGACAAGGCCGGGTAGATGCTGTCCGCCAACAGGTCCAGGTCGTCGACGCACGGTTCGGTGAACCGGTCCAGCCGCCCGGGGTACTGCACGCCCAGCACCTGCGCAAGGTGACCGACGTGCTCGGCGATGAACCGGTAGTACGCAGCGGAGCCACCGGCGTGCGGGAAGCAGACCAGCCGGACGGGGCCCGTCACCCGCCGGTCGTAGATCCGGTACCAGGGCGACGCGATCACCGGCCGGCCGCCTGGTGCGCCGCGGCGCGCTTCTGCAGCCGCCCGCTGATGCCGGCGAACGGCGTGTCGCCCCCGGCGGCGTCGAGATGCCGGGCGAGCGCCGCGATGGTGGGGAACCGGAACAGGTCGGTGATCGCCGCCTTGCCGGGAAAGTGGGCGCTCACCTGCCCGAAGACCTGCGCCAGTAGCAGCGAGTCACCGCCGAGGTCGAAGAACGGCACGTCCGCCGCGGGGTCGGCGACACCGAGAATCTCCGACCAGATCCCGGCGAGCACCACCTCGGTCGGCGTCCGCGGTGCCGTGCCGGCCTGAGTCGGCGCGTCCGGCTCCGGGGCGGGCAGACGCGCCTGGTCCACCTTTCCGTTGGGGGTCAGCGGCAGCTCCGCCAGCGGGACGAACGACGTCGGCACCAGATGCTCCGGCAGCGTCCCGCGCAGCGCGCGCGCCCAGGCGGCGGTGTCGACGGGGGCGCCCACCACGTACGCGACCAACCGGTCGTGGCCCGACGACTCCCGCCGCAGCGTGACGGCTGCCGCCCGGACACCGGGCAGCCCGCGCAGCGCCGCCTCGATCTCGCCCGGCTCGATCCGGAACCCACGCAGCTTGATTTGGCGGTCCCGCCGCCCCAGGTACTCCAGCTCGCCTTGGTCGGTCCAGCGGACCGTGTCGCCGGTGCGGTACATCAGCACGGTGGCGTCCGGCCCGAAGGGATCCGGCACGAACCGCTCGGCGGTGAGGTCGGGACGCTGGTGGTAGCCGTCGGCCACCCCGGCACCGGAGAGGCAGAGCTCGCCCGCGACACCGTGCGGCACCAGGTTCAGGTGTTCGTCCACGAGGTATGCCGTGGTGCCGGCGATCGGCCGGCCGATGAGCGGCTTGCCGGCACCGCGCTCCACCAGCGACACCGTGGAGTACGTCGTGTCCTCCGACGGGCCGTAGAGGTTGTAGACCCGCTCGACGCCCGGCTGCGCGTAGACCCGGTCCACGAGGTCCCGCGGCAGTGGCTCACCGGCGAGGTTCACCACCCGTACCGACGGCGGGAGGTCCGCCAGCCGCAACAGCGTGTCCATGGCGGAAGGCACTGTGTTGACCAGCGTCACCCGGTCCCGGTACGGCAGCGACGGCAGCACGAGCGCGTTGTCCGCCATGAAGACCGTTCCGCCGTACGCGAGCGGGCTGAACATCTCGAACACGGACAGGTCGAAGCACGCCGAGGTGGAAGCGAGCGTGCCCGCGAGATCCGCTGGGGAGAAGACCGTGGGTACCCACGCCAACAGGGCCAGGATGTTGCCGTGGGTGACGCGGACTCCCTTCGGCTGTCCCGTGGAGCCCGAGGTGTAGATCAGCAAGGCGAGGGTGTCCGGGGCGACGCCGCCCGCCGAGTCGATGCCAGCCGACGGTTCATCGTCCGCCGGCGTGTCGTCGTCGCTGTCCAGGATGTGCAGCCGGCCCGGGAAGTCCCGCAGCGCGGGCCGGGTGACGGTCGTGGCGATCGTCAGCACCGGTGCCGCGTCCCGCACGATCTGGCCCAGGCGGGCAGCCGGGTACGCCGGGTCGAGCGGGACGTAGGCGGCTCCCGCCTGCCAGACCGCCAGCAGCACGGTCGGCAGGTCGACGGTTCGTTGCACGCACACACCCACCAGCGAGCCGGGGGTGACGCCGGCCGCGCGCAGCCGACGCGCGAGCGCTTCCGCACGTACCAGAAGATCGGTGTAGGTCAGTTGTCGACTCTGGTCGACGACCGCGGTGGCGGCCGGGGCGACCGCAGCCCGCGCCGCGATCAGCTGGTCCACGGTCGTGTGCCGGTGGGCGGCGGGGAGCGTCGGGCCGGTGCCGGCGGCAAGCAGCCGGCGTCGCTCGTCGTCGGGCAGGATCGGCAGGTCCCGGATTCTGGTGGCACCGCTGGCGGCCAGACCGCGCAACAGCACGGCGTAGTGCCTGAGCATGGCCTCCATCTGGGCCGGGGTGAACCGGTCGGCGTCGTAGGCCAGCCGCATCACCAGCCGTTCGGCGGGCAAGACGGTCACGGTCAGCGGGAAGCCCGCCTGCTCCCACATGTGCACGTCGGTCACGTCGAGGTCGCCGGGGCTGGTGCCGGCGACGGTGGGGACGTTCTCGAACACCACGAGCGTCTCCGCGATGGACGTGTCCCCCGCGAGGCCCGCCCAGCGGCGGATGTCCCGCGGCGGGGCGTAGCCGTATTCTTCGCGTTCGGCCTGCGCGATCTGCAATGACCGCAGCCACTCGCCGACGGGGGCGTCGTCGTCGAGATCCGCCCGGATCGGCAGCGTGTTGACGAAGCACCCGACCATGGTCTCGACGCCGTCCAAAGCGGCCGGGCGACCGGACGCGATCCCGGCCGCGACGACGCTGCGCTCGCCGCTGTAGCGCCGGAGCAGGACCAGCCACGCCGCGTGGGCGTAGGTGCTCAGGGTCAGGCGCTCGCGGCGACAGGTGTCCACGAGAGCAGCCGTGTCGGCTACCGACAGTGCGAGCTCGCGCCGGTCGATCCGGACGGCCCCGGAGTGCCCGCCGGACGGCGGACCACCGATGCCGATGGGCGTCGGGAACTGCACATTACTCAGTTCGCGGCGCCAGTACCGTTCCGCGGCGGCGGTGTCCTGGTTGCGCAGCCAGGTGATGTAGTCCTGGTACGGCGCGGCCGGACGCGGCGCCGGCACCTGGCCCCGCACGCGTGCGCGGTAGCCGGCCATCAGTTCGTTCATCACGATCGGCATCGACCAGCCGTCGGAGATGGCGTGGTGCCGCGTCCACAGGACCCAGTGGCGCGTGGGTGACAGCCGCGCGACGAACAGCCGCATGAGCGGGGCGCGGTCGAGCCGGAAGTCCTCCGCGCGGTCCCGGGTCAGGTGCTCCTCGACCATCCGGCGCTGCCCGTCCGGGCCGGCCGTCGACCAGTTCTCCTCCTGCCAGGGCAGCTCGGCGGCGCCGCGCACCACCTGCAGCGGCTGCTTCTGGTCCAGCCGGGCGAACGACGTGCGGTGCACCGGGTGCAGCGCCACCTCGTCCTGCCAGGCGGCCCGCAGTGCCGCCACGTTCACCTCCCCGCGCAGCACGAAGTGCAACTGGACGAGGTAGACGCCACTGCCCGGCGCGAGCCGCGACGCCACGAGCATCGCCTGCTGCAGCCCCGAGACCGGATAGATGGCCTCGACGTCCTTGGTGCTGCTCACTCGCCCTCTCCCAGTTCGGCCATGAGCTCGTCGAACTCTCCCTGCGACAATGCGGCGTCCGGGAAGTCCGCGGGGCTGAGCGGCAGGTCCGCGTCCAGGCACGCGACCAGGCTGTCCCGGAAGCGATCGGCGAGTGCCTCCATGGTGGACTCCGCGTGCACCGCCGTACTGTAGGTGAAGCTCGCCGTGAGCCGGCCGTCGAGCACGATCGCGTTGACGTTCACCAGATGGTGCCGCTGCTGACTCGGGGCGTGCGGTGCCCCGGTCGACTCGGCCGACATCGCGAACATCGTCTCCGGTACCTGCCCGGCATCGGCCTGCCCGAGGTAGTTGAACACGACCTCCGCACGGGCGCCGCCGGCCAACCGGTCACGCACCTCGTCGTCCGGGTGCAGGTACCGGAGCAGGCCGAAGCCGATGCCACGGCGTGGGACGGCCCGGACCTGCTCCTTGACCGCCATGAGATCGCCCGCCCCGGTGCCGCCGGGCAGGCTCAGACGCACCGGGTACATCGACGTCAGCCAACCCACCGTGCGGGAGACGTCCACGTCCGGGAAGACGTCCTCCCGCCCGTGGCCCTCCACGTCGACGAGCAGCGTCGTGGAGCCGGTCCACGCGGTGAACGCCCCGGCGAGCGCGTACAGCAGCGCCTCGCGCGTCTCCACGCGCTGCCGCAGCGGCAGGTCCCGCAGCAACGCGGTGGTCTGCTCGACCGGGAGCTGCACGGTCACGGTCCGGGCGGTCGCCTCGGTGTTGGCGCCGTCCAGGACGCGCGGCAGCGGCTTGGTGGGGGCCAGCTGCGACTGCCAGTACGCCAGCTCAGCGGTCGTGTCGGCGGCGATGGCGGCCTCGGTGAGCCGCCCGGCCCACCGCTGGTAGGACGTGGTCCGAGGCGGCAGGACCGGCTGCCGTCCGGCCTCGAGCGCCTCGTACGCGAGCTCCAGGTCCTCGGCGAGGATCCGCCACGACAGCCCGTCCACCACGGTGTGGTGGATCGCGATGAAGAGCTGGTCAGGTCGCGTCACACCGTCGTAACGCAGATGCACGGCCCGGACGAGCGGCGCCCGGCCGAGGTCGAAGGAGCTCTGCGCCATTTCCTTCGCCGCGGCCACCGCGTCGGCCCACTCGTCCGCGGGCCGGTCGCCCAGCTCCAGCACCTCCATGGTGACGGAGACGTCAGCCGGGTCGTTCGTCCACTGTCGCCACCGGCCGTCTTCCTGGCTGAACTGGTTGCGTAGCGCGTCGTGATGCTCCACGAGCACGCGCAGCGCCGCCGTGAGCCGCGCGGTGTCCAGCCGCCGGCCCGGTACGTCGAGCACCAGGGCCTGGTTGTAGTGGTGGACGTCGGTGAGCTCCTGGGCGAACAACCAGTGTTGGATCGGCGTCAGCGGACTGTCGCCGGCGACCGCGCCCTCGGGCGCCGCCACCGGGGTTTCGGTCCGTACCACCCGGGCCAGGGCCGCGAGCGTCTGATGCCCGAACACGTGCCGCGCCGACACGGAGATGCCGGAACGGCGGGCCCGGGACACCATCTGGATGGCGATGATGGAGTCGCCGCCCAGGTGGAAGAAGTTGTCGTCGAGACCCACCCGGGGCACCCGCAACAGGGTGGACCAGATGTCGGCGAGGGCCTTCTCAATGTCCGTCACGGGCGGCAGGAACCCGGCGGGCGCCTGCTCGTCCGGTCCGGGCGCGGGCAGCGCCTTGCGGTTCACCTTGCCGCTCGGCAGCAACGGCAGGGCCGGCAGCGTGACGAACACACCGGGCACCATGTACCGCGGCAGGAAACTCTCGAGCTGCTGCCGTACCGCGGCCTGGTCGACGGGTTGGCTGCTCACCAGGTACGCGACGAGCCGCCGGCCGCCGTGCCCGTCATCGGTGGCGATGACCGCGCAGGACCGGACGCCGTCGACCTGACGGATCGCGGTCTCGATCTCGCCGAGCTCCACCCGCAGTCCGTTGATCTTGATCTGGTCGTCGGCCCGGCCGATGAACTGCAACGCCCCGTCGCTGCGGTACCGGGCGACGTCCCCCGTGCGGTACATCGTCCGCTCAAGGTCGTTGCCGTACCTGTCGGGCACGAATCGCTCCGCGGTCAGCTCTGGTCTGCCGAGGTAGCCCCGCGCCACGCCGTCACCGGCGATGCACAGCTCACCGGGGACGCCTACGGGCGTCGGCCGCAGCTTGTCGTCGAGCACGTACACCCGGGTGTTGGACAACGGCCGGCCGATCGACACGTCGCTGCCGACGACGTGGTCGCTCGTCGACCAGATCGTCGCCTCGGTCGGCCCGTACATGTTCAGCACCGTGCCGGCGACGGAGGTGGCGAGCAGCTCCGCGAGCCCGGTCGGCAACGCCTCGCCGCCGACCAGCATGTGCTCCAGTGCACCGAGCGCGGCCAGCGTGTCCGCGTGCGAGGCGAGCAGGCCCGCCACCGTCGGCGTGCACTGCAGGTGGGTCACGTCGTGGTGCCGGATGAGCCCCGCGACGTCCGTGGGCGGCTCCTCCTCCGGGTCGGCCGCGGTACGCCGTCGGACCTCGTCCAGCAGCGGCAGGCTGGCCAGGACCTCGTCGGTGCCGACACCGAAGTCGATCAGGCAGGCGATCTCGTCGACCCCGGCTGCGCCCAGCCGGCGGGCCATCGCCATGCACCGGTCCGGCGTGCCGAACATGCCGCTCGTCCGGTAGTACCGCTCGAAGGCGTGGTCCAGGAGCGTGTCGAGGTCGGCCTCGTCGAGGTCCGCGAGCTCCAACCCGCGCGCGGCCGCGATCGGGCGGATGAGCTCGGTGGACTCGCGCAGATAGTTGGTCAACGGTGCGCGGACCGCCGCGCGGACGACGTCCGGGTCCGCGCCGACGAACGTGTGGAGCATGAGCGTGACGTAGCCCTCGCCGGGATGGCCGGCCGCCCGCCACGCGTCGTGGTACACGGCGATCGCCGCGGCGAGCTCCTCCTCCGTCTGGCCGAGCAGGTGGGTGAGGACGTTCGCCCCCAACGCGCCGGCCTTGCGGTACGTCTCGTGGTTTCCGGCTGTCGTCAACCACACCGGCAGCTCGTCCTGCAGCGGCCGAGGCAGGGTGCGCACCTCGACGTCGTCGCCCGTTCCGGACCGGGCCCACACCGACTCGCCACGCCACAGGCGCCGGACCGTGTCGAGGTACTCGACCAGGATCTCCCGCCGCCGGGCGTACCGGTCGGGTGCGAGGACGAAGTCGTTCGGCTGCCAGCCGGGGGCGAACGACATGCCGACCCGGCCGCCGGACAGGTTGTCGATGACCGCCCAGTCCTCGGCGACCCTGATCGGGTCGTGCAGCGGGAGGACCAAGCTGCCGGTACGGATGCCGATTCGGGTCGTCGCCGTGGCCAGCGCCGCGGCCGTCACAGTGGGATTGGGGTACAGCCCGCCGAACGTGCCGAAGTGCCGCTCCGGCGTCCACACCGCGCAGAAGTCGTGCTGGTCGGCCCAGCGGGCAGCATCCAGCAGCAGCTTGTACTTGTCGGCCGAACGGTCACCGCCGTCGCTCGCGAAGTAGAACAGGCTGAAGTCCATGGCCCGCCCGGGTGCGGCCGCCTCGACCGGGTCGAGCACCAGCTCCGCGCCGGCCAGCACCACCTTGGCGCCCCTGGTCAGCGTCCACAGCAGCTCCAGGACGGAGATGTCGAACGTGTAGTGGGTGAGGGCCAGCCAGGTCCCGGGGTCGGAGCCGCCCAGGCGCTCGTCCATGGCGTGGAAGAAGCTCGCCAGGTTCCGCTGGGTGATCATCACACCCTTCGGCGTGCCGGTGGATCCCGACGTGTACAGCACGTACGCCAGATCCTCGGGACGGCCGTCGCGGGACCACGCAACGACGTCGCCGCACGCGTACCCCTGCGGGTCTATCAACGGCACGTCCGCCGGCAGGTCGTCGGCCCTGGCCGGGTCCGCGATGATCAGCCGGATGCCGGCGTCCCGCGCCACGAAGCCGACCCTGGCCACCGGCAGGTCCGGGTCGAGCGGCACATAGGCGCCACCCGCCTTGAGGACGGCGAGGATCGCCACGACCATCTCCACGGAGCGGTCCAGCCAGATGCCGACCAGCTGGTTACCGGTCAGCCCGGCGTCCCGCAGCCCGCCGGCCAGCCGGGCGGCCGCCAGGTCCAGCTGCGCGTAGGTCAGCACGGTGCGCCCGGACACCAGTGCCGTCCGATCGGGGTGGCGCGCGGCCCACTCCTCGAAAGCGTCCGCCAGCAGAGGTGTTGCCACCATCTCGGTGTACGGCGAGTTGAACTCTGAGAGCAACCGCTCGCGTTCGGCGTCGCGCATCAGGTCCAGCTCGCCGACGGGCCGCGCGGGATCAGCCACGATCGACTCCAGCAGCACCTGGAAGTGCTCGGCGAGTCGCGCGACCGTCGCCTGGTCGAACAGATCGGTGCGGTACTCCAGCCGGCCGGCCACCGCGTCGCCGGTCTCCACGAGGTCCAGCGTGAGGTCGTACTTGGCGACGGTGCCGGCGAGCGGGAGCTGCTCGACCTGAACCCCGGCGAGGTCCGGTCCGGTGGCCGGCGCCGGCTGGTGGACGAAGAGCACCTGGAACAGCGGCGAGTGCCCGGTGTCGCGCGGTGGGTTCAGCTCCTCGACGAGCCGCTCGAACGGGAGGTCCTGGTTCTCCTGTGCGGCGAGGGTCGCGGACCGTACCTGCGCGAGCAGCTCGGTGAAGCTCGGATCCGCCGACAGGTCGGACCGGATGACCAGGGTGTTGAAGAAACAGCCGATCAGGTCCTGCACCTCGGGGCGCGTGCGGTTGGCGAACGGGGTGCCGACGGCGATGTTGCGCTGGCCGCTGTAGCGGGACATCAGCGCCGTGAACGCGGCGAGCAGCACCATGAACACCGTGGAACCGCTGCGTCCCGCCAGCGCGCGCAGCGACCGCACCAGCTCCGGGTCCAGGGCCACCGGCAGGGTCGCCCCCGATGCGGTCTGCACAGCCGGGCGTGGCCGGTCGGTGGGGAGCTCCAGCAGTGCCGGCAGCCCACGCAGCTGCTCGCGCCAGTACTCCAGCTGCGGCCGTACCCCCTCGCCCCGCAGCCACGCGTTCTGCCAGGCGGCGAAGTCGGCGTACTGCACCGGCAGCGGCGGCAGCGGGGACGCCCCGTAGTGGGCGAGCACCTCCTGCCACAGCAGGGCGGTGGACCACCCGTCCGAGACGATGTGGTGCAGGCACAGCAGCAGCACGTGCCGGTCGTCCGCGATCCGCAGCAGCGTGGCCCGGAACAGTTCGTCGCGGGCCAGGTCGAACGGCCGCGAACCGAACTCGGCGGCGAGCTCCTGCACCTGGTCCTCGGCAGCGTCGAGCACAGGCAGCGCGAAGCCCGCCGGTGGTCGGATCACCTGCACAGGGGCGCCGTCGGTCGGCACCACGTTCGTCCGGAGCGACTCGTGCCGGTCCACCACGGCACCGAGGGCCCGCGCCAAGGCGTCCGCGTCGATCGGGCCGGTTAGCCGGATGGCGGCGGGGATGTTGTACGCGGCGGTTGGTCCATCCACTTCGGACAGCACCCAGATCCGCCGCTGCGCGTAGGAAAGCTCCAGCGGTACGCGCCGATCGATCAGCGGAATCGGGTCGGTGTCGTCCGGCGTCGCGGCGTCGACGGCCGTGGCGAGCCCGGCTATCGTCGGCGCGTTGAACAGCGCACTCACCGGCAACGTGACGCCGGTGGCCGCTTGGATCCGCGCCACCACACGGGTGGCGGCCAGCGAGTTGCCGCCGAGCGACTGGAAGAAGTCCTCGTCGACGCCGACCTCGGCGGTCCCCAGCACCTCGCCCCAGATCTGCGCGAGCGTCGACTCGGTCGCGGTACGCGGCGCGACCCGGGTGGCACCGCGGGCGTGGGCCTGGTCCACGGGCGGCAGCGCGGCGCGGTTGACCTTGCCGTTGGCGGTCAGCGGAAGCGCGGCCAGCAGCACCACGGCGCGCGGCACCAGGTAGTCGGGCAGCTGGCGGCGGAGCCGGCCCTGCAGGTCCTCGGCGGTCACGCCGGCCGCGCGCTGCGGCACGACGTAGGCCACCACGTACCGGTCGTCGCCGTCGGGGTGCGTCACCACGGCCGCGTCCGAGACGCCGTCCAGGCCGCGCAGGGCGGCTGCGATCTCGCCCAGCTCCACCCGGTGGCCACGGATCTTCGTCTGGTCGTCCGCGCGCCCGAGGAAGACCAGGTCACCGGACGGGCGCATGCGAACCAGGTCGCCGGTGCGGTACATGCGAGCGCCGGGGTCGAACGGATCCGGCAGGAATCGTTCGGCTGTCGCGTCCTCGTTGCGCCAGTAGCCGTTCGCGACCGACCGTCCGCCGATGTACAGCTCGCCCGGCGCTCCTTCGAGGACGGGACGGCGGTCGGCGTCCAGCACGTACGTCCGGTACCCAGGCAGGGCCGTCCCGATGGGTACGACGTCGGCGGCGGAGGTGACCTCGGTGCACACCGCGCCCACGGTGGTCTCGGTGGGGCCGTAGTGGTTGAAGATCCGCAGGTCGGGGCGGAGCTTCCGGATCCGGCTCAGCAACGGCGGCGTCGTCTGCTCACCGCCCAGCACGAGGCACTCGGTCGGCAGAACCCCGGCGGCGTCGGGGCCTTCCAGGAGCGCGGCCAGGTGCGAGGGGGTGATCTTCAGCGCGTTCACCGGCGTCTCACGGAACCGCCGGGCGAGCGCACCCGCGTCGAGAATCTCGTCCGGCGCGCCCAGCAACAGCGACCGACCGGTGCACAACGCGCCGAACACCGCCGTGTGCCCCAGGTCCGCGGCCGGTGTGGCCAGGCTGGCGAGTCGCGCGTCCGGCCCGAGCTCGAACAGCCCGGTCACCGCGTCCACATATCCGCGCACCGCCCGGTGCGGAACCGCGACCCCCTTCGGCCGGCCGGTCGAGCCGGAGGTGAAGATGATGTACGCGACGTCGGCCGGGGTGACCGTCACCGCCGGCGCGGTGGTCGGCTGCCCCGCCAGCACCTCGTCGTCGTCCAGGTCGAGGACGGCGAAAGCCTCGGCGGCGACGGCGCCGGAGAGCGACCGGTGGCTGATCACGACCGGTGCGCCCACCTCGCGCAGCAACGTCTGGACGCGGGCGTCCGGCAGCGCCGGGTCGACCGGCACGAAACAGCCGCCGGTCTTGAGGATGGCGAGCAGCGCCACGGCATAGTCCACCGAGCGCTCCAGCAGCAGCGCGACCGGGGTGCCCCGGCGTACGTCCCGTGCCACCAGCGCGTGGGCGAGTTGGTTGGCGCGGCGCTCGACCGCGCCGTAGGACAGGTGCGCCCCGGCGCAGCTGACGGCCGGCGCGTCCGGTCTGGCGCCCGCATGTGCCTCGAACGCCGCGTGCACCAGCTCCGGACCCTGAATCGGTGGGGTAGCGCCGATCCCGAGGGACACCAGCCGGGTCGCCTCGTCGTCGTCGGCCAGCCCGAGATCACCCAGCGCCGACCCGGGCGCGGCGGCCACCGCGCGCAGTACCGAGTCGAGCTGTCGCGCCAGTCGCCGCACCTGGGCGGGGACGAGCCGCGACGGATCTCCGACGATGCGTACCGCCGGCTCACCGGACACACTCTGGACGAGGTCGACGTGCAGCAGACCGCCGGCCCGCGCACCGTCGAGGCGCTCGATGTACCCGGCGGGCAGAACGGTGGCGGCGAAGCTCACCGGCAGGTCCACCGAGTCCCCCGTGACGTCCAGGGAGAACTGCTCCGCAGGCGCCGCCGCGAGGGCGCGGTCAAGGTCCCGCACCACCGCGTCGAACCGAAGCTCCGGCTCGAACGCCGTCCGCACCGGTACGGGCAGCTCGATCGGGCCCACCACGTCGGCGAGCTCATCCAGCCCGGGCGTGGTGCAGACGACGCCGGTGACGATCTCGTCCGCGCCGGTCAGCCGCCACAGCAGCAGGTGCGTCGCGGCGAGGACCACGGCGGCCACGGACACGCCTAGCTCGGCTGCGACAGCCGGAACCGCGGGCAGCCCGTCGCCGTCGACCGTCGCCTCGACCTCGACCTCGACCTCGGGACCGGGACCGGGACCGGGAGTGGGACCGGGAGTGGGACCGGGAGTGGCCCGCGGTCCGGGCGACTCGTCGAGCGGCAGGCTCAGCGCGGCTGCGGCCGGAAGCTCGCGCTGCCGCCAGCGTTCCATCCGGGCCTTGGCATCGGCACCCTCGGCCTGCTCGCTCAGCCACTCCGCCGCGTCGAGGTACTGCAGTTCCACCTCGGGCAGTTCGTCGCCGGCCAGCAGCGCGGTCAGCTCCGCGGCGATCACCAGCAGGGACCGGCGGTCGACGAACAGGCTCGAGGCGGCGAGGACGACAACCGAATCTTCCAGCAACTCGGCCCGTACCGGAGGTTCCTCGGCCGGCGGCGGCGCGTCCGGTTCGGCGACGGACTGCAGCGGCGTCGCCAGACCCGCCACGGGCACCAGATAGGAACGTAGGGACTCGTGCCGGGCGACCACCGTCGCGAGTGCCCGCGCCAGCGCCTCCGGCGTTACGTCGCTCGCCGGCCGGACGCGGCACTGGATGCTGGGCGCCGCGACCTGTGACCAGACATAGCGCTGCGGCGGTGAGAGACGGTAGCTGGTCATGGGGTGCGGATCTCCACTGCGTCGGCGGACATCTGGGCCATGTCGCCGAGGGCGACAACGATCTTGCGCGGCCCGACGAACGTGCTGCGGGAGTGCGCGACCAACATGTTGTCGATGACCAGGATGTCGCCCTCGCGCCAGGCGAAGGCCAACGACTCCCGGTCCATCAGCTCGCGGACCTCGGCGACGATCTCGTCGTCGATCACCTCGCCGTCGCCCCAGAACACGTTGCGGGGCAGGCCCTCGACGCCGTACAGGCTCTCCAGTGACTGGCGGGTGTCGGGGTCCAGGCACGACGGGTGGTGCAGGGCGAGCTGGTTGAAGAACACCGTCTCGTGCGTACGCGGGTGCGTGAGCACCGCGGGGGCCTGCCGCCAGGTACGCAGGGTCCCGTCGTCCTCCCAGGCGAGCTCCACCCCGGTCTCGGCGCACTTGCGTTCGACGACCGCCCGGTCGTCGGTGCCGTAGAAGCGCGACCAGCTCACGTCCACCGACTCGATGAAGTTCCGTACATAGCGGAGCCCACGGGTGGCGAACTGCTCGGCCAGCTCGGGGCGGAGCTTGCGATACACCTGCCGGCAGTCCACGATGGGCGTCTCACCACCCTGCTGGGCAACCACGATGCACGAGAAGAACTGGCGCATCGGCCACTCGTGCAGGTGCGACGACTCGTTGTGGAACGCGATCACCTGGTCCCGCGGGTACGGCGTGGACTTGTACACCTGCGCGGAATCCCCCTCGCGCGGCAGGTCACCGTACTCGCGGAAGAGGGTGGGGCAGATCGCGGCGGCGGCCTGCTCGAAGCGCTCCACCGACCCCCCGCCGAACCCGCGCAGCAGCACTGCGCCATGCCGGTGCAGGTGGTCGTCCATGGCCCCGGTGTCGGCCGCCAGCCAGCCGGGCAGGTCCACGTCGGGCGTGGCGGGTTCGATGACGAGCGGCAGGTCCGGCAGGCCCGGGAGATGGCTCGTCGTCACCGGGCTGAGCTGCGACACGTCGACCGTACGGCGCTTCGCCGTGCGCAGGGAGCTCAGCTGGGTGGTTTTCGACTCGCTCTCGGCCATTGCTCTCCATCTCGTCTCGTGGTCGGACTCCGCGCTCAGGGAGTCGATCGGGGCATCGGGTGCCGCGGCGGCACCGGCGAGGATCCGCGCCAGCCGCGCGGCGAACAGCTCGACCGTGATCGCGTCGAAGAGCTCGGCGCGGTAGACCAGCGTGCCGGTGATGCCGGCGTCCGACTCCTCCATGAACAGCGACAGGTCGTACTTCGTGTGTGGTGCGTCGATCTCCATGGTCTCGGCGGTCACCCCGGGCAGGTCGACCGTGACGTTGAGCTTCTGCAGCAGGAAAAGCACCTGGAACAGCGGCGTGGAGCCCGGGACACGCTCCGGGCGCAGCTCGTCCACCAGCCTCAGGAACGGCAGATCCGCGTGCGTGAACGCGTCGAGGCTGGTCGTCCTGACCCGCGCCAGCAACTCGCCGAAGGTCGGGTTGCCCGTCACGTCCGAGCGCAGCACGACACTGTTGACCTGCATGCCGATCATGCGCTCGAACTCGGCGCGGTCACGGTTCGCCAGCGTCGTTCCCACACTGACGTCGGGTGTCCCGGCCCATCGGGACAGCGCGACCGTGAACCCCGTGAGCAGGACCATGAACAGCGTCGCCCCGGCGTCTCGGCCCAGCGCACCGAGCCGGACCGCGACATCCGGGTCGACGACGAACCGGTGCACCGCACCCCGCGCGTCGGCCCTGTCGCCGCGCGGGCGGTCCGTCGGCAGCTCCAATCGCGGCGCCCCGGCGAGAGTGCGGCGCCAGAAGGCCAGTTGCGCGCGACTGCTCTCGCTGTCCAGCCAGCGCCGCTGCCAGTGGACGAAGTCCGCGTACTGGAACGGCAGCGCGGGCAAGGGAGATGCGGCACCGACGACGAACGCCGAGTAGAGCGCGACGAGTTCCTCGACGAGCAGGCTGAGCGAGTAGCCGTCCGCGACGATGTGGTGCAGGTTGACGAGCAGGACATGTTCGTGGGCGTGGACCCGCAGCAGCTGGAACGCCAGGAGCGGCCCCTGCGCCAGGTCGAAAACGTGGTTCGCGTGCTCCAGTCCGGCGTCCTGAACCTCGTCCGCACCGATCGGGCGCGGCGGCAGTTCGACGGCGACGTCTTCGTGCACGACCTGCACCGGTACGCCGTCGATCGCGGTGACCGTGGTCCGGAGAATCTCGTGCCGGGCGATGATCTCCGCGACGCTGCGGGTCAGCGCCTCAACGTCGAGCGCGCCCGTCATCCGGACCGCGCCGGGAATGTTGTACGTGACCCCGGGACCGCGGAGCTGTTCGGTGAGCCAGAGCGACTCCTGCCCGAGCGACAACGGCAGCGGTCCGGTCCGGGGCGCCGCGATGACGGGAACTACCTCGCCGGCGGACGACGACGCACGTACTGACCGGGCGAGGTTGCGCACGGTCCGGGCCGCGAAGAGGTCCTTGACCCCCAGCTCCACCGGGAACGTGCGACGCACCCGCGACATCAGCTGCACCGCCAGCAGCGAGTCACCGCCGAGCTCGTGGAAGCTGTCGTCGAGCCGCACCGAGGCCACGCCGAAGGACTGACCGAAGATCGTCAACAGCTCCCGCTCGTACGGGTCGGCGTCGGGCTCATCGGCGAACGCGGCTACGGGCAGCGCGGCGCCGACGGCACCGGCCACGGTGGCCGCTGGAGGCGGGACGATGTCGGCGTCGACCTGCCGCGGCGTCGGTTCGATCCAGTGCCGTTGCCGCTGGAACGGGTAAGCCGGCAGCGCGACCCGCCGACGGCGCTCACCGTCCCAGTAGGCGTCCCACGCGACGGGCACACCGGCGCGGCACAGCCGGCCGAGTGCGGTCGCCAGTTCGCGCGGGTCGCTGTCCGAATCGGGCCCGCCGGCGGACCACATGATCCGCTCGGGCGCGATGCCGATGCGCCGCACCATCCGCGACAGCATCGACGTCGGGCCCACCTCGAGGAGCAGTCGCCCCTGCGCGGACGCGTTCGCGACGGTACGAGCGAACCGCACCGTGCCGCGCATGTGCCGCGACCAGTAGCCGGGATCCCGAGCCTCGGCGGCCGTCAGCACCTCGCCCGTCAGGCACGAGGCGAGTGGGATGGTCGGGTCGCCGGTCCGCACCCGCGCGACCCGGTCGGCGAACGCCGGTGCGACGTCGTCGAGCATGCTCGAGTGCGCGGCGTGCGAGGCCCGCACCCGGCGGTGCTCGACCCCGCGCTGGTCGAGCCGTCGCTCCAGCTCCTCGACGGCGGCGAACGGGCCGGCCGCCACGCACTGGGTCGGCGAGTTGACCGCCGCCAGCGAACAGTCGCCCAGCACCTCCCCCAGCGACGCCTCGTCCATCGACACGGCGAGCATCGCACCGCGGGACACGCTGGTCATCGCACGGGCCCGGTCGACGACCAGCTCCAGCGCGTCCTCGACCCCGAAGACACCGGCGACTGTCGCCGCGACGTACTCGCCCAGGCTGTGCCCGAGCACCACTGCCGGCCGTACGCCCCAGGACTGCCACACCTGCGCCAGCGCGAAGGACACGCTGAACAGCGCCGGGTGCCCGATGACCCAATCCTCGAGCCGCTCCGCCGGACCGTTTCGGATGACATCGCGAAGGTCCACGTCCAGCGTACGGGCGAGGTGGTCCGCGCACCGGTCGAGCGGCTCGCGGAACACCCGCTCTTGGTCGTACAGTTCGGCGAGCATCCCGACCTGCTGGGCGCCCTGTCCGGGGAACATGAACACGACCTCGGGATCCGTGGCCGCGTCCACCGGGGCACCCGCGACGCTCTCCAGCGCCGCCACCGCCTCGCGGACGTCACGGCACACCACCGACCGCCGGTAAGGGTGGGCTCTGCGGCCGGTGCTGAGCGTGTACGCGACGTCCGGCAACGCCGGGTCGTCCATCCGCTTCAGCGCGTCCACCAGCTCCGCGCACCCCTGGTCGAGCGCCTGTGGGGACCGGGCGGAGACGACGAGCAGCTGATCTGTCCGGGACGGCCCAGGCGCGGGCGGCGGCGGGGCCTCCTCGATGACCACGTGCACGTTCGTGCCACCGATGCCGAAGGAACTGACGCCCGCACGGCGGGGCGTGCCGGCGGGCGGCTCCCAGGCGCGGCGCTCGGTGTTGACGAAGAACGGGCCGTCGGCGAAGTCGATCGCCGGGTTCGGGTTCTCGAAGTTCAGGCTCGGTGGGAGCACCCGCTTCCCCAGCGCCTGCACCACCTTGATGAGCCCGGTGACGCCGGCCGCCACGTCGAGATGGCCGACGTTCGTCTTGACGGAGCCGATCGCGCAGAACCCGCGCCGCTCGGTGCTCCGCCGGAACGCTCGCGTCAGCCCGGCCACCTCGATGGGGTCACCGATGATCGTGCCGGTGCCGTGCGCCTCCACGAGGCCGATCGTGTCCGGGTCGACGTCGGCCACCGCGAGCGCCTGTGCGATCACCGCTGCCTGGCCGGCCGCGCTCGGCGCGGTGAAGCCGGCCTTGGCCGAACCGTCGTTGTTGACGGCCGACCCGCGGATGACGGCCAGCACGCCATCGGAGTCCGTGAGGGCGTCGTCGAGCCGCTTGAGCAGCACCAGCCCGACCCCGCTGCCGAACCTGGTGCCGGCGGCGCGGGCGTCGAACGCCCGGCAGTGACCGTCCGGCGAGGCGGTGCCGCCCTCCTGGTAGAGGTATCCGGCGCCGTGCGGCAGCACCGCGCTGGCACCGCCCGCGATCGTCAGGTCACACTCGAAGGCCAGCAGTGCCTGGCACGCCTGGTGGATGGCCACCAGCGACGTGGAGCAGGCCGTGTCCACACCGATGCTCGGCCCGGTCAGGTTGAACCGGTGCGAGATCCGGGTCGGCGCGAACGCCTTGTCCGTCGCGAAGAACACCCGCTGCGTGCCGAGCTGGTCCAGCAGTTCGGGCCGCCGAAGGAGGTTGTGGACGAGGTAGGACGGAAATCCCACGCCGGTGTACACGCCGGTGACCCCGGAGAGCCGCTCCGGGTCGTAGCCGGCGTTGTCGAACACCGCCTGGGCGCACTCCAGCAGCAGCCTGTGCTGCGGGTCGAGGATCGTCGCCTCCATCGCCGTGAGGCCGAAGAAGCCGGCATCGAAGTCCTCGAGCCCGTCGAGGACGGTCGCCGCCCGCACGTACCGCGGATCGGCCAGCTCCGCCTCGGTCGCCCCGGCCCGGCGCAGCTCGTCCTCCGTGGGCCAGGCGACGGACTCGACGCCGCTGGCGATGTTGTGCCAGAACGTCTCGACGTCCGGCGCACCGGGAAAGCGGCCGGCCATGCCGATGACCGCCACGTACGAGGACGTGTCGTCGGAGCTCATGGTCACCGACCCCGCCTCGTCCGTTGCTGCCTGGCGCCGGCCCGGCGCAGCTCCGCCCGGGCGTCGACGTCACCCTCGGCGTCGTGCGACGCCCCGTCCCGCGTGTCGACGAACTCGGCGAGGGCCGCGATGGTCGGGTAGCTGAACAGGTCCACGAGCGCGAGATCGGCCATACCCTCGCTCACCATGAGCGCGTGCATCTTGGCCGCGAGCAGCGAATGCCCGCCGATCTCGAAGAAGTTCTCGTCGATGCCGACGGCGGACCGTTCCAGCATCCGGGCCCAGATTTTTTCGAGGGCTTTCTCGGTGGGTGTCCGGGGCCGCACCAACGGAGCTGCGGGCACGGCGTCGACGATGCCCGTACCGGCAACCAGGCGGGCCCTGTCGACCTTGCCATTGATCGTCAACGGCAGCTGGTCCAGCACGACGATACGCGACGGCACCATGTACTCCGGAAGCTCCCGCCGCAGGGCGGCGCGCAGGTCCGCGCCGTCGAAGCCGCCCGGGTCCCGCGGAACGACGAAGGCCACCAGGATGCTGTCCCCCTGGCCGTCCGAGCGCGCGACGACCACGTTCGCCTGGATCTGTCCATGCCGCGCGACGGCGGACTCCACCTCGCCGATCTCGATGCGGAAACCGCGCACCTTCACCTGGTTGTCGGAACGCCCGAGGAAAACGAAGCGGCCGTCGCCGACCGGCTTGACCAGGTCACCGGTGCGGTACATCCGCGTACCGGGAACCGCCGAGAACGGATCCGGCCGGAACCGCTCAGCCGTGAGGTCCGGCCGCCGCCAGTAGCCACGCGCGACGCCTTCACCGCCGATCCAGAGTTCACCGACCACCCCGGGCGGCGTGGGCGAGAGCCTGCTGTCCAGGCAGTAGAGGGACGTGTTGGCGATCGCCCCACCCACCATGGCGGCCATGGTGTCGCCGAGCGGTTCGACCGCCGACCACACGCACGTCTCGGTCGGCCCGTACATGTTGAGCACCTCACCCACGCCGGCGTCGCGTAGCTGCGCGGCCAGTCCCGGGGGCGCGGCATCGCCGCCCACGAGAAGGTGGCGGGGCATCCGGGTCTCGTCGGGCTGCAGCAGGAGCATCTTCGCGAGCGCCGGTGTGCACTGCAGGTGTGTCACACCGTGCCGTTCGATCATGGCCGGCAGCGGGACTGCCTCGGCCTGCGGCTCGCACAGGGCGCGTACCGCGTTGAGGTGGCGCAGGGAGTCCAGCACCAGGTCGTCCTCGACACCGAAGTCGATCAGGCAGGCGATCTCGTCGACACCGGCAGCGTTGAACGTGGTGACCAGGGCGGCGCATTGCTCCGGTGTGCCGAACAGCGCGCTGGTGCGTACGTACCGCTCGAACGCGTGGTCCACGAGCATCTCACGATGGGCGTCCGGGTCCACGCCGAGACCTTTGGCGAGCCCGCGCATCAGGTCCAGCGAACTGCGCAGGTACTCCTTGAACGGCTCGCGAACCGACTCCAGCACCAACCCGTCGTCGGGGTGCACGAACGTGTGCAGCATCAGCGTGACCACACCGCGGTCGTGTCCGGCCTCGGCCCCGGCTCGCCGGTACACCGAAATCTTGTGGGTCAACTCCTCGACGTTCTGGCCGAGCAGGTGCGTCAACAGGTTCAGCCCGCGCTCCCCCGCAAGCCGAAACGTCTCCTCGCTGCCGGCGGCCGTGGCCCACACCGGAAGTTCGGGTTGGACGGATCGGGGCAGTGGGGCGACGTCGACCTCCTTGCCAACACCGTCCCGCCTGCGCACCGGCTCGCCCCGCCACAGCCGCCGCACGGTTTCGATGTCCGTCCACATCGACTCGCGACGGTCGGCGAACCGGTCGGGGGCGAGCACGAAGTCGCGCGGCTGCCAGCCCGACGCGAACGACAACCCGACCCGCCCACCGGAGATGTTGTCGACGACGGCCCACTCCTCGGCGACCCGCAGCGGGTCCTGCAGCGGCAGCACAACGCTGCCGGCCCGGATGGCGACGTTGCGGGTCGACACCGCGACGGCGCTGCCGAGCACGGCCGGGTTCGGGTACGCCCCGCCGAACGCGTGGAAGTGGCGCTCCGGCACCCACACCGCCGTGAAGCCGTTCTCGTCGGCGAAGCGGGCGCCTTCCATCAACAGCCGGTACATGTCCGGACCGGACCGACTGCCCGAGTCGGCCGAGAAGTAGAAGAGACCGAAGCCGACCTGACGTTCGGGCCGTTGGCCGACCGTAGCCCGCAGTCCGGTGTCCAACACCACCCGGAAACCACGACAGAGCGTCCACAGCAGTTCGACGACGGAGATGTCGAAGCACACGCTCGTGACGGCCAGCCAGACCGGTTGCTTCCCGTCGACGAGCGCGCTGCCCACCGACCGGTCGAGCCCGGCGAAGAGGTTGGTCACGTTGCGGTTGGTCACCATCACGCCCTTGGGACGACCAGTGGTCCCGGACGTGTAGATGAGGTAGGCCAGGTCGCCGACGCCGGCGAGATCCACCGCGGACACCGTCGAGGCGCCGAGATCGGCCATCCGGACAAGGGCGCCGCCGAATGAGCTCAGCATGGCCGCGCCGCGACTGTCCACGACGCACAGGGCCAGCTCGGCGTCGTCCGCCAGGTAGGCGAGCCGCTCCCGCGGGTATTCCGGATCCAGCGGAACGTAGGCGCCGCCGGCAGCAGCGATCGCGAGCATCGCCACGACGAGGTCTTCCGACCGGGACATGCAGAGTCCGACCCGGGTCTCCGCGGTCACCCCCCGGTCACGCAGACCCGCCGCCGCGCCGGCCACGCGCGCCGCCAGCTGCTCGTAGGTGAGTACCTCGGATCCGCAGACGAGCGCGGGCGCCGCCGGGGTGCGGCCCGCCTGGGCGATGAACTGCCCGACCCAGCCGGGCGCGCCGTCGAGCGGCACCTGCGGACCTGTCGCGGCACGCAGCATCGCCGCAGCCGATGCGGCATCCACCGACGGCAGCTGGGAGACCAGCGCGGCCGGATCGTCGGCGATTGCCCGGAGGATCGCCGTGAGCCCGGCCGCCAGCCGGCGCACCGTCGCCTCGTCGAAGAGGTCCGTGTTGTACGTCCAGGTGCACGTGAAGCCCTGCGGGCCAGGACTGACCGCGAGGGTCACGTCGTAGGGCGCGCCGCGCTGGCCCACCTCGGCGATCGTCCGGTCCTGCGCCGTACGGGGCTGCTGCCAGACGTACATGACCTGGAAGATCGGCGACCGCGCCGGCTCGCGGACCAGGGCCAGGCTGTTCACCAACAGCGTGAACGGGTACGGCCGGTCCAGGCCCCGCAGCACGGCCGCGCGGGTACGGGCGAGCAACGCGTCGAAGCCGCCGTCTGGGTCGACGTGGCTGCGTACGACCACCGGATTGGCGAGGAACCCCACGATGCCGGCGCGGTCACGGCCCTGCCGGCCGGCCGCCGGGGTGCCGATCACGATGTCGTCCAGGCCGCTGTGCTTGTGCAGCAGCACCTGGAACGCCGACAGGAACAGCATGTTGGGGCTGGCATCCGCCGCGCGCGCGACCTGGGCGAGCCGCTGCCCGAGTTCCCCGTCGACGACCACGGACAGGCGGTCGCCCCGGAACGACTGGAGCGGCGGGCGCGGGCGATCGAACGGAAGGTCGAGAACCGGCAGCTCGCCACCCAGCTCCGTACGCCAGTACTCGAGGTGTTGCCGGGCCTCGTCGGTGCGAGACCACCGCGCCTCCCGGCGGACCTCCGCCACGAACCCGGGTGGCGCGGACGGCAGCGCCGGCCCACCGGAGTACCGGGCCATCCAGTCGTCGAAGATCTGCTCCATCGACCACAGGTCCGCGGCGACGTGATGGACCACCAACACCAGGGCAGGGGCGGTCGCGTCGACCGGGTCGCGGACGAGCGCGGCCCGCACCGGGATCTCGCGTTCGAGGTCGAACGGCGCGTCCAGCAACCGCGCGATCGTCGCGTCGTGCTCCGCGGCCGCGGCGGTGACGTCCGTCAGGATCGTCGCCGGCACGTCGCCGGCTGACTGCGTCGGCTCGTCCGCCGCCCAGGAGAAGGTGGTGCGCAGGATCGCGTACCGCGCCACCACGTCGCGCAATGCGGCGTCCAGCCGCGCGACGTCGGCCGCGCCGGCCAGCCGGACCGCAACGCCGAGGTTGTAGGCCGCACTGTCCGGCACCATCCGCTGGTGGAACAGGACACCGCGCTGGTTGGCGGTCAACGGATGCGGCCGCGCCGGATCGCGGTCAAGGTGCACCTCCGCCGTCGCTGACGCGCCTGCGCTCGACCGCACCGCGGCGGCGAACTCGGCGACGGTGTGCAGGGTCGCGATGTCGGACAGGCTCAGCGTGCCATCCAACGTGGTGTTCAGCTCCTCGAGCAGCTGGACGGCTTTGAGGGAGTCGCCGCCAAGGGCGAAGAACCGGTCGTGCACACCGACCTCGGCGACGCCCAGGACGCGCGCCCACGCCGCGGCGATCACCCGTTCGGTCTCGTCTCGCGGCGGGGTGAGCTCCCGCGCCGCCGCGACGCTGGCGACGGCGGTACCCGCGAGGCAGGCGTCGCGGATCGCGGATCGTTTGACCTTCCCGCTGGACGTACGCTGGATCCCGCCCCGGGGCAGGAAAAACACCTCGTGGACGGCGACCTGGTGCACCGCGCCCACCCGGTCACGCACGGCCGCCGCCACGGCGGGCAGGTCGGCCGTAGCGCTGGGCGGCAGCTCGACGGCCACCATGAGCTCCTCCACACCCTCCACGGGAGCCGAGAACGCGGCCGCGCGGCCGCGCCGGTCGACGACCTCGTGCACGGTGTCCTCGATGTCCTGCGGGTAGTGGTTCCTGCCGCGCACGATGACGAGGTCCTTCAGCCGGCCGGTGACGGACAGCTCGCCGTCCTCGAGGAAGCCCAGGTCGCCGGTACGGAGGAACCGCCGGTCAGCGGAGCCGTCCAGCAGCACGCCGAACGGGCCGGCCCTGTCGGGCTCCGTTCCCCAGTACCCCTGGGCGACACTGGCGCCACTGACCCAGATCTCCCCCACCTGCCCGTCCGGACACGCCCGGGTGGTCTCGGCATCGACGATGGCGATGACCTGATCGGGATCCGCCGACGGACCGCAGTTGACGATGTCCCGGCTCGGCCCGTCCGGTGTCGCGGCGACGACCTGATGCCGTTCCAGGGCGGCGGAGTCCAACGCTCGGACGGCCCCGCCGCCGGGGCGCGCGGTGACCACGAGGGTGTTCTCCGCCAAGCCGTAGGACGGGTGGAAGGCCGCCGGACGGAACCCGGCGGGCGTGAAAGCGTCGGCGAACCGGGCCATGGTCCGCGCCCGCACCGGCTCCGCGCCCGAGATCGCCACGTTCCAGCCGGACAGGTCCAGCCCGGCCACCTCGTCCGGCGCCGCCGACGCCGCCTGGGCACACAGCTCGTACGCGAAGTCGGGTGCCGCGGTAACCGTGGCGCCGTACCGGGACATCGCACTCATCCAGCGCAGTGGCGAGCGCAGGAAGCTCAGCGGTGCGAACAGGCGTGCCTCGCCGGCGCAGAAGAGCGCCATGAAGATGCTGCCGATCAGGCCCATGTCGTGGTACGGCGGCAACCAGAACACGCCGTTCATCGCGCCCTCAAGGCCGTAGACATCCCGCATCACGGCGAGGTTGCGGGCAATGTTCGCGTACGACAGCATCACGCCCTTCGGCGTGCCGGTCGAACCCGACGTGTACTGCAGCACGGCGAGGTCGCCCGCGGACCGGGCGACCGGGCGCCAGCGCTCCGCCAACCCCGGGTCCAGGGTGTCCGCCGACGTGATGGGGGTCCCCGCGTCCATTCCCGTGAACGTCTCACCGGCGTCCGTCAGCACGCAGCGCGGCGCGGCGTCCCGGACGATCGCCTCGATTCTGGCGGCACCGCGGCTGAGGCGGGTGGTCTCCATCGGGTACGCCGGCACCGCCACGGTTCCCGCCAGCAGGCTGCCGAAGAGGCTGACCAGGTAGTCGACCCCGGGATGGTTCACGATCAGGACCCGGTCACCGGGGGCGGCGCTGCGCTGGATCTGTGCGGCGACCGCCCGCGAACGGTCGAAGAGAACCCGGTTCGTCAGCGGGTTCTCGCGCCATTCATGTACGCCGGAGAATCCGTCCAGCACGGTGAAGGTGACGCCGCCGGGATCCTGCTCGGCCCGGTGCTGCAGCAGCTCGGGAAGTAGCGCAGTGGCTTCCATTCGATCGAGTGTCACACCGGGGGTTGCACCCCGATTGCAGGTCCACGGTCGGTGTTGGCGGCGACCGACCAAGTATCGACTATGCTCCTCAATCCGATGCCCGGGTGCATCGAACGATCGGACGGGCAAGTCGCTTCCCATGTCGCGGTGTCGTGCCTGCGGGGGCCATGAGAACGGGGACGTATGCATCCACAGACGACACGTCGGCTGAACGCCAAGGAGTTCGCCGACATCAAGCAAACGGTGGCGATCCGCTCGGGCGCGCGCCGGAGCCAACTCAGCGATCCGGGTTATGCGGCCCCGCTGCCGCAGGAGGTCAGCCTGCAGCTGACGTACCGTTGCAACCTGCGATGCACACACTGCTATCAGTGGAACGAACAGGGCTTCTTCCGCGACTTCTCGATCGACCGGCAGCGCACGGAGCTGGATTTGCGGATCGTCGAGGACGTGCTACGCACCACGGCGCCGATCCGATCGAAGCTGTTCCTCTGGGGCGGCGAACCGCTCATGCACACCCGGTTCGCCGACGTCGCCAAGCTGGTCGAGAAGTACCCCCGAACGGTCAATATGTGTACCAACGGGCTGCTCTTCAAGCGCAAACTCGACGACCTGCTGCGCATCGGCGAGAACCTCAACCTCCTGGTCAGCCTGGACGGGCTGGGCGAGGACCACGAGGCCATCCGCGGCAAGGGCACCTTCCAGCGTACGCACGACGCGATCACCACGATGCTCGATCTCAAGCGCGAGGGCCGGTTCGGCGGCGAGGTTTCCCTGTCCTGCATGGTTACCCACGCCACCGTCCACAAGATGTACGAGTTCATGGAGTGGGCAGAGCAGGTCGGCGTCAACACGGTCTACTTCCAGTTCCCCTGGTACATCAGTCCTCAGGTGGCGGAAGCGATGGACAAGCTCTACGAGCAGTCGTTCGCCTGGTTGGAGCCGAGCACCGGCACGAAGCGACCGACGTGGCACTCGTACACCTACCAGCTTCCCCCGGAACTGCTGCCGGAGCTGAAGGACTCGATGCGGCGCCTCACCGAACGCAGATGGAACGTCCGGGTGCGCTACCAGCCGCAGCTGGAGGCGGACGAGGTCGACGACTTCATTCTCGGCACCACACGCCCGGCGCAGCGCCGCAGCAAGTGTCTGGCGGTTTCCAACCGGATGGAGGTCCACGCGGACGGCGCGGTCAGCTCGTGCAAGTTCTTCCCCGAGTTCGTCGTCGGCAACCTGTACGACGCGGGCGTCGAAGAGCTGTGGCGAAGCGACCGGTTCCGTCGGGTGCGCCAGACTCTCGCCGAGTCCGGCATGATGCCGGTCTGTTCGAAATGCATTCTTCTTTACCTGAACGGGGTGTGACGTGGACGGGATCGACAACACGATCAGTGAAGTGCTGGCCCGGGTGCTGGCCAACGGCGTGGCCCCCGCCGACATCGACCACAACGCCGATCTGGTGAATGAATACGGCATCGACTCGCTGCAGATGATCTCACTGTTGCTCGGCATCGAGGACGAATTCGACTTGGAACTCGACTACGACTCCCTGCAGCTGGAGGACCTGCAGTCGGTGCGGCATCTCGCCAGCTACGTTCGCGGGCTGCGCGTCGAGGTATCGGGGTAGCGCGTGTACGACACGGCACACCTCGGCACGTTCGATGCCGAACGTTGGTGGCGGCCCATCGACCTCGCGGACCTTCCCGCGGTCGCCTGCGGCGGGTCTGTGGCAACGATGGACGAGCTGCTGGCGGCGTACTGCGGCCCGGACGACCTGCTGCTGACCCGCGCTCCGATGACGGCCGGCCTGCGCGCCGGTCTGGCCGCCGCCGGCATCCGGTTCACCCACCGGTTCGTCGAGGATGTCAGCACTACGGGCGGCACCGCCGAGGCATTGGTTCGGCAGAATCCCCGCCTACTTGCGAACCTGCGTGCCTGCAGGACCTTGGCGCCGTACGCGGTGCTGCCGGACACGGCCGTGCTGGCGGCGGACGTCAACCGGATGGACCAGTTGCCGCCGGTCGTGACGGTCGGCGAGGTGAACTCGAAGGTGTGGTCGAACGACGTGGTATGCGATCTAGGCCTTGCCGGCGCTGCCACGGTCGTCCGCTCTGCCGCGGAATTGGTCGCGGCGGTGACTGCGTGCGAGGGTCCGGCAGTCGTAAAGGACCCGTTCGGGGTGTCCGGCCGGGGCCTTCTAGAGATCGACAACCCGCGTCGGCTGGACCGGATCAGCGCCGCCCTGGACCGGCAGTACGCGCAGGGACGCCGGATCGAACTACTGGTCCAGGACAGGTACGTGTGCCGGACGAACTTCTCCGCGCAGCTCACGATCGGTCGCGACGGCTCGGTCGAGGTGCTGGGCGTGCAGGTCATGGAGAACGACGGCTTCCGGTACGCCGGGTCGGCGCCAGGCACCGCGCTGTTCGTGCAGGATCTGACGGAACGCGGGTACTTCGACACGGTGACCGACGTCGCGAAGCGGCTCGCGGCGGCCGGATATCACGGCCCCGCCTGTATCGACTCGGCGCTGCTGGCCGACGACACAGTGGTTCCGGTGTTCGAGGTCAACGCCCGGCGGTCGATGGGGCTGCTCTGCCTCACGCTGCAACGGCGATTCCACGACTCCGGGCTGACGTGCCGGCTCGTCGACCGGACCCTGCGCGTGGCGCCGGGGCTCGGCCTCGACGACCTGCTGGACGCGCTGCACGCTCAACGGTTGCTGTACCAGGGCAATGCGGCTCCAGGCGTACTCGTGTTAAGCGGCAGCGGGCTCGCGCCGCCGAGCGCACGGGTGTATCTGGCGCTGTTCGAGCGCCCCGGAACCGACCTCACTCCGCAGGTCACGACCGCTCTGGCCGCACGTGGGTTCACCACCGCGGGGGTCGTCCGTGCCGTATGACATCGGCCTGGTTGGCGCAACGGCGATCGCGGCGCGCGCGGTCATTGCACCGAGCCGCCGCTCGGCCGACTTCCGCGTGATCGCTGTCGCCGCGAGCGATCCCGCCCGAGCCGCCCGATATGCGGCGGAGCACGGCATCCCGCGGGTCCACCAGGACTACGCCGCGCTGCTCGCGGACCCGACCGTCGATGTCGTGTACGTTTCGCTGCACAATTCCGCCCATCATCGATGGGCGCTTGCCGCGGCCCACGCCGGCAAGCACGTCGTCGTGGAGAAACCGATCTGCCTGACCGTGGCCGAGGCGGCCGAGCTACGCGACGCAGCCGACGCGGCCGGGGTCACCGTCGTAGAGGCCATTCCAACGGCAGGTCATCCGTGGCAGGAAGCGGTGCGGGAACTGGCCGACGGCATGCCGTACGGAGCGCTGCGCGAGATCCGCACCCGGATGCGTTTCGCCGTACCCCGTCCGGGCGGTTACCGCGACCGCGTCGAATTGGGCGGCGGCATCTTCTTCGATACGGCCAGCTACTGGTTGCAGGCCGTACAGGAGGTGGTCGGGCTCAACGGCGGGCCTGGTATCGGGCGGTCCGCGTTCGACGGTCCGAACGGTGTGGACCGGCAGTTCCATGCCGAGCTGACCGCCGACAACGGCGTTACCGCAGTTCTCGACGCACAGCTCGGCGAGCCGCATGTCGCGGAGCACGAGTTCGTGTTCGACCGAGCAGCAATCCGGTTACGCCAGTTTCTGCGCCCCACCGTGGGAGCATTGCCGTTGAACTTGGTGATACAGCCGGCCGATGGTGTCCGGCAGGTTCGCGCGTTTGCGCCGATCGCCTACTACGACCGGCAACTCGAGAACCTTCGCACGCTGCTCGCCGGCGGTCGGACCGCGGCGGCGGCGGCGGCCGACTTCAGCCCTCGGATCGCATCGATGTCAGCCATCTACCTGGATGCCCGGCGCGCCCACGGCGAGGAGTGTCGATGAATCCGACCCCCGAAGTGCTGTCAAGAATCCTGTCCGACGCCGGGCTCGGCGCGCTGAACGGCGCGGCCGTGGAGCCGCTGGCCGGCGGAACCTACAACGCGGCGTACCGGATCCATCGCCCAGACGACACCGACCTCGTCCTGAAAATCGCCCCGGACCCGGCCGGGCCGACCATGAGGTACGAGGCCGGAATCATGGCGACCGAGGCGGAGTTCTACCGGGCCTGCCCGGATGGGCTGCCGGTGCCGCGGGTCGTGCACGCCGACTTCTCCCGCGCCCACCTCGACCGTGACCTACTGCTCATGACCCATCGCCCAGGCATCGACTGGCATACGCTCGGCAGCCAGTTGAGTGCCGCCGACAGCACGCGGCTGCGCACGGAGCTGGGTGAGCACATCGCGGCGCTGCATGCGGTGACCGGCCGTGGCTTCGGGTACCCGCAACGGGGCCTCGCGCCGACGTGGCGGGCGGCCTTCGGGGCGATGACGGCAGAGCTTCTCGCCGATGCCGAGCGGTATCGTCCGACGCTGCCGCGATCCGTCGAACACATTCGGGGCCTGTTCGCCCGCCACGTCGACACGCTCGATCAGGTGACGGTACCGGCGCTTGTCCATTTCGATCTGTGGCCGGGAAACATCCTGATCGACGAAGCGAGCGGCGACGACGGCTACCGGATCGGCGGGATCATCGACGGCGAGCGATCATTCTGGGGTGATCCGGCCGCGGAGCTGGTGTCGCTCGCGTTGTTCGCCGACATCGCCGATGACGCCGATCTGCTCGGCGGCTACGCCCGGGCCGGCGGGCGCGTCATGTTCGACGCCGACACCCGCACCCGTTTGGCCCAGTACCGGGCATACCTGTATCTGATCATGTTGGTGGAGATGGTGCCGCGCGGCGTGCCGGACCCGCAGCGGAACCCGTTCACCAAGGTGATCGCCAGGCATCTGATGATCGCGTTGACCGAACTCGAGCAACCGTGATTGCGGTCCTCACCTCCGGGGTGGCGCTCGGCGTCCACGTTCCGGGCCTGCTGCTGGCGGACCGCCTGCGGGAGCGCGGGACCGACGTCCAGGTGTGTGTCCTTGAGCGCCTGCTGCCGCCGGAGAAGCTTGCCACTACGGAGCGCATGAAATGGGCGTTCCACCGGGCGTTCCGCACAGCGCTGACCGGGCAGAAGATCGCCACGAATCCGGCCGAGGTGGCTTCCGCGGCAGCCGTAGCGCAGCTGTTCGCGGCGTGGCGTGCCCGCGACGTCACCCAATTCGTGGTGTTCTCCGGCTTTTGGCTGGACCTGCTCGCCCGCTATGCGCGGACTGTGCCGCGACCGCTGACGATCGACGTGTGCCATGTGGACAGCGTGCCGTCGCCATCCACGGCACTGCCGGCCAGCGACCTTGCCGTACGACACGTGTGGCTCGCCGACGCCAACGACACGACACTGCCGTACACGATCCCGGTCACCGACGATCCAGTGCTCGCCTGGTCGGCGCGGTCCCGGCTGTTCCTGCACGGCGGCGGCTGGGGTATCGGCACCTACCGGGAGCAAGTGACAGAGCTGCGCCGCGCTGGGTTCGATCTCGACGTGGTCGCGTACGAGTCGCGCGACGTCGGCGTGGACGACCCGGCAATCCGACAGTTCATGATCGACCCGGCCTGGCATCCATGGCTGGACGACCAGTACCCGCCGTTCGGGCAGCTCGCAGCCGATGGCTCCGTAAACTACCAGCGCGGGTCGGGCCGGCACGCCTCGTTCGAGGTGACCCGGTACGCGTTGGCGACGGTCAGCAAGCCGGGCGGCGGGACGCTACTCGACTCCCTGTGGTCGGCCACGCCGGCAGTCTTCCTGGAGCCGTTCGGGGTGCACGAGCGGCGCAACGCCGAACTGTGGCAGCGGCTCGGCTTCGGCCTCACCCTCGACGCCTGGCGCGACAGCGGATATGCGCTGGAGCCGTTGCACCGGGCGCATCTGGCGTTGCAGGCCGCGCGCGAGGCCGTGCCCGACTATGCGGCGCATCTCGCAGTGGCAGCGGATCAGACAACCGACGCGCCCCTCCCCTAGCGGTCGGCCGAGGTAGTCGGGCCTCATGTCTGCCACCTGCGCCATACGACGTACGCTCCGACGCCGAGGCCGAACAGGCACGCCGGCACCGGCCCGACGAAGTCCCGCATATCTTGATGATGATCCATCATCGCTACCTACCGAGCAGGCGACGCGGGATCCTGGCCAGGGCAATCCAAGGGCTCTGTTGCGTTGTCCCGCCTGGCGGCAGGCTGAACCCGTCGCCGGGTGGTCCGATCAGATTGCTCGGGCGAGTTCGGCAAACGCCGCTGCGACCCGCAGGGTGTGCGGGACCTCCAGTGCGATCTCGTAGTGGCCGCGTCGGAGGTTCTGCGTGAAGGCATGCCCGACGATGACGACGCCCGCGGTGCGGTCAGTTCGTAGACCGCGCATCGGTCGCAGTCGGCGCTTGAGCTGGCTGTGGTCGGCCTCGATCCGGTTGTTGGCATACCGCTCGACGTGGTGCCAGGCGGACGGGATCAACTCGTCGAGTACGGCCGGGTAGACCGCCGCCGCGTCGGTGACGACTTCGGCCGGCGTCACCGTCAGCGTGGCCAGCGCCCGGCGGAAGAACCGGCGGGCTGCGGCAGCATCCCGGCGGACCGAGACCAGTACGTCGATGACCTGCCCATACTGGTCGACGGCCCGGTAGACGTAGCGCCTTGATCCTCCGACGGGCGAACGCAACAGAGCCCCGGGAGTGCCTGGACCGGATCCTGATCTACAACCCGCGACACTTGCTCGCCACGATCGAGAAGTACGTACGTACTACAACGAGCACAGGCCGCATCAAGGCCGTGAGCAACGCCCGCCGGCCTTGACGTGTCCCCCCACGCCGATCACGGATCTGGCCGCCGTGCGGGTACGACGTAGACGCATCCTCAACGGGCTGATCAACGAGTACTCTCAGGCCGCATAGCCAAACCGAGTTTTCGAACGGTACAAGGACGCGCAAGGTCGGCCACGCCCGCCAGGGCTGGTACTGGCCAATAGCCGTGGTGAAGGTGTCCGGGAACGCCCCCGCCCAGCCCGTCGAACGCCGCCTTTGCTCGCGGTTTCGGCGCGGCGGCGGTTGATCTGGTACCTGGTCCAGCGTCTCCGCGACTGCAGCATGGGCGTAAGGACATCCACGTAGATCATTTTGTTAGGACTTCTAACTAAGCAGGATTCAATTCGTCGGCCGTTGGCGCGGCGGTGCGGACAACCCAGGGCACGAACGGCAGGGTCATGCTCACCAACGCCGCTGCGATGAAGCAGGACGGGAGCCAGCCACACCGTAGAGGACACCGAACATCGCAGGGCCGAGAAAAGCACCGACCATGGCTGCTGCGCCGTAGACGCTGAAACCTTGACCGCCGCCGTCACCACTCAGTGCTGCAATGGCGGCCTGTTCTACCGGAACCGACGCTGCGATCGAGGCCGCCGCGATTGCCCACGCGACCGTGACGATAACGGTATTGGCGGCGAATGCCAGAACTACAGCCATGACGCCCGTCGATGCCGTCGCGATCATCAGCGTGGTTTGACGTCCGAGGCGCTCCGTGAGGCGGTGAGTTCGTCCCCCCGCCAGCGCTAGCATTATCGCGCCAGGTCCCAGGACCAGACCGATCTGCGCGGGTTGCAGCCCGAAATGCCGCTGCAGATGGAGCAGCAAAATCAGTCCCAGGCCCGTCTGCGCCAAAGAGGTGACGCCGACCAGGAGTGTGACCGGCAGCAGTCGCCGATTTAGCCCGGCCACCGAGGTCGTGCCACGGTGGCGGCCGGGCGGGAGATGGGCTGAGATGACCAGCAAAGCGGCAACCGTTACCGCACCGGCGGCGCATAGGAACACAGTGCTGTACCCGGTGCGTGCAAGCAAGGTGAACGCACAGACAAATCCGATCAAGCTACCCCGCGTCTGGAAGGCGAAGAGCCGGCCGTATGCCTGTGCAGATCCACCGAGATCCGCGATGTGGGTCTGCACAGGCACCCAGAACAGTGCCGACCCTAAGCCGGCCAGGGCGGCCCCAGCGAAAACCGGAACGTAGCCGTCCGCGGTGGAATATAGGACCATCGCTATGGCGATGACGATGCCTGCCGAGGCGGCCGGGAGACCGCGACCGCCCCGATCGGTCAACCGTCCAACGGACGGACGTACTAGGAGCGCGACCAGAACCTGGACGGCGACGATCGCACCGATTACCGCCGGTGATGCCCCCAAGCGGTCACCGGCCCAGAGGGGAAGCAAGAACTCGACCACGGCGGTGGCACCGGCGGTCGCCGCAGCAGCGAAGAGCAACCCGACCCGTGTCTCGTGTTCACCGTCAACCGTCAACGACGCCTCCCCGTGCCAATGCTCAACAACCTCGGGGTCCCGACCGCGGGCTCCACTGACAGCCGACCCGCTGAGCGTGACCATCCTGCCAGATGGAACACCGTCCACAACAGTCACATCATTGATGGACCGGGTCATGGCGGCGTCGAGCAAATGGGGGATGGCCTGTGGGGCTCGCAAAGCCGGTTTGGCTATGCTGCCTGCGAGTATTCGTTGACCAATCCGTCCAGAATGGAACGCCGTTGGACGCTGGTGTCGGCCGAGGCGGGGACTTGCGGACGAGGCTGAGGTGGCCGCTGGCCCAGCGCGCAATGAGGGCGATATTCGTTGTAGTGCGACGTGTAGCTGGCGAGAACGGCCGCCAGGTGCCATTCGCCAGCGATCAGCATCCGGTCAGTGCACTCCCGCCGGACGGTGCCCACCCCGCGTTCTGCGAACGCGTTCGCGCGCGGTGCCTGCGGCGGCGTCCTGATCACCTCGATGCCAGCCGCGCTGAACACCGTGTCGAAGGCGGCGGTGAACTTCGCGTCGGGGTCGCGCAGCAGGAACCGCAACCCGTCAGCTCGCTGGTCGAGGTCCATCAGCAGGTTCCGCGCCTGCTGGGCCACCCACGCACCCGTGGGGTGGGCGGTCACCCCAGCGACGTGGACCTGGCGGGTGGCCAGCTCCACGAAGAACAGGACATGGATGCGTCGGAGGAACACCGTATCGACGGTGAAGAAATCGCACGCCAACATGGCCTGGGCCTGGGTGGTCAGGAATTGCTTCCAGTTCGGTCCCGACCGCCGCGGCGCCGGATCCACACCGGCCTGGTGCAGGATCTTCCACGCGGTACTGGCCGCGACCTGGTACCCCCGGCCGACCAGTTCGCCGTGAACTCGTCGATGGCCCCACCTTGGATTCTCCCTGGCGAGTCGCAGCACCAGGTCGCGGATCTGCCGGGCGATCGGTGGCCGTCCGGTTTGTGGTGTGCGGATAGGTCCAGTGCCGGGCGATCAGCTGGCGGTGCCAGCGCAGCAGCGTGGCCGGAGTGACGAAGAAGATCGGCCAGCGCGATCGGGGTAGCAGCCGGGAAAGGGCGCCCAGCACGACCCGGTCGGCTGGCTGTTCGAGGAGGCGAACGGCGACGCCACCGACGACACCGGGCACGGCAACACCGCCACGCCCTCAGGCAGCGCCACCCGGACACCGGGCCGCTCCAGCGTCGGCACGGCGCTGGCACTCAACGGGACCTCGCAGGCCGCCGTCGAGACCGGCGCGGTGCACTACCCGCATCCCGACACAGGCGCGCAGACCCCGATCAGGACCGATTCCAGCTTCACCGCAACCGCCTGGGTGAAGCTCACCGCCAGCGGTGGCGCTGCAGGACGCACCGTCGTCGCTTCGAATGGCACTCGGACGTCGGCGTACACACTTGGCTATTCGGGCACCGACAACCGGTGGCGATTCACGATGGCCGGCTCCGACATCGACAACCCCGCAACCTTCTCCGTGTTGTCGAACACGGCTCCCACGATGAACAAGTGGACGCACCTGGCGGTGACGTACAGCGTGGCGACCAAGAGGATGACGCTCTACGTCAACGGCATCGCCCAGACCGCGACGGCCACCCTCACCGGCGGGTTCAACGCCGCCACCGATGTCACGATCGGACGCCGCAAATGGAACGGGGCCGCCGACGGCTGGTTCGCAGGCCAGGTCGACGACGTGTGCGTCTGCGCCTTCGCGGTGGCCGCAGCCGACATCGGCCTGCTCACCATGCCGCTCCCGCCTGTCGTGACCTTCCCAGACACCACCGCGCCAGGTATCGGGCAGGCCACCACAGTGCGGCTGAGCGCCGGTGACGACACCAATGTCACCGCCTACAAGTACAGTGCCGGGTCGGCCATCCTCGACCGGACCGTCGGCAACCGTCACCGTGAGTTGCGTCAGCGAAGATCGGTGTCAGGGTCGAGCGTGGCGGCGACCTCGCGATCGGCCTGCCGCGTGGCGGCGCGCACGTTGCGGGCGACCGTGACGGCGACGTACCGAACCACGGGAGCCAGGGAGGGCACGCTCATGGCCTTGACCGTCCTGGCGTCTTCACGCAGCACCGCGTCCGGCAGGTTCGCGGCGATGTTGGTGATCGACCCGCGGGCGGCGTCGTAGGCACCGTCGGGAGCATCAGCAAGCGCGGGTCGACAGCCAGGTCCGGCAGGCGGGGATCGCCCAGGTCGGTCACAAGCCGGTGAGCGTTTGCTTGGTCAAGCACGACGACGGCGACGCGGACGAGCCAGCCGAATATCGAGAGGAGAATCTTACCTCCAGTTGGGCCGGTGGAGGTCGCGGTCAGGATGCGTTCGCCGAGGTCATGGTTTCAACGCGGTCGACGCCGAGCGGGTCTCGATCATCCACGCCTGGAACGCCTCCACATGCGCCTTGGTCACCGCGCACGGGTCACCGCCGGCGGCGTCGGCGTCGGGAGGTGCGAGGGTGAGTTTCCGGCTGGTGGCATACGCTGTGTGCATCGAGCGTGAGCGGGTGCTGCTCGCCCGCTACGTACCCCCGGAGGGTGACACCCATGGACCCTCCCAGGCGGCACGGTCGAGCACGGGGAGGACCCATTCGACGCGGTGATCCGAGAACTCGCCGAGGAAACCGGCTGCCATGGCGTAGTCGAACGCCTGCTAGGCGTGGACGCGAGAGTGATCCCGGCCGCCGAGGCGCGACTGGGGATCGAGCACCAGAATGTCGGCATCTTCTACCAAGTCCGCATCACCGGCGGTGCACTCCGGCCCGAGCCAAACGGGGAAACCGCCGAATCAGTCTGGACGCCAATACCCGACGTAGCCAGCCTGCACCGGTCATCCCTCGTCGACATCGGACTTGCCCTGGCGCAGACCCTCCCCGCAACTGGCCATGTCGCTCCACGGCCTCATCCAGCACTGAGCTCGGCATGCCTGGCCCCAACGTGGTCCGGAATGTCCCGTCCGCGTGAGAGTGACGTGTGGGCGAGGCGCCGACCGGGTGTCCGCCACGTTGAAGTGGACGAGCCGACAGTCGGTGGTCCGGGTCAAAAGTCGGCGGATTCGGTGGATCTTGGTGGCGGGTCAGAACGAATGAAACTGCTCGAAGGGCGGCTCGATCAAGGAGTCGGGAAGCCGCAAGGCGCGGCAGCGAGGCACGGCCTCGGCTGTGGAGTCGTCGCCGATGTTCCGGAGGGTTCCGCCGGCGAAGGCGTCGGGAATCGCCGTCCAGCCCAGGTTCTGCTCGTAGTACCGCGCCGCGGTGCGCACCGAGGGCGTCCAGTCGTCATCCATCACGATCAGCCCGCCCGGCCGGACGATCTTGCGCAGGAAGTAGAGGTCCACGAAGACCTCGTGAAAACGGTGACTACCGTCCACGAACGCCGCGTCGGCGACAAGACCTTCGGTGACAAGTTCCGGGAGCGTGATGGATGACCACGCGCGGATGAGTCTGGCGTTCGAGTCCAGTCCCGCGGCGTGCAATAGGTCCCAGCCGACATTGGAGTACGCGTGGTCCTGGAAGGGATCGATGATGATATGCCGGGGGTTTGGTGGGTTGACCGTGACCAATGCCTCCCCGACTGCGAGTGCGGAGCTGGCGTAGGCAAGCCCGACCTCGACAACCGTCTCGGCCCTCTCGGAGATCAACAGGTCGCGAAGCAGATCGCAGTCCCGCTCCGGCATCGAGACCGTCTCGAAGTCCCGCTCGTGAGGCCGTGTCCATGG
>JAVHVY010000117.1:0-33983 GCA_032160305.1 Actinoplanes sp.
CAGCCGGGCAACGTCGCTTTCGGGCCAGAGCCGGGGGCGGCGGACGTAGCCTGGGCGACGTGCCGGTCGAGAGCGTGTTCCCGCAGCTCGAGCCGCTGCTGCCGCTCGTGCAGAAGCCGATTCAGTACGTCGGCGGCGAGCTCAACAGCCACGTCAAGGACTGGGACGACGCTGACGTCCGCTGGGCGCTGATGTACCCCGACGCGTACGAGGTCGGCCTGCCCAACCAGGGCGTCATGATCCTGTACGAGATCCTCAACGAGCAGCCCCGCACCCTCGCCGAGCGGACCTACAGCGTCTGGCCCGACCTCGCCCAGAAGATGCGGGCGAACAACGTGCCCGCCTTCACCGTCGACGGGCACCGGCCGGTCAAGGCGTTCGACGTACTCGGCGTCTCCTTCTCCACCGAGCTCGGCTACACGAACCTGCTCGAGCACCTCGACCTCGCCGGCATCCCGCTGCACGCCAGGGACCGCACCGACGCCGACCCGATCGTCCTCATGGGCGGGCATGCCGCCTTCAACCCCGAGCCGATCGCGGACTTCATCGACGCCGCCGTCCTCGGCGACGGCGAGCAGGCCGTCCTCGAGATCACCGCAGTCCTGCGCCAGGCCAAGGCCGACGGCGCAACCCGCGACGAGACCCTGCACCGGCTGGCCACGTCCGGCGGCGTCTACGTCCCGAGGTTCTACGACGTCGACTACCTGCCCGACGGCCGGGTCCAGCGGGTCGTGCCGAACCGGGCCGACGTGCCGTTTCGGGTACGCAAGCGGACCACGATGGACCTCGACGCCTGGCCGTACCCGAAGAAGCCGCTGGTGCCGCTCGCCGAAACGGTGCACGAGCGGTACGCGGTGGAGATCTTCCGGGGCTGTACCCGCGGCTGCCGGTTCTGTCAAGCTGGCATGATCACCCGACCGGTCCGGGAGCGCAGCATCACCACGGTCGCCCAGATGGTGGCGACCGGGCTGGCCGCGACCGGCTTCAACGAGGTCGGCCTGTTGTCGCTGTCGTCGGCCGATCATTCCGAGATCGGTGACCTGTGCTCCGGCCTGGCCGAGCAGTACGCTGACACCAACGTGTCGTTGTCGCTGCCGTCGACCCGGGTGGACGCCTTCAACATCGACCTGGCCCAGGAGCTGTCCCGCAACGGGCGGCGCACCGGCCTGACCTTCGCCCCCGAGGGCGGCTCGGAACGCATCCGCAAGGTCATCAACAAGATGGTGACCGAGGAGGATCTGATCCGGACGGTCGTCACCGCGTACTCGAACGGCTGGCGCAGCGTGAAGTTGTACTTCATGTGCGGCCTGCCCACCGAGACCGACGACGACGTGCTGCAGATCGGCCGGATGGCACACGAGGTGATCAAGGCGGGCCGGGTCGCCACCGGCACCAAGGACATCAAGTGCACGGTCTCGATCGGCGCCTTCGTGCCCAAGCCGCACACCCCGTTCCAGTGGGCGGCGATGGAGCGCCCCGAGGTGATCGACAACCGGCTCAGGATGCTCAAGGACATGATCAACAGCGATCGGTCGTTGGGCCGGGCGATCGGCTACCGCTATCACGACGGCGAGCCGTCGCTGATCGAGGGCCTGTTGTCGCGCGGCGACCGGCGGGTCGGGGCGGTAATCCGGCGAGCCTGGGACAAAGGGCAGCGTTTCGACGGCTGGAGCGAGCACTTCTCGTACCGCCGGTGGGTTGAGGCCGCCGCCGAGACCCTGCCCGCCTTCGGCGTCGACCTGGACTGGTTCACCACCCGCGAGCGCGAGCAGCTGGAGGTCCTGCCCTGGGACCACCTCGACTCCGGTCTCGACAAGGACTGGCTGTGGCAGGACTGGCAGGACTCGATGACCGAGTTCGAGCAGGACGACTGCCGCTGGACCCCGTGCTTCGACTGCGGAGTCTGCCCGTCGCAGGACACCGAGATCCAGATCGGTCCCACCGGCAGGAAGCTGCTGCCGCTCACGCCGGTCACCGGCCTGCGCGTGCCCGCACACCAGCACTGACGCCGGCCCACCAGCGTTTACCAGGAGCAGGTCATCGCCAAGAACCAGCCGCTCGGCGGGCAGGCCCCGGTCGTGCAGCGCATCCGCCTTCGCTATGCGAAGCGCGGACCGCTGCGCTTCACCTCGCACCGCGACTTCGCCCGCGCCTTCGAGCGCGCGCTGCGGCGCGCGGCCGTGCCGATCGCCTACTCGCAGGGCTTCACCCCACACCCCAAGATTTCGTACGCGAGCGCCGCGCCCACCGGCGTCGCCAGCGAGGCCGAGTACCTCGAGATCGGCCTACAGGCGGAAGTGGACCCGGAGCAGCTGCGGCTCGCCCTGGACGCGGCCCTGTCCCCGGGGCTGGACGTCCTCGACGCGGTGGTCGCCACCGAGGGCACCAGCCTGGCCGACCGGATCGACGCCGCCCGCTGGCGACTGGAACTGCCGCAGGTCACGCCGGCCGCGGCCGAACAGGCGGTCGAGAAGTTCCTCGCCGCCGAAGAAGTACAGGTCGAACGCATGACCAAGGCGGGCCGGCGGTCGTTCGACACGCGGCAGGCAGTCACGTTCTTCGCTGTGACGCAAGAGTCTGTCGCACCTTCCGAGGCCACGGCTGCACCGTGTGCGATAATCGACCTAGTCGTGCGGCAGGTCATTCCGGCCGTTCGACCCGATGACGTTCTTTCCGGCCTGCGTGTCGTGGCCGGTCTGGAGCCTCCGGTGCCGCCTCGTGCGACCCGCTTGGCCCAAGGCCGGCTTGTTCTGGACACGCTCACCCCGCAGGGGGAGATCGTCGATCCGCTCGACGCGGATCGTGAGAACGCCACCATCGGAGGGCGCTAGCCGATTCCCGGCCGGTGTCCGATCAGCCGACTTCGGCAGCCCGTCCAGTTCGGATGGGCCGCGGAGAAACTTGCGGCGACCCTGCGTGGCAGCGCTCACCCGCGCCCGGGGCCGCCAGAACTGGAGAGCGCCCTATGCCCGATAACGAGCCCCAAGTTAATCGGGGAGAACAGGGCGGCGAGCGGGACGAGGCTTTCACTCCTCCCGTCGATGCCGCCGAGAACACCACACCCGTGCGCCGCACCCGCGCCCCGCGCCGCAAGGCCACGCCCGCGGCGGCCGAGCCGGTGGCCGAGGCCGTCGCTGCCGCCCCGGTCGCCGCGGTCGTCCCGGTCAAGGCCACCCGTAGCCGCCGCAAGGCTGCCGCGCCGGCCGCCGAACCCGTACTGGTCAGCGAAGAGGTCGCCGCCGACGCGCCGGCCGAGACGCCGGTGGCACCGGTCAAGGCCACTCGTAGCCGCCGCAAGGCCGCCGCGCCCGCCGCGCCGCCCGCCCCGATCGAGGCCGAGCCGATGGTCGAGGAGCCCGTCGCCGCCGAGCCGGTGAGCGTCGCGGTGCCGGTCGTGGGCATCCTGGCGCTGGACGACGAACTGGTCGAGGAGGAGCCCGCGCCGCGGCACCGGGTCGCCGCGCTGCCGCCGCCAGTGCTGTTCATGCCGCCCGAACCCGACCCGGAGCCGGCCCCGCGGGCCCGGCGCACCCGCCGGGGCGCCACCGCCGTCCCGGTCGCCGAGACCCCCGTCCCGGTCGCCGAGACGCCAACCCCGGTCGCCGAGGTCGCCGAAACCGGCGCCGAGGAGCTCGCGGAGGGGGCCCGCCCCACCCGGAGCCGGCGGCGCCGTCGCGGCGCCGAAGAGCCGACCGAGATCGTCGCCGAGGTCGCCGAGCTGGCGCTGGAGGAGCCGGACGAGAGCGCCGACGACGTGGTCGACTCCGAGGCGGAGGGCGACGAGGAAGACGATGACGACGACAGCGCCGCGGGCCGGCGTCGCCGCCGCCGCGGTCGCCGTGGCCGTGGCCGCGGCAAGGGTCCGGCCGACGAGGGCGACGAGAACGGTCCGGAGGACGCCGAGACGACCACCGACGCGGAGTCCGAGGACGACGACGAGGCCGAGGAGAATGACGGCGACGGCGTGACCCGGCGCCGGCGCCGCCGGCGGCGCAAGGGCGCAGGCGGCGACGAAGCCGGTGGCATCGAGGACGGCGTGCACACTGTCGTACGGGTGCGCGAGCCGCGCCGGACCAGCAGCTCCAACTCCGACGAGGTGCAGGGCGTCTCCGGGTCGACCCGGCTCGAAGCCAAGCGCCAGCGCCGTCGCGACGGCCGTGAGCAGCGCCGGACCCGGCCGCCGAACCTCAGCGAGTCGGAGTTCCTGGCCCGCCGCGAGGCGGTCGACCGGGTCATGGTCGTCCGGCAGAAGCCGGACCGCACCCAGATCGCGGTCATCGAGGACGGCATCCTGGTCGAGCACTACGTGTCGCGGACCACCTCGGGCACCATGGTCGGCAACGTCTACCTGGGCAAGGTGCAGAACGTGCTGCCCAGCATGGAGGCGGCGTTCGTCGACGTCGGCCGGGGCCGCAACGCGGTGCTCTACGCCGGCGAGGTCAACTGGGACGCCACCGGTCTGGAGGGCCGGGCCCGTTCGATCGAGCAGGCCCTGCGATCCGGCGACTCGGTGCTGGTGCAGGTCACCAAGGACCCGCTCGGGCATAAGGGCGCGCGGCTGAGCAGCCACATCGCGCTCTCCGGCCGGCACCTGGTCTACGTCCCCAACGGCAACGCCTCGGGGATCAGCCGCAAGCTGCCCGACAACGAGCGCAAGCGCCTGCGTGACGTCCTGAAGAAGATGGTGCCGGACGGCGCGGGGGTGATCGTGCGTACGGCGGCCGAGGGGGCGAGCGAGGATGAGCTGGCCCGCGACGTCACCCGGCTGCAGGCGCAGTGGGAGGACATCCAGGCCCGGTCCGCCGAGGGGCACGCCCCGGCCGCCCTGTCCGAGGAACCCGACCTGGTCATCCGCGTCGTGCGGGACCTGTTCAACGAGGACTTCCGCGAGGTCGTCATCCAGGGCGAGCAGGCGTACGCCGATGTGGAGAACTACCTCAACTCGGTCTCACCCGACCTGATCGACCGGCTGCACCGGCACGTCGGCATCGGCGACGTCTTCGCCGAGCAGCGCATCGACGAGCAGATCCTCAAGGCGCTGGACCGCAAGGTGTTCCTGCCCTCCGGCGGCCACCTGGTGATCGACCGCACCGAGGCGATGACCGTCGTCGACGTCAACACCGGCAAGTACACCGGCGCAGGCGGCAACCTCGAGGAGACGGTCACCCGGAACAACCTCGAAGCGGCGGAGGAGATCGTCCGCCAGCTGCGCCTGCGCGACCTGGGCGGCATCGTGGTCATCGACTTCATCGACATGGTGCTGGAGAGCAACCGGGAGCTGGTGCTGCGCCGGCTGACCGAGTGCCTGGGCCGGGACCGGACCAAGCACCAGGTCACCGAGATCACCTCGCTCGGCCTGGTCCAGATGACCCGCAAGCGGATCGGCGCGGGCCTGCTCGAGGCGTTCAGCGAGACCTGCGACCACTGCAAGGGCCGTGGCGTGGTCATCCACACCGAGCCGGTGCCGGAGAAGCGGGTGGCCGGCGCGGTCAACCAGGTCAAGGCGGTCGCCACGGCGAGCGCCCGGACCGAGGCGCCGGCGGCGCCGCAGCCGGCCGCGTCGACGTCGACCCGTTCGCGGCGGCGCCGGGGCGGCACCGACACCCCGGCCGAGGTCGTGGAGAGCCCGGTTGTGGAGAGCCCGGTCGCCGGGGCGTCGCCGGTCACCGAGGAGAGCCCAGCGGCCGAGGTCGCGGGCCTGCCTCCGGCCGCGCGTTCCACGGTGGCCGGATCCGGGGTGATCGGCTCGGCGGCAAAGCCGGCGCCGACCACGGCCGGTGACGACGAGTACGACATGAGCGGCTACGACCTGACCCGCTACGAGG
Organism: Actinoplanes sp.; assembly: GCA_032160305.1. GTDB lineage: Bacteria > Actinomycetota > Actinomycetes > Mycobacteriales > Micromonosporaceae > Actinoplanes. The sequence goes on from JAVHVY010000117.1 coordinate 5,826, forward strand.
CCAACGGCAGCAGGCCGGAGCCCGAGCCGTTGCAGCTGACCGGGACCGACGACCCGGACGCGGCGGCCGACGACGAGGACGAGGACGGCGAGGAGACGGTCGGAGCGGGCGCGGGCGGCCGACGACGGTCCCGCCGCAGCAGCACCCGGCGTCGCACCCGGCCGTAGGCAACACCGAAGTAGCAGGCGGGCGGCGTGACCGATGGTCACGGCGCCCGCGGCATCTCCACAACCCGGGCTACCGGCGTCTGCGGACCTGGGCTGCCGGCATCTGCGGACCTGGGCTGCCGGCAGGTTGGACATGGCCCCGGTTTGGGTTCGGGACCGCCCATGAAGTAGTCTTTCTGACGGCGCGTTTTCGGTGCGCCTCGTTCCTGTGGGCTCCGTAGCGGAGCCAGCCGGGAAGCTGAAGCTCTATCCGCCAAGCAGTGTTTCGCTGCGTAAGTCAGCAGGGAGTCCGCGTCGATGTACGCGATCGTCAAGACCGGCGGCAAGCAGTACAAGGTTGCCGAGGGCGACGTGATCGAGGTCGAGAAGCTCGTCGGTGCGCCCGGCGACACCCTGACCCTCGCCGCGGTGCTCCTCGTCGACGGTGACAACCTGGTGACCGATGCGGCCAAGCTTGCCAGCGTGACGGTGTCCGGCGAGATCGCCGAGCACACCAAGGGTCCGAAGATCCGGATCCACAAGTTCAAGAGCAAGACCGGCTACCACAAGCGTCAGGGGCACCGTCAGCCGCTGACCCTCGTCAAGGTGACCGGCATCTCCAGCGGGAAGTAGGGGCAGCCATGGCTCACAAAAAGGGTGCATCCAGCTCCCGTAACGGTCGCGACTCCAACGCCCAGCGGCTCGGAGTGAAGCGGTTCGGCGGCCAGGTCGTCAAGGCCGGCGAGATCATCGTTCGTCAGCGCGGCACCAAGTTCCACCCGGGCGACCTGGTCGGTCGTGGTGGTGACGACACGCTGTTCGCGCTCGCCGCCGGCAGTGTGCTCTTCGGCCACACGCGCGGCCGCAAGACCATCAGCATCGTGCCGGTGCCGGTTTCGGTCTCCGAGTAATTCTCGTCGCAACGGGCCGCTGATCCCCTCGGGGGTCTTCGGCCCGTTGTTGCTTTTCTGGGTTGGGAGTAACAGACGTGGCCACGTTCATCGACAGGGTCGTGCTGCACCTGCAGGCGGGTGACGGTGGGCACGGGTGCGTCTCCGTCCGCCGGGAAAAGTTCAAGCCCCTCGGCGGCCCCGACGGCGGCAACGGCGGCCACGGCGGCGGGATCACCCTCGTGGTCGACCCGCAGCAGCACACCCTGCTGGACTTCCACTTCCACCCGCACGTCAAGGCGCCCAGCGGCGTCAGTGGCATGGGCGCCAACCGGGACGGCGCGAACGGCCGGGACCTGGTGCTCCAGGTCCCGGACGGCACGGTCGTGCAGACACCGGAGGGCGAGGTGCTGGCTGACCTGATCGGCGCGGGCGCCACGTTCGAGGTGGCCCGGGGCGGGCGTGGCGGGCGCGGGAACGCCTCGCTGGCGAACACCCGGCGCAAGGTCCCCGGTTTCGCCGAGCTGGGTGAGCCGGGTGACCAGATGGAGGTCGTCCTCGAGCTGAAGAGTGTCGCGGACGTGGGCCTGGTCGGTTTCCCGTCGGCTGGCAAGTCGTCGTTGATCTCGGTCATCTCGGCCGCGAAGCCCAAGATCGCCGACTACCCGTTCACCACGCTGGTGCCCAACCTCGGCGTCGTGCAGGCCGGTGAGCAGACCTTCACCGTCGCCGACGTGCCCGGCCTGATCCCCGGTGCGGCCACCGGCAAGGGTCTGGGCCTGGAGTTCCTGCGACACATCGAGCGGACCGCGGTGCTCGTGCACGTGCTCGACTCGGCGGCCCCGGAGATCGACCGCGACCCGATCGCCGACCTGGACGCGATCGAGGCGGAGCTGTCCGCGTACGGCGGGCTCGAGGACCGGCCGCGGATCGTGGTGCTCAACAAGATCGACATCCCGGACGGCCGGGACCTGGCCGAGATGGTCAAGCCCGACCTGCGGGCCCGTGGTCTGCAGGTCTTCGAGGTCAGCGCCATCACCCGTGAGGGGCTCAAGGAGCTGACCTTCGCGCTGGCCGAGCTGGTCGCCGCGAACCGGATCGCCGTACCGGTCGCCGAGCCGAGCCGGGCCGTGCTGCGCCCCCGCGCGGTCGACGACGCCGGGTTCACCGTCGAGATCGACGACGAGGGCGTCTTCGTCGTCAGCGGCCGGCAGGTCGAACGCTGGGTCCGGCAGACGAACTTCGACAACGACGAGGCCCTCGGCTTCCTCGGCGACCGGCTCGACCGCCTCGGCGTCGAGGCCGCGTTGGCCAAGAAGGGCGCTGCGGCGGGCGACCCGGTGCGCATCGGTGAGCGGGAGTTCGACTGGCAGCCCACGGCGGGCGAGTATCAGAGCGGCCCGCGCGGCACCGACATCCGGCTCGAGGAGCAGACCGGTCGGCTCACCGCGGCCCAGCGGCTGGCCGCCCGCAAGGCCCGCCGCCAGCGCGGCGACCACGAGCTGTTGCACATGTCCGCGGACGGTACGGTCAGCACGGTGGCGAACTCGACGCAGCCGGTGCTGATCGAGGACGCCACGGACGAATAGTCCCGCGGCCAGGTTTAGGCAACCCGGAGGAAACGGTCGGCGCCTAGGGTGTCGACTGTGTTGATCGAATCCCGCCCCGTGCACGATCCCGAACTCGTCGCCCTAGTCGCCGCCGAGCAGCGCGAACTGCGGGCGGCCGACGGCGGACTGGACGGCGTCCGTTACCCGGTCCACGACGACTGCGCGTACCTCGTTGTGGTCGTCGACCGGCGGGTCGTCGCGGTGGGCGCCTGGCAGCCGCTGGGCGACGGCGTCGCCGAGATCAGGCGCATGTTCGTCCGCCCGGCGTATCGAGGGCAGGGCATCGGCCGGCAGCTGGTCGTGGCGATCGAGGAGGAGGCGCTGGCCGCGGGCCGCCCGATCCTGCGGCTGGAGACGGGCACCTATCTGCCCGCGGCCCTCGCCCTTTACCGGTCGGCCGGATATCTGCCGATCCCGGTCTACGGCGAATACGTCGGCAACCCGTTCAGCGTCTGCTTCGAGAAGCGGCTGTCGGTCACAGCGCAGTAGGGCGACTCATCCCGGTGATCAAATCCCGGTGATCAAATCATCGTGCCGACCGCGCGGGCGAATGCCGGTATGGGCGGGGCCGGGCATGATGGTCGGCATGCCGAGCCTGACCCGTGCCGAAGCCGCCGCCCGGTCCGCGACGATCACCGTCACCTCGTACGCGATCGATCTGGATCTGACCGGGACCGGGCCGACCTTCCGGTCGCGGACCGTGGTCGCCTTCGCGGCGACGCCGGGCGCCTCGGCCTTTCTGGAGTTCGAACCGGTCGAGGTCGTCTCCGCGACGCTGAACGGAGCCCCGGTCGCCGGCCCGGCGGGCAACCGGCTGACGGTGAGCGGACTCGCGGCGCGTAACGAGCTGGTCGTCGAGGCCGAGATGGCCTACTCGAACACCGGCGAAGGCCTGCACCGCTTCGTCGACCCGGCCGACCAGCAGGTCTATCTCTACGGACACCTGTTCCTGGACGGCGCGCGGCGGATTTTCCCGTGCTTCGACCAGCCCGATCTCAAGGCACGGTACTCACTCAGCGTCACCGCGCCGGCGGAGTGGCTGGTCGCCGCGAACGCCCCGCCGGCCGGACCGCCCGCCGCCGGCCGCTGGGTCTTCACCGAGACGTTGCCGCTGTCGACCTACCTGGTCAGCCTGCTGGCCGGGCCGTATCACGTGCGGACCGACGCGCATGACGGCATCCCGCTGGCGCTCTACGCCCGGCAGTCGCTGGCGCGGCACCTCGACGCCGAGGCCGGGGAGTTGTTCACCGTCACCAAGCAGTGCCTGGACCGCTACCACGAGCTGTTCACGGTGCGCTATCCGTTCGGGCACTACCAGCAGGCCTTCGTCCCCGAGTTCAACGTCGGCGCCATGGAGAATCCGGGGCTGGTCGTCCTGCGCGACGAGTACATCTACCGTTCGGCGGTCACCGACAGTCAGCGGGAGTCCCGGGCCACCGTCGTCGCCCACGAGATGGCCCACATGTGGTTCGGCGACCTGGTGACGATGGCCTGGTGGGACGACCTGTGGTTGAACGAGTCGTTCGCCGACTACATGGGCGTGCGGGTGGCCGCCGAGGTGACCCGGTTCAGCAACACGTGGACCACCTTCGCGATGGGGGACAAGGCCTGGGGCAAGCGCGCCGACCAGCGGCCGTCCACCCATCCGGTCGCCCCGACCGCGGTCGACGACACGGACCTGGCATTGCTCAACTTCGACGGCATCTCGTACGCCAAGGGCGCGTCGGTGCTCAAGCAACTGGTCGCCTGGGTCGGTGACGAGGCGTTCCTGGCCGGCCTGAACGAGTACTTCGCGGCGCACGCCTACGCCAACGCGACCCTGGCCGACCTGCTTGCGGCGCTGTCCAAGGCGAGCGGCCGGGATCTCGCCGGCTGGGCGGACGTCTGGCTGCGGCACGCCCAGGTGAACACGCTGCACGCCGAGGTCGGCCGCGACGGCGCCGCGTACACGCGGGTGACGATCGTGCAGAGCGCCCCGCCGGACCATCCGACGCTGCGCCCGCACCGGATCGGCATCGGCCTCTACGACCACACAGCCGAGGGCGCCGCGGTGCTGCGCCGCCGGATCGAACTCGACCTCGACCCGGACCTCGACCGCGGCCGCACCCCGGTGCCGGAGCTGGCCGGCGAGCGCGCGCCCGACCTGCTGGTACTCAACGACGGCGACCTCACCTACGCCAAGGTGCGCCTCGACGACGCCTCGGTGCAGGCCGTGCCGCTGGTGCTGCCGCTGCTGGCCGACCCGCTGGCCCGCGCGGTGATCTGGGCGGCGCTGCTGGACGCCGTCTACGACGCGCAGCGCCCGGTCGCCGAACTGGTCGCGCTCGTGCTGGCGGCGCTGCCGGTGGAGACCGAGGTGGTGGTGATCGAGGACGTGCTCAGCCTGAGCCGCCGCCTGATCGACCTCTACTGCGGCCCGGCGACCCGGGGGCCCGCGCTGGAGATGGTCGCGCAGGCCTGCGACCGGCTGCTGGCCGCCTCCGAGCCGGGCGGCTCCCGGCAGCTGGCGGCGGTCCGCATGCTGGTCGGCGCGAGCGTCGGCACGTCCCGGCTACAGGGCTGGCTGGACGGTCAGCAGGTCCCGCCGGGGTTGGCCGTGGACACCGATCTGCGCTGGCTGATCTGCTATCGCCTGGTCGTGCTGGGCGCGGCCGGTCCGGCGGAGATCGACGCGGAGCTGGCCCGCGACCGCAGTGCGACCGGTGAGCAGTGGGCCGCCCGCTGCCACGCCGCGGTGCCGACCGCCGAGGCCAAGGCAGCGGCCTGGACGACCCTGACCACGGACACCGTGGTGTCGAACCGGATCGCGGAGGCCGCCGCCGAGGGCTTCTGGCACCCCGAGCAGCTTGCCCTGACCCAGGCGTACGTGCCGCGCTACTTCGCCGAGATGCCGCAGATGCTGGCGGTGCGCACGGGGATGTCGGCCGAGCGGGTGGCACAGCGGGCGTACCCGGTGCTGGCGGTCGAGCCGCGCACCCGCGAGCTGGCCGCCACCCTGCTCGAGACTCCCGGTCTGGCGAGCATTCTGCGGCGCGTAGTGACTGATGGTGACGACGACGTGCGCCGTGCGCTGGCTGCCCGTGGCTGACCGGCGTTTTGCCCTTTCCGCCCGGTTACACCCGATACGCTTCGGCTCCAGGGTGCTTCCGGGAGGTAAGCGGTGGAATGGTCGGAGGAACTGTCCGGCGGCCTGCTCCAAGCGGCGCCCGACGCCATCGTGGTGATGGACATCGGCCGGATCGTGCTGATCAACGACCGCGCCGAGGAACTGCTCGGCTGGCCGCGCGCCGACCTGGTCGGCCAGTCCGCCGACGTCCTGCTCACCCCGCAGGCCCGGGCCGCCTACGCCGAGCAGGTGCCGGCCGTGACGCCGCGCCCGCCCGGAGTCATGGGTGGCGCCTCGATCCCGGTGTTGCGCCGCGACGGCACGGAATTCCCCGCCGAGGTCAACCTCGCCTCCGTCGACACCCCGCACGGCCGTCTCGCCGTGGCGGTGATCCGCGACGCCACCGACCGTCAGCGCGCCCAGGCCGAGCAGGTCCGGCTGCGGGCCGAGGCCGACCGCCAGCGGATCGAGGCTCAGGTGCACCGCGGCGCCCGGCTGGAAAGCCTGGGCCAACTGGCCGGCGGCATCGCCCACGACTTCAACAACATGCTCGGCGTGATCGTCAACTACGCCAACTTCGTCATCGAGGAGGCCGAGGGCGCCGACCCCGATCTGAAGGCGATCGCCGCCGACGCGCGGCAGGTGATCCGGGCCGGCGAACGCGGCACCGACCTGACCCACCAGCTGCTGGCCTTCGCCCGGCGCGAGGTGGTGCGGCCCGAGATCCTCGACCTGAACGAGCTGATCAGCTCGCTCGACGAGCCGCTGCGCTGGGCGATCGGGAAGCAGACCACCCTGATCGTCCGGCCCGGCTTCCTGCTGCCGACCGTCACCTGCGACCCCGGCCAGATCGAACAACTGCTGGTCAGCCTGGCCGTGAACGCCCGCGACGCGATGCCGGCCGGGGGGAACCTGGTGATCGACACCGCCCACTTCGCGGTCGACGAGGCGCACCCCGAACTGAACCCGGGCGACTATGTCCGACTGCGGCTCAGCGACTCCGGCAAGGGGATGGCTCCGGAGGTGGTCGAGCGGGCGTTCGAGCCGTTCTTCACCACCAAGGCCAGCGGGGAGGGCACCGGGCTGGGCCTGGCCACCGTGTACGGCATCGTCACCCAGGCCGGCGGGTCGGTGAGCATCTTGTCCGAGCCCGGCCTGGGCACGACCGTCACCGTGCTGCTGCCGGTATCCGGCTCGGCCGCCGTGGTCGACCCGCTGTCCGGCCCGCTGATCTGCACACATGTCGCCTCGACCGGGCACGGCGAGACGCTGCTGGTCGTCGAGGACGAGGCCGCCCTGCGCGACGTGGCCGGGCGGATCCTGTCCGGGGCGGGTTACCAGGTGCTGGCCGCCGGCGGGGGCGATCAGGCGCTGGAGCTGGCCGCCCGGCACGACGGCGAGATCGACCTGCTGGTCAGCGACGTCGTCATGCCCGGCATGCTGGGCAAGGAGCTCGCCGAACGGCTGGCCGGCGTACGGCCCGACACCCGGGTGCTCTACATGTCCGGCTATGCGCAGCCGGTGCTCGCCTCGCAGGGGACGCTCGAGCCCGGGGTGGCGCTGCTGGAGAAGCCGTTCACCGCGACCGACCTGCTCAGCGCCGTACGCCGGCGCCTGGACGGTTGATCTATCCTTCGCTGATGCTCCACGCGCGACGGGTCGGGATCATGGGCGGTACGTTCGACCCGATCCACCACGGTCACCTGGTCGCGGCCAGCGAGGTCGTCGGCCGCTTCGACCTCGACGAGGTCGTCTTCGTGCCGACGGGCGAGCCCTACCAGAAGGGCGGCACCGTCAGCCCCGCCGAGGACCGGTACCTGATGACGGTCATCGCCACGGCCTCCAATCCGCGCTTCCTGGTCAGCCGCGCCGACATCGACCGCGACGGCCCCACCTACACCATCGACACCCTGCGTGAGCTGCACGCCCTCTACGGTCCGTCGGCGGATCTGTATTTCATCACCGGGGCCGACGCGCTGGCGAAGATCCTGTCGTGGAAGGACGCGCTGGAGATCTTCTCGCTGGCGCACTTCGTCGGGGTCACCCGGCCGGGTTTCGACCTTTCCGACGACCACCTCCCGGCCGACACGGTGACCCTGATCGAGGTGCCCGCGATGGCCATCTCGTCGAGCGAGTGCCGGGCCCGGGTGGCCGCCGGGAAACCGGTCTGGTACCTGGTCCCGGACGGTGTCGTGCAGTACATCGCCAAGCGCGGCCTGTATCGGGGGTCGGGGAATGTCGGACCCGTGTGAGAGGCTTGTAGCTGCTGGAAGTCACCGCTACAGATGGGAAACCCTTGCCCGCTACTGAGCGCGCGCTGGAGTTAGCGCTGACGGCCGCTCAGGCCGCCGCCGACAAGAAGGCGCAGGACATCGTCCTCATCGACGTCGCCGAGCAGCTGTATATCACCGACGCTTTCGTGATCGCCTCGGCATCCAACGAGCGTCAGGTCGTTTCGATCGTCGACGCCATCGAGGAAGCCCTGGTCAACCTCCCCGAGAAGGCCAAGCCGGTCCGCCGTGAGGGCGAGCGGCAGGGTCGCTGGGTGCTGCTCGACTACATCGACGTCGTCATCCACGTCCAGCACACCGAGGAGCGCGAGTTCTACGCCCTCGACCGGCTGTGGAAGGACTGCCCGGCCATCCCGTTCGTGGATCGGGACCTGGCCGAGGCGGACAGCTCCGGAGCGGCGTGACCAGGCTCGTCGTCTGGCGCCACGGCAACACTGACTGGAATGCCGGCGGCCGTGTCCAGGGCCAGCTCGACGTGCCGCTCAACGACCTCGGCCGGCAGCAGGCCGTCGACGCGGCCGAGCTGCTGGCCCGGTTCCGGCCGCACGCCCTCGTGGCCAGCGACCTCCGGCGGGCCGCCGACACCGCCGCCGTCCTGGGCGCCCTCACCGGCCGGCCGGTGAGCCACGACAAGCGGCTGCGAGAGCGTTATTTCGGCGCCTGGCAGGGCCAGACCATGGCCGAGGTCAAGGCCACCCGGCCCGAGGAGCACGCCCGCTGGCAGGCCGGCGCCGACGAGATCGGCAGCGGCGTGGAGTCGCTGACCGAGCTGGGCTCCCGCGTCGCCGACGCGCTGCTGGCGGCCGTCGAGCTGGCCCCACCCGGCGGCACCGTCGTGGTGACCGGGCACGGGGCGGCGGCCCGGCAGGGGATCGGGCACCTGCTCGGCTGGCCCGGCCCGACGCTGCGCACGATGCGCGCCCTACAGAATTGTCACTGGGTCGAGCTGACCCACGACACCGTCCGCGGCTGGCAGGTCGCCGCCTACAACGTCGGCCCGTTCAGTCATCGCCCCGTCCCGCCGCCGGTGTGATCACCAGGCCGGGAACGGGGACGGGCCGGCGCGCGTCCAAGCGCGCATGACTGTCCCTCGCTTCGCCGTGCTCATCGCCGTCTCGGTGGCCCTTGCCCTCGCCGGCTGCGCCGGTGCCGGCGCCACCTCCCCGTCGGCGCCTGGCGCCGCGGCTTCCACCACCACCTTCCCGTCGGCGCCTGGCGCCGCGGCTTCCACCGCCGCCCCGCCCGCCGCCAGCACCGCGCCGTCGGCCGGTCCGCCGGCCGCCAAGGGCAGTGCGACGATCACCGGCACGGTCAGCGCCGGCGTCGAAGCGGGCTGCCTCCTCCTGCAGGGCACGCAGGGTCAGCATGTGCTCGTCTTCGCCGATCCGGGCCTGCGCGCCCAGGCCGAGGTGGGCACCACGATCACCGTCACCGGCCGGGCCGAGCCGAGCCAGCTGACCACCTGCCAGCAAGGCGTCCCGTTCATCGTGACCGCCGTCCGCACGAACTGACCGTTCATCGGTTACCGTGCGCGGATGCCCGTCGCGGTCGTCACCGACTCCACCGCCTGCCTGCCGGTCGAGTTGAGCGGCCGGTACGACCTGACCGTCGTGCCGCTGACCGTCGTGATCAACGGCGACTCCGGGCTCGAAGGATCCGAGATCGCCCCAGCCGAGGTGGCCCGGGCCCTCGGTGGCCGCCGGTGGGACGTCAGCACGTCGCGCCCGGCACCGGAGCAGTTCGTCGAGGCGTACCGGAAACTGCTCGAAGCCGGCGCCGACGGCGTCGTGTCGGTGCATCTCTCGGCCGGCCTGTCCGGCACTGTCGAGGCCGCGCAGCTCGCGGCTGTGGCCTTCGGCCCGCAGGTCCAGGTCGTGGACAGCAGGACCACCGGGATGGGCCTGGGTTTCGCGGCGCTGGCCGCCGGCAGGGCCGCCGGCGAGGGCGTCGACCTGGCCGCGGTGCGTGCCACGGCGGTCGAGCACGCCGGCCGGGTCAGTACCCTCTTCTACGTCGACACCCTCGAATTCCTGCGCCGCGGCGGCCGGATCGGCGCCGCCTCGGCGCTGCTCGGCACGGCCCTGTCGGTGAAGCCGATTCTGCACGTGGTCGATGGCCGGATCGTCGTACGCGACAAGGTCCGCACCGCCGGCCGTGCCCTGACCCGCCTGGTCGACCTGTCCGTCGAAGCCTCCGGCGACGGCGAGGTCGACATCGCCGTGCACCACCTGGGTGCCCCTGACCGGGCGGCGGCGCTGGCCGACGCGGTGTCGATGCGCCTGGGCGACCGCCTGCGCGACTGCTACATCACCGAGATCGGCGCGGTCGTGGCCGCGCACGTCGGCCCGGGTGTCGCCGGCGTCGTCATCCACCGCCGCACCTGAGCGCCCGCGCTCGGCTGCGGACCACCGTCGCACCTGAGCGCCCGCGCTCGGCTGCGGACCACCGCCGCACCTGAGCGCCCGCGCTCGGCCGTGGACTGGTCAGGGCCAGCGGTCGCCGCGCCAGCGGGGCGGGTCCAGGGCCGGTTCCGGGATCAGGTGCGGCAGCACCTCCGCCCAGGCGCGGACGGTCGTGCCGACCAGCACCTCGTCGGCCGCCGGGAGTAGGACCGCGGCGTTGCGCTCCCAGCGGGCGCGGGTGCGGGAGCCGTCGACCAGCACCAGTTCGGCCGCGCCGGTCAGCAGCCGGGCCTGGCGGCCGTACTGGTGCACCGCGAGCAGCGCGGACGCCCGGACGACACAGTCGTGCACGGGATGCCCGGGGACCGCCGGATAGGGCACCGTCCGGCCCACGGGGTCGCTGACGTAGGCCATCGGGCTGATCGCCCGGGCCGACGTCGTGAAGATCTCCTCCGCCTGGGCGAAGAGGCGGGGCAGGTGCCGGCTGCCGTCGGCGGTGACCAACAGGGTGCCGCGTTCCGGGGCGAAGGCCACCGGCGGGCCGCCGACCTGCCCGGCGAGCTTGGCCAGCCAGCCGTCCAGCAGCAGGTGCGACGTCCAGTAGGAGTCGCCGTCGTCCACGAACTGCACGACCACCGGCTCGGCGGCGACCCCGTGCAGCACCGCGCCAGTCAGGTTGGCCCGGGCCGCCGCGAAGACCTCGGCGGCGCTGACCGCCCAGCCGGCGAGCTGGTCGGCGGACACGTAGGTCATCGTGTCGGGCTGGTCGACGACCACGAACTCGGCCAGCATCGGCAGCGCGGGCCGGTGCAGCAGGGTGCCGACAACAGCCTGGGTGCTTCCGCGTAGGACCGTCCTGAGCAGGGGTTTCGCCTGTGCCCAGGTCGGGGGCAGTCCGGGCGTACGAAGAAATCCGGCGATGAAGCGTTCCTGGCGTGCCCGGCGTTCGCGGCGACTGCCGGCCTTGTCGGCCAGCAGGCCGGCAAGCTCCAGAACGGTCGGCACCGTCTCGCCCGGCTCGGTGAACCGCACCGAGAAGGTGGCCGCGTGATAGCGCGGGCCGGCGACGCCCGCGCGGCGCAGCCGGCGGATCACCCGGCTCGCCAGCCGGGCCCGGGCCACCCTGCGAAGCAGACCCACGCCAACCCCCTCTCCCACGGCAGGGCGCCGACCTTATCGCAGGGCATGCCCTTCGATGACCGTCGCCTGCAGATCGTCGTCTTCGCGGATGTCCGGGCGCAGACCGACGGCTCGCAACGCCGCCGAGGCGGCTCCGATCTGTGCCTCGGTGATCTCGGACACCGTCGTCGCGCTCGGCGCAAGCCACTCCGGCGCCGCCCTGACGACCGCCCGGAAGACATCGAGTCCGTCGCCGCCGCCGTCCAGCGCGGTGGCCGGCTCATGCTCGCGAGCCTCGGCGGGCAGCAGCGCGAGGTGCCGGGTCGCGACGTAGGGAACGTTCGCCAGCAGCACGTCGATCCGGCCCTTGAGCTGGGCGGGAAGTGCCGCGAAGAGATCACCGGCGAAGACCCGTCCGGGTGGGGCGCCGAAGTTGTCCCGGGCACAGGCGACCGCTGTGGCGTCCAGATCGGCGGCGTACAGATCGATGCCGGGGACCTGCGCCCGCACGGCCAGCCCGAGGGCTCCGGAACCACAGCAGAGATCCACCACCAGGGACCGGCTCTTCGTCCGGGCGGCCGCCGCGCCGCGACGGACCAGCAACTCGCTGCGCACCCGGGGCACGAAGACGCCCGGCCGCAGCCGCACGCGCACCCCGCAGAAGTCGGCGAATCCGACGACCTGCTCCAGCGGTTCGCCGGTGGATCGCCGTGCGACCAGCTCGTCCAGGGTGGCCTGGTCCGCGGCGGTGGCGCACAGGACCGCCGCCTCATCCTCGGCGAAGACGCAGCCCGCGGCGCGTAACCGAGCGATCACCGCGGCCACGACCGCAGCGGAAAAGCTCCCCGTCACCAGGCTCCCCTCAGCACAGAATCCACGATCAGGTCCGTTGTCCACAGTGCGCCGTCGTCCACAGGGCGGCACCCACCGGCGTCGCCGAAACCCTACGTTCGCCCGGTGCGAGAGGCGAACAACCCCGAGGAAGCGGTCCGCTCCAGGCTGCTGTCCATCCTGCCCCCAACCCCGATTTCGGTACGCGGTGAGCCGCCGCCCGCCGCCCGGCGTCCTGCCGTCGACCACGTGCTCCCCGTTCCCGCCCGCCGGCCCGACGACCTGGGCCGGTCTGCTGGTCGCGGGGAGTCGGCGCCTGGTCAGGGTCGGGCGGGCAGCGACGGGGATCTGGCGCCCGGCGGGTCGAGGGGTGCGGGCCGGGAGCCGGCGGGGTGGCCTTCGCGCGACGAGGGGCCGGTGTCCTGGGCCCAGCTGACTCCGAGCTGGCCCGACGATGTCGATCTGCGCCCGTCCGACGATGTCGATCTGCCCTCCTCGGGGTATCTGCCGGCCGCCTTCCCCGCGGATGGTCTCCGGGCGGCGGCGCCAGCACCGGCCGGAGCGGATCGGATCGGGCTCGGCGCCTTCGATCCGGGGCGGCGCGGGGTGAAGGCGCTCGCGGCCGTCGCCGCCGTGGTCGTGCTGATCGCCGGTGTCCTCGCCTGGCGTGCCCGCCCGCGGGTCGACCCGGTGCCACCCGTCCCGGCGGCCGCGGAGACGCCGCTCGACAAGCCCTCCGCCGGCCCTGAGGTGGTCATCGCCGTCGCGGGCAAGGTCAGGAAGCCTGGCCTGGTCCGGTTGCCCGCCGGGTCCCGGGTCGCCGACGCGTTGCGAGCGGCCGGCGGCGCCGACCCCGGAGTCGATGTCGCGCTGCTCAATCTGGCCCGCAAGGTGGTCGACGGGGAGCTGATCCTGATCGGGGTCAGCGCGCCGCCCGGCGTGGCGATGGCGCCCGCTGTGCCTGGAGCGGCCGGGGGAGCACCACACGGGCCGGTCAACCTCAACACCGCCACCCTCGCCGACCTCGACACCCTGCCGGGCGTGGGCCCGGTGCTGGCACAGCGGATTCTCGCCGCCCGCGACGCGCAGGGCGGCTTCCGGAGCGTCAGCGACCTGCGCAAGGTCGACGGCATCGGCGACTCGCGTTACGAGCAGATCAAGGATCTGGTGACGGTGTGAGCGGCGAGCCCCGGCCCCCGGACCTGCGGCTGGCCGAAACGCGGCGGAGTAACCCCCACCTGCGCCAGAACCGGGTCCCGGATCTGCGGCTGGCCGGCTTCGCGGTGTCCGCCTGGCTGACCGCCCTCGCCTGCCTGCACCTGTCCGCGCGCTCCGGCATCCTGCTCGCCGCCACGGCCGCCCTCGCCGCCGTGCCGGCCGCACTCTGGCCACGGTGGCTGCCCCGCCTGACGTCCCTGCGCCGGCCCGCGTCGACAAGTGCCGGCGCCTGTTCGCGGTCCTGGGCGGGGAGTCTCCGGTGGGTCCTGGTGGCGATGGCGCTCGGGTGTGTGTGCGGCGGGTTCGCCACGGCCGCCCGGGTGGGAGTGCGCGAGACGGGGGTGTTCGCTGCGCTTGTGCGGGCCGGGGCACACGTACGCATGGATCTGGTGGTGCGGGACGATCCGCGGGCCTTGCGGGGGTCGCCCGGGTTGCCGCCCACCTACCTGGTCGATGTCGATCTGACCCGGGTTCGCGGGGACGGGGCGGCGCTCTCGTTGTCCGTGCGGGCGCTGGTGCTGGGGGCGGATCCGGGGTGGCAGGGGCTGTTGCCGGGCCAGCGGCTCAGCGCCGCGGGACGGCTGATGCCGCCGCGCGGCGGTGACCTGCAGGCGGCTGTGGTATCGGTGCGGGAGGCTCCGACGCTGGTCGGACGGCCGCCGTGGGCGCAGCGGGCGGCGGGGGCGTTACGGGCCGGACTGCAGCGGGCCTGCGCTCCGCTGCCCGACGACGCCGGTGGGCTGCTGCCGGGGCTCGTGGTCGGCGACACCAGCCGGCTCGATCCGGCGCTGGAGGCGGATTTCCGCGCGACCGGCATGACCCACCTGAACGCCGTGTCCGGGGCCAATGTCGTGATCATCCTCGGCGTCGTGCTCTTCCTCACCCGGTGGGCGCGGGCCGGGCCGGTGGTCAGCGCGCTGGTGTGCGGGGTGGCCCTGGTCGGGTTCGTGATCCTGGCGCGGCCGTCGCCGAGTGTCGTGCGGGCGGCCGCGATGGGTGCGATCGGCCTGGTCGGGTTGGCCTCCGGGCGGCCGCGGGCGGCGCTGCCGGCGCTCGCAGCCGGGGTGGCGGCGCTGATCGTCTCCGACCCGGAGCTGGCCGCCGACGCCGGTTTCACGCTGTCCGTGCTGGCCACCGGCGGGCTGCTGCTGCTCGCGCCAGGCTGGCGCGATGCCCTGGCCCGGCGCGGCTGGCCGACCTGGGCCGCCGAAGCGCTCGCCGTCCCGGCCGCCGCCCAGGTCGCCTGCGGACCGGTGATCGCCGGGCTCTCCGGCACGGTCAGCCTGGTCGCGGTGCCTGCCAACCTGCTGGTCGTGCCGGCCATCGCCCCGGCCACGCTGCTCGGGGTCGCCGCCGCCGTCCTGTCGCCGGTGTGGCCGGGCGGGGCGGAGTTCGCCGCCTGGGCGGCCCATTGGCCGGCGACGTGGCTGGTCGTCGTCGCGACCTACGGTGCCCGGGTGCCGGCCGGGGCCGTCCCGTGGCCCGACGGTGTGCCCGGCGCGCTGTTGCTGGCCGGGATCACGGTGGCGTTGCTGGTCGCCGCCCGCAGGCCGATCGTGCGGCGGCTCGTCGCCGTGGTCGCCGTCGCCGCCATGCTCGGAGCGCTGCCGGTGCGCCTGCTCGCCTCGGGCTGGCCACCGCCGGGCTGGCTGATCGTGGTGTGCTCGGTCGGGCAGGGCGATGCGATCGTGCTCGCCGCCGGTACGGGGCGGGCGGTCGTGATCGACGCCGGTCCGGAGCCGAACGCGGTCGACCAGTGCCTACGCCGGCTCGGCGTCCGGCAGATCGTGGTCCTCGTGGTCAGCCACTTCCACGCGGACCACGTCGGCGGAGCGGCCGGGGTGTTCCGGGGCCGGGCGGTCACCGCCGTGGTGACGCCCGGCTGGCCTGAGCCGGTGGGCGGGCGTGCGGCGGTGGACGCCCAGGCCCGGGCGGCGGGCACCCCCGTCTACCGGGTGGGGCCGGGCTGGTCGTACGCCATCGGTGGGCTGCGGCTGACCGCGCTGGGACCGGTCGAAGCGTTGCACGGCACCAACTCCGACCCGAACAACAACTCGCTGGTCCTGCGCGCCCGGGTGCGCGAGCACAGCATCCTGCTGCCGGGCGACGCGGAGACCGAGGAGCAGCAGGAACTGCTCACGGCGCAGGGTGCGGCGGCACTGCGCGCGGAGATCCTCAAGGTCGCCCATCACGGGTCGTCCTACCAGGACCCGGCCTTTCTCGACACGGTCGATCCGGCGGTCGCGCTGGTGTCGGTCGGCGTCGGGAACGACTACGGGCACCCGAACGCCGCGCTGCTCGCCCGGCTGACCAGGAGCGGATCACGGGTGCTGCGCACGGACCGTAGCGGGGACCTGGCCGTGGTCGCGGTCGGGTCGGGACTGGCCGTGGTCGCCCGGGGCGCGACCGGGTAGACATAGCTGACCTTCACCGTTCATCATGACGTCGCCCGCCGGGCGGCCCGCCGCCGTAGCGTGTCGGCGACCACGATTGCTGGAGGTTGGTGTCCAATGTCGAAAGTGCTGGTCGGAGCCGTCGGAGCGCTGCTGGCGGTCGCACTGGCGCCCGTGCCCCGGGCCGGGGCCACGGTACCGCTGGTCACCGATCCGGTGCGGTACGTCGACCCGTTCATCGGCACCGCCCACGACGGCAACACCTGGCCCGGGGCGACCCGGCCGTTCGGGATGATCGCGTGGAGCCCGACCAGCACGACCGGCGACCAGACCAGCACGGGCGCTGCCAACGGTTATTCGTACAACGTCACCAAGCTGCGCGGGTTCAGCCTGACCCACGTCAACGGGGCGGGCTGCAACCCGGGCGCGGCGGGGGACGTGCCGATCATGCCGTACGTCGGCGCCGTCGACACCTCGCCGACCGCGGACACCACCGACGCCAGGTACGCGGCCACGTTCTCGCACGCCAACGAGTCGGCGAGCCCGGGGCGGTACACGGTCGGCCTCGACAACGGCGTGCGGACCGACCTCGCGGTCAGCACCCGGGCCGGCGTCGGGGACTTCACCTTCCCGGCCGGCTCGGCCGCCAATCTGCTGTTTCGCACCTCCAACTCGCTCAACGGCAGCGAGAACGCGGAGACCACCATCGACCCGGCGACCCGAACGGTCACCGGGTCGGTGCTGACCGGCGCCTTCTGCGGGCGGCGCGGCAACGGTGGCGGGGCGAACAACCCCGACCGGCGGTCCTACTACCGGCTCTACTTCAGCGCCGTCTTCGATCAGGATTTCTCGCGTACGGGCACCTGGCAGAACGCGACCGTCACCCCGGGCGGCACCACGGCGAGTGGGGGAGAGGGCTACCTGACCGGGGCCGACCGGGCCGGCAAGGGCTCCGGCGGATGGGTCGGCTTCGACACTGCCAGCAGCGGAAACGTCCACATGCGGGTGGGCATCTCCTATGTCAGCCTGGCCGGCGCCGCGGCCAACCGGGAGGCCGAGGCGCCGGGCGGCGCGACCGTCGCCACGGTGGCCGAGGCGACCCGGGCGGCGTGGAACACGGAGCTGGAACGCATCCAGGTGGGCGGCGGGACGGACGCCCGCTACGCCGCGTTCTACACCTCGGTCTACCACGCGCTGATGCAACCGCAGACCCTGAACGACCTCGACGGCCGCTACCTCGGCGCCGACCTGCAGGTGCACACCCTGGTCCCCGGCCAGCAGGCCGCCTACGGGACGTTCTCGGGCTGGGACCAGTACCGGGCGCAGATCCAGTTGCTCGGCCTGCTGCGCCCCGACGTCGCCGGCGACATGGCCCAGTCGATGATCGCCTTCGCGGCGCAGAACGGCGGCATCTGGGACCGGTGGCTGCACCTGGGCGCGCCGACCCATGTGATGACCGGCGACCCGGCCGCACCCACCCTGGCCACCTGGTACGCCCAGGGCGTGCGCAATTTCGACACCGGGGCGGCGCTGGACTCGCTCTACCGGCAGGCCACCGTGCAGAACAAGGACGCCCTGTCCGACACGGGGTGCCCCGGCCAGTGCCTCGGCCAGCGGCCGGCGCTGAACACGTACCTGGCCCTGAGGTACGCCGCGAACGACGTCTGCCACTGCTGGGGTGGCTCGGCGGAAACCCTGGAGAACTCGGTCGCCGACTTCTCGCTGGCGATGTGGGCGCAGCGGGCCGGCCGTAGCGACCTGTACCGGGTGTTGCTGCCGCGCGGGGACTACTGGAAGAACACGTACAACCCGGCGGTCGGGTATCAGGCGCCGCGGCGGGCCGACGGCAGCTGGCAGACCGGCTACAGCCCGTCCAGCGACGCCGGCTTCGCCCAGGGATCCAGCGCCCAGTACACGTGGATGGTCCCGCAGGACGTCTCCGGGCTCGCCACGGCGATGGGCGGCCCGGCCGCGGCGGCGACCCGGCTCGACGGTTTCTTCCACGACGACCAGGGGAACTGGGCGGTCACCGGCGGGAGCGCGCTGCGCTACGACCCGACCAACGAGCCCGACATCCACGTGCCGTGGCTCTACAACGGGCTCGGCCAGCCATGGAAGACGCAGGCGACGGTGCGTCAGATCGTGGACAAGGCGTACGGGGTGGGGCCGTCGGGGCTGCCCGGCAACGACGACCTGGGCACGATGAGCGCCTGGTACGTGTTCGCCGCGATCGGCATGTTCCCGCAGGTGCCGGGCCGGGCCGAGCTGCTGGTCGGCAGCCCGGTCTTCACCAGAGTGGTGCTGACCCGCAGCTCCGGGGTCACCCTGACCGTGAACGCGAACAGCACCGACCCGTACGTGCAGAGCGTCAAGCTGGGCGGCTCCGCCCTGAGCCGGTCGTGGCTCCCGGAGTCCTTCGTCCAGCGCGGCGGAACGGTGACGTTCACCCTCGCCGCCACCCCGAACACCACCTGGGCGACGGTGGCCGCCGACCTTCCCCGGGACCACTGACGCCGCAGGCGCGCCGACCTCCGCGGTAGATCAGCGCGGGTCACGCTGTCCTGAGTGGTCGGCCGTTCGCCGGGGCGGGCATCGGGCGGGTGCGGATTCGTCGAGTGGCAGCGGGTGACACGCCCGGGGTAGGCCGGTCGATTGGTTCGACCTCGGGCGATCGGTTCCAGTCCAGTGGGTCGCTACGCGCTTCGAGCGAAACAGACATTCAGCCTGATCGAGAACCTTTACGGTTCAGATGGCATCGCGGATTGCCGATATGTCTACATTCGCGAGGGGTGGGTAGTGCCGCGCGCGCAGGAGTGAGGGTGGCGGCCATGTCATACCCGCGTGCGACGATGTTCGGCGTGACAACCGCACCACCGCCCGCCTCGTTGCTCCTCGTCCAAGGCGACGAGGAGTTACTCGCCGCCCGCGCGATCACCGCCGCCGTCGACGCGGCTCGCGCCGCCGATCCCGGCGCTGACGTCCGGGAGTATGAGGCTGGCTCGCTGGCTGCGGGCGAGGTCGCCGAGATGCTCAGCCCGTCGCTGTTCGGCGGGCGGCGCGTGCTGGTCCTCCGCAGCGGGCAGGATGCGCGCAAAGACCTGGTGACGGCGCTCCTGGCGTATGCCGACGCTCCTGATCCCGAGGTGACGCTGATCGTCGCCCATCCGGGCGGAGCGAAGGGCAAGGCGTTCGCCGACGGGCTGCGCGCGGCGGGGGCGACGGTGGTCGCGGCCGTCAAGCTCAAGGGCGACCGGGAGCGGACCGCGTTCGTCCGCGACGAGTTCCGGCGTAACGGCGGACGCTGCGACGACACGGCGGCAGCGGCCCTGCTCGCGGCGGTGGGCAACGACCTGCGGGAGATCGCCGCCGCCTGTTCGCAGCTGATGGCCGATACGGACGGCAAGATCACCCCGGCTGTTGTCGCCCGGTATTACCAGGGCCGGGCCGAGGTCAGCGGCTTCACGGTGGCCGACGCCGCGATGATCGGCGATGTGCCCGGCGCGCTCGAGGCGCTGCGCTGGGCATTGCACGTGGGCGTCGACCCGGTGCCGATCGCGGACGCGATCGCCGACGGTGTCCGCACCGTCGCGCGGGTCGCGTCCGCCGGGCGAGGAAACCCGTACCAGCTGGCGAGCACGCTCGGCATGCCGGCGTGGAAGATCCAGCGCGCGCAGGAACGCAGCCGCGGGTGGACACCGGAGGGCCTGGTCGACGCGATGCGCGCGGCCGCCGACTGCAACGCGGCGGTCAAAGGCGGCGCGGAGGACCGCGGATACGCCTTGGAGCAGGCGGTCTTCGCCGTCGCGGCCGCCCGGCAGTCCGGTGGTGGCCGATGACCGCGGCGATGCCGGCCCGGCGGTCCCCCGGTCACCAGCCGACGTATGCGCGCCTGCTGCGGCTGAGAAATCTGGCGCCCAGCGGCTTCCTGTGCTTCGCCTTCCTCGAAGGCTCCGTCGCGCTCGGCCTGCTGCTCGCTCTCGCCGAGCTGGTGAGCTGGTGGGGCGTGCTGGTCCTGCCGGCGACCGTGGCGGCCATGGTGAAACTCAACGACGCGATCGCCGGCCTGGTGGCCCGGTCGCCGGCGGCACGCTCTCCGCAGGCTCAGACTCAGACTCAGACTCAGACTCAGGCGCACACGACAGGTCTCGGCTTCCCGCGGCCGGACCGGAAGCGGCTCCCGGCTGCGCGCACGCGCGCCGAGATTCAGTCGAGCTCACCTGGCCCGGCGGTCGTCGACGGCCGGGCAGCGGCAGCTGTCAGGTCGACCCAGCCGGCTGCCCCGACACCTGCCCCACCCGGAACCGTGCCCCCGACCACCGCTGGTTCCCCAGCGCCGCGCGTTACTGCAGTGCCGCGCGTTGCCGCAGTGCCGCGCGTTGCCGCAGTGGAGCCGGCAGGTAGTGGCGACCGGGACGCTGGGCCGGTTGCCGGCAAGCGGGGCGCCTGGAGCGGTTCGAGCGGCGGAGATGTGGTGCCGGGCGGTGGGCGTGGCGTCGGCCGGCGCCCGTCCCGCCGTTCCGCGGCGGTGCGCCGGCGCCCGGGCGAGACCTCCGAAGCCGCCGACGAGCCGGCCGGCGGTGCCCGCACGGTCGACCTACGGCGTCCCGAGCGCAGCACCAAGGCCCCGGCGGCTGCCGCGGACACCAGCACCCTCAACGGCCCCCCGGCCTCCAACGAGCGGCTCGACACCCACCACCAGCGCGACCGGCAATCAGGCGCGCGCCGCTACGAGTGACCTGCCGGGAAACGCGTGCGGCGCCGGCCCCCGAAGGGGTCGGCGCTGCACGCGGGTGCTGCGGTCAACGGGTGACGCCGCGGCGGCCGATGCCCGAGGTCAGGGCAACGCCGATGGCCGCGAGGACCACCTGGAAGAGCAGCTCGATCCAGTCGATGCCCTTGGTGTCGGCGACGCCCACGGCGCGGGCGATGACCGTGCCCAGCAGCGCGGCGACGATACCGATCACGATCGTCAACCAGATCGGGGTGCTCTGCTTGCCGGGTACCACCAGGCGACCAAGCGCGCCGATGATGAGGCCGACGATGATCGCGGAGATGATGCCGCTAACAGTCATGGGGATCGATCCTCTCGGGGGTGAAGCATCCGTTGCGTTCGTCGAAGCACAGATGCCCGAGTGGCCAGAAGCCCAAACCATTCCTACTTTTTTCCTGCCTTCGGGTCGGCCGAGTCGGACGTCGACAGCGCGGCGATGAAGGCCTCCTGGGGCACCTCGACACGGCCGACCATCTTCATCCGTTTCTTGCCTTCCTTCTGCTTCTCCAGCAGTTTGCGTTTCCGGCTGATGTCACCGCCATAGCACTTGGCCAGCACATCCTTGCGGATCGCCCGGATCGTCTCGCGGGCGATGATGCGACTGCCGATCGCCGCCTGGATCGGTACCTCGAACTGCTGGCGGGGGATCAGCTTCTGCAGCTTCGCCGCGATCGTGACGCCGTAGTTGTACGCCTTGTCCTTGTGCACGATCGCGCTGAAGGCGTCGACCGGCTCGCCGTGCAGCAGGATGTCCACCTTGACCAGGTCGGCCACCTGCTCGCCGGACGGCTCGTAGTCGAGCGACGCATACCCCTTCGTCTTGCTCTTGAGCTGGTCGAAGAAGTCGAAAATGATTTCACCGAGGGGCAGCATGTAGCGCAGCTCGACCCGTTCGGTGGAGATGTACTCCATGCCCAGCAACTGGCCGCGGCGGCTCTGGCAGAGCTCCATCACCGCGCCGACGTACTCGTTCGGCGCCAGGACAGTGGCGCGGACCACCGGCTCGTGAATCTCGGCGATCTTGCCGTCCGGGAACTCGCTCGGGTTGGTCACGACGAACTCGGCGGCGTCCTCAGTGAAGACGCGATACACCACGTTCGGCGCGGTGGAGATCAGGTCGAGGTTGAACTCGCGTTCCAGCCTCTCAGCGATGATCTCCAGGTGCAGCAGGCCGAGGAAGCCGCACCGGAACCCGAAGCCGAGCGCGGCGCTGGTCTCCGGCTCGTACGTCAGCGAAGCGTCGTTGAGCTGCAGCTTGTCGAGGGCATCGCGCAGGGCCGGGTAGTCGGAACCGTCGATCGGGTACAGGCCTGAGTAGACCATCGGCTTCGGGTCGGAATAGCCGCCCAGCGCGGTGGTGGCCGGGCGATTGTTGCCGGTCACCGTGTCACCGACCCGGGACTGGCGGACGTCCTTCACGCCGGTGATCAGGTAGCCGACCTCGCCGACGCCGAGCGCGCCCGCCTTCTCCATCTCCGGTGAGACGACGCCGATCTCCAGCAGCTCGTGCACCGCGCCGGTGGACATCATCTTGATCCGGTCGCGGGCCTCGATCCGGCCGTCGATCACCCGGACATAGGTGACCACGCCCCGGTAGACGTCATAGACCGAGTCGAAGATCATCGCGCGGGCGGGGGCCGCCGCGTCGCCGACCGGGGGCACGAACTGACGCACCACCTCGTCGAGCAGGTGCGCGACCCCGATGCCGGTCTTGCCGGAGACCCGCAGCACGTCCTCGGGCTCGCAGCCGATCAGTTTCGCCAGCTCCTCGGCATACTTCTCCGGTTGTGCCGCCGGCAGGTCGATCTTGTTGAGCACCGGGATGATGCGCAGGTCGTTCTCCATCGCCAGATACAGGTTGGCCAGGGTCTGCGCCTCGATGCCCTGCGCGGCGTCGACCAGCAGGACCGCGCCCTCGCAGGCGGCGAGGCTGCGGGAGACCTCGTAGGTGAAGTCGACGTGACCCGGAGTGTCGATCATGTTGAGAACGGCCGTGTCGCCCTGTTTTTCCCCCTCACGGACCACCCAGGGCATCCGCACGGCCTGCGACTTGATCGTGATGCCGCGCTCGCGCTCGATGTCCATCCGGTCGAGATACTGCGCGCGCATCTGCCGTGGGTCGACCACCCCGGTGATCTGCAACATGCGGTCGGCCAACGTCGACTTGCCGTGGTCGATGTGCGCGATGATGCAGAAATTCCGGATGCGACCCGGATCGGTCGCTCCGATGATGTTCACGCCGGGGTCGAGCGGTCCAGGCACGGTCGTCCGTTCTTGTCGAGCTGCGGGAGTGCCGAGTCATCGCCCGGCCGGACTCTATCGTCCCACGTCGGGGGGACAGCCCGGCGCTGGGCGCTCAGTCGGGCGGCGCGAGGAACAGCGCCGCCAGCCGGGGCAGCCGGCGAAGCATCTCCTCCTCGTCATCGAAATCCCACAGATCGGCCGGGTCGGGCCGGGTCGGCGGCGCCTCGGACGGTGGCAGCTCAGCACCTGTGGCCTGTGCATATGCGTCGGCGGCGATGGACACCACCGGCCCGGCCTCGAAGACGGCGCCGGTGTCGGCCGCGGCCTTGACCACGGGCATCTCGGCAAGCGAATCCGGCTCGCGGACAGCCCGGGACACGGCCTCCCGCCCGTGGGCGATCAGCCAGCCGCGGAAATTGTCGAAGCCCTCGTCGGAACACCCACCGTTGATCAGATAGGCGGCGGCCCAAAGATCCTCCGTCCCGGAAGCGGCCATGACCTTGCCGAGGTGCTGCTGCCAGGCGACGATCTCCGCCGGCTCCCACCCGGCCAGCTCGGCGGCGGCGCGCTTGGCAACATCACCGGGGGAGGCCGGCCGCTCGGCGGTCGCCCGCTCGATGACCGCCCAGAAATCGTCTGTTCTCATACCAGCGATCCTGCCAGCCGGCTACGACACTTTCCGACCCCAAGATCAAGGTCCATCCCAACCGGGCACAATCCCCTAAAACAGGATCAAAATTTAACCCCTTTCCGGTACGCGACGACGACCCCGCACCGGGGCGGGTGAACCCGGGAGCGGGGTGGTCGTTTTGGTCGGTCGGAGGCGGGCTGGTAGTCTGATTTATCGCGTGTGGTGACGCGCTGCCGTTTGCTGCTGTGGCCACCGCTCGAGACCATTTTTCCGTAACTAGTCAGGACAAGGCTGTCGCGTGGCGAACATCAAGTCCCAGATCAAGCGCAACCGGCAGAACGAGAAGGCCCGGCTGCGCAACAAGTCGGTCAAGTCGTCGCTGAAGACCGTGATCCGCAAGCTCAACGAGGCGAGCGTGGCCGGCGACAACGAGAAGGCCACCGCGCTGCTGCGGGCCGCCTCTCGTCAGCTCGACAAGGCTGCCAGCAAGGGCGTTATCCACAAGAACCAGGCGGCGAACCGCAAGTCGGCCATCGCCAAGCGGATCGCCGCGCTGTCGGCCTGACCCAACGCTGAGTCCGTGCTCGGAGCTCCCCGAGCCGGTCTTCGACACAACCGGGCACCGCCGGACAACGTCCCTGGCGGTGCCCTTTGTCGTGCTTGACGGCCCGGTGAGGCCCGGCCGCCCTAAGGTGCGCGGCGACCCCGTTCAGTAGCGGAATTTGTGTTGGGCGCTGCGCCGGTTGACCCAGGCCGGTAGTTCTTCCTGGTGTTCCAGGACGGGCAGCTGTTCGCCCGGCTTGTGGCCCGAGGTCACGTCCCGCATCGTCACCACCAGGCCCTGCACCAGCCGGTCCTTGCGCAGGTCCCGGTAGGTCGCCTCGACCAGCACCTGGGTCTCGTCCGGGCGGCGCAGCGTACAGAAGACCACGCCGTCGCCTTCGTTCTGCAGGGCCTGGGTGACCTGGCCGCGGTCGTCCGGGCGGACCAGGTCCTGCAGGGTCGCCAGCGGGGGCAGGTCGGTCATGCCGAGCATCGTGCGTAGGGCCGGGCTCGCGTACCGGATGCGCTGGTCGGCGTCGATCACCAGCATCGCGTCAGCGGTGTTGCGGATGACCGTTCGCAGGTAGAGGTCGCTGTCGCGGCGGCCGACCGCCTCGACCAGGGTGATTCGGTCCAGGGCCAGGGCGGCCTGTCCGGCCAGCACCTCGAGGGTGTCCTGGGCGGCGGCCAGCGCCTCCCGTCCGCCGGTCAGGACCAGGGCGCCGCCGCTGGGGCGGGCCACGGCAAGGGGTTCCAGCCACAGGGGGCACACCATCGTGTGCTGGTCGCCGACCGGAGTGACCCACCAGCTGCGCGGGCTGGACGCTCCCGCGGGTGGCGTCTCGACGGCCAGCTGGCGGTTGTCGACGGCGAATACGACGTGGTGCACGCCCGGCAGCAGCTGCGCGACAGCGGCTCGGACGGCTTCGTCCACGGCGGGCAGGTCCGAAGCCGACACCAGGGCCGTACTCGCCTCCCGCAGCCCGCGCTCGCGGGTCAGGGCCGCGCTGTGCTGGCGCAGCGAGTCGGCGAGCCGGGTGAAGGTCAGTGCCAGGGTCAGCGCGCTGACGACGGCGATCACGAATCCGTCGCGCACCTCGCCGCCCAACGATTCGATCATGAGCACGGTCGGCGGGGTCGCCAACGACAGGCCGAGCAGGATCGCCCACCGGCCGTGCCATGGCGTCTGCCGCAGCCGCACCGGGGTGGTCAGCCGGGCCATCGACGGGTGCAGCGCGGCCGCCCCCCAGCTCAGATAGAGCACGATGTAGCCGACTTCACCGATCCAGTCGTGAAACAGCGGATAGGCCACGTCCGAGGCGAGGACGCCGAGCGAGCCGATCCCGAGCAGAATGGCCGACCAGTTGCGCCAGGCGGCCACGATCAGCCGGGCGGAGACGACGACCAGCAGCAGGTCGCCCAGCACGTCGGAGGCGGAGATGCCGGCGATCAGGCCGGTGCGGGGCAGGACGAAGACCCACACCACGAGCAGGGACGAGCAGGTGAACGCGACCAGGTCGATCAGCCGGGCCCGGTCGGCCAGCACCGCCCCGCCCCGGGTGAGCTGGAACAGGCACAGCGCGACCAGCAGGAACATCGCCGTGTAGCAGAGATCCGCGGCGGTCATCCGGTCGACGGCGTAGAAGATGTCGCCGACCGCGAGGCTCACCACCGACGCGGCGAGCAGCATCCACGGCCCGATCCGGGCCGGGTGGTACCGGAAGACGCCGACGCCTATCGCCCCAGCGCTTGCGGCTCCCAGCAGGATCCATTCCACGGCCCTCAACACGACCTAACTAGTACCAGGACTGTTGCTGTCTGTCCATGTGAAGGTATACGCAGCGCTATGTGCGGAGGGGTCGTGAATGGACACACAGAGTGGCGGTACCACTGGTAAAGGGACATCGAACGGTCTCATCGTCCCGCCGTGACCACGTCAGCTGAAGACGTGGGCGATCACCCGGCGCTCGGCGGCGCCCCTATCGGTGGTTACCGGCTGCCACTGGCCTTCGGCGGCCTGCCATTGCAGGTCGGCGAAGCGCACCCGTTCGAGACCGGTGTCGCTGGCGTGCGAGACCAGCCAGTGTGCGTAGCGCCAGCCTGCGCTGGGGTCGCTCACGTCGACGGTGAAGCCCGCTCCCGGGTCGGCCACCACGGTCGCCATGCCGCTGCCCCAGTCGAGTTTCAGGCCCTCGGTCAGCGCGGCGGCCGCGGCGGCTCCGCGTAGCACCGGCTTACCGCTGACCGTGCACGCGACCGCCCCGGTGGCTTTGCCGGTCAGCGCCCGGGCCAGCACCGCCGACTCGTCGGCCCACTTCTCGTACGCATTGGGGTAGGCCGACTTCTGCACCTTCTGCGCGGCGTCGGTGACCCGCATGGCCTTCCAGCCCTTGACCTTCTTCAGTGCCGAGTAGAACTTGTTCGCGGCGTACCGCGGGTCCTGGAGTTTGTCGGCCGCGCCCCAGCCCTGGCTGGGGCGTTGCTGGAAGAGGCCGAGCGAGTCGCGGTCGCCGTCGTCGCGGTTCTCCAGCTTCGACTCCTGCAAGGCGGTGGCGAGGGCGACGACGACGGCGCGTTCGGGCATCTTGCGGCGGACGCCGACGGCGGCGATGGTGGCCGCGTTCGCCATCTGGGTGAAGTCGAGAGCAACCTCGCCGTCGGCCTTCACCGTGCACTCCGGGCCCAGGTGTGGCAGCTTGCCGTGGATCGAATTGACCCCGATCACCACGCCGAGGGCGCCCAGAAGCACGAGCACGACGACCAGCCCGATCGGCTTGCGCACGCTACTCCCTCCTGAGCCCCTCAAGCCTAGCCAACGAGCGCGCGCGACCCCGGTCACTCGGCGGCCGTGGCGGGCACCCAGCTCGCCGGGCGCTTCGCCCGGTAGGCCGCGACGCCCTCGCGTCCCTCGGCCGAGGTGAAATATCCCGTGGAGCGCGCCGCCAGGTCGGCCAGGTCGGCCCGGATCGACTCGCCCGGCCGCCGGCGCAGCAGCTGCTTGGTGCCGGCCAGCGCGCTCGGCGCGCCCAGGACCAGTTCTCTCGCGTACGCCGTGACTGTCGCGTCCAGGGCCTCGGCCTCGACCGCGCGGGTCACCAGCCCGATCTCCTGGGCGCGCTCGCCGGTGAAGACCGATCCGGTCAGGTACAGCTCCGCCGCGGCGCGCGCGGCCAGTCGCGGCAGCACCGTGGCGCTGATCACCGCGGGGATCACCCCGAGACGTACCTCGGAGAAGGCGAATGTCGCGTCCCGGCTGCAGACGGCCAGGTCGGCGGCCGCGATCAGGCCGAGCCCGCCGGCCCGGGCTGGGCCGCCCACCCGGGCCAGCACCGGTTTCGGGAACTCCCAGATCGCGGCGAGCACGTCGGCCAGCAGCTCGACCGGGAGTTTCGCGCCTTCGCGGGCCTCGGCGGTCTCCTTCAGGTCGGCGCCGGAGCAGAAGACCGGGCCGGTGTGCGAGAGCACGACCACCCGGACGGCGGTGTCGGTCAGCGCCGCGCCGAGCAGATCGAGCAGCCGGTGGATCAGCGGCGTGGACAGGGCGTTGCGGTTCGCCGGGCTGTTCAGCGTCAGCGTGGCGATGCCGCCGGCGGCGGCGGTGCGAACCAGCTCCATGCCGGAACCCTAACCAGCGCCAGGCACACTTGACCGATGGCCGGCGCACATCCCGACGGAGAACCGGTTCCCACCGACGGTTCCCTCCCCGATTCCGCCCTGACACAGGTCGGGCGCGACGGTTTCGGGGTTTATGTCCATGTCCCGTTCTGCGCCAGCCGGTGCGGTTACTGCGACTTCAACACCTACACGGCCAGTGAGCTGGGCGGCGGCGCGAGCCGGGAGGGCTACGCCGACGCGGTGCTGAGCGAGCTGGCCCTGGCCGCCGGTGTCGTCGCGCCCGGCCGGGTCGACACCGTCTTCGTCGGCGGCGGCACGCCGACCCTGCTGGCGCCCCAGGACCTCGCG
>JAVHVY010000244.1:0-3880 GCA_032160305.1 Actinoplanes sp.
AGGACCAGGCCCGCCAGCACGAACGCACCGGGTACGCGGGACTGGATCCGGAGCAAGTGGACGAGGCGCGCGGCCTGGCCGGACGCCCCGACTAGTCGCCGGTAGCGGCCTTGCGGGACTCGTCGGCGCTGTACTGCGACCACGAGCCCGGGTAGAGACGGCCGGCCCCGAGGCCGGCATGCTCCAGCGCGATCAAGGTGTGACATGCCGTAACCCCCGATCCACAGTAGGAGACGACGTCCGCACCATCAGTCACACCGACCCCCGCGAAGCGCCGACGCAGCTCCGCCACCGGCAGGAATCGCCCGGTCGCGTCCACGTTGTCCCGACACGGGAGGCTGCGGGCGCCCGGAATGTGCCCCGGCCGGGGGTCGACCGGCTCGGTGTCACCCCGGAAGCGCGCCCGGTCGCGGGCGTCGAGCACCACAGAGGACCCGCCGGCCGCGTCGTCGATGTCCGCGAGACGCGCCGCCGGCCACGGCCGGGCGGAGAAGACCCTTTCGGTACGCGACGGCTCAGCGGTCTGCGGTTCCCCGGCGTACGCGGTCAGGCCCCCGTCCAACAGCGCGGCGTCGTGGCCCGTGACCCGCAGCATCCAGACCAGCCGGGCGGCGATGACCCCACCGGCGTCGTCGTACGCGATCACGGTGTCGTCCTCGCCGATGCCCGCCTCGGCCATGCCCTGTGCGAAAACCTCCGGAGCCGGCAGCGGGTGCCGGCCCTCGGCCGGCGAGCCGGGTGCGGCCAACCACCGGTCCAGATCGACGAAGACCGCGCCCGGCAGATGGCCGCTCCGGTACGCGGCGGCGCCCGAGCGCCCGTCCAGATACCAGCGGACGTCGGCGAGCACCACCCGGGCACCCTGCCCCAACACCCACTCAAGGTCGACAACCGGGTCGATCACAGGCACTCCTTCTTACCGCCGATCCGCCTTACCGCTTTACCGCCGATCCGCGACTTCTCATTCGTGGTCCGCCGACCGGCCTTGCTGCCGAGGTGCGGCTTCTCATTCGTGGTCCGCCGAGCGGCGGCCGCGCGGGCGGTGCCTGGCGAGGGCGATGCCGACCAGGACGACGCCGATGACGGCCGACGCGATCGGCGCGACTCCGCCGCGCAGACTCGTCCCGACCGCCAACACGACCAGGGCCAGGCCGAACAGAAGGTGATAGAGGGCCGCGTCGCGCACGTCCCGGAAGGATCGCGCGATCATGGCCGGCGCCCGCCCGGTGACCAGCATCGTCACCCCGAACAGCGCCAGCGCGAGCCCGATCGCCGCGCCGCCCAGCACGGTAACCACCCCGAGGTTCATACCCACAGTCTGGACCGCGCACCGGCGCCCTTACCGGTAGTTGGTGAACTGCAGCGCGACCCCGAAGTCCTCGCCCTTCAGCAGGGCGATGACAGCCTGCAGGTCGTCACGCTTCTTGCCGGTCACCCGGAGCTGATCGCCCTGGATCTGCGCCTGGACCCCCTTGGGCCCCTCGTCGCGGATCTTCTTGCTGATCACCTTGGCCTTGTCGGTCTCGATACCTTCAACAATCTTGCAATCGATTTTGTACGTCTTGCCCGACTGTCGCGGCTCGCCGGCGTCCAACGCCTTCAGGGAGATGTTCCGCTTCACGAGCTTCTCCTTGAAGACATCCAGCGCGGCGACGGCCCGCTCCTCGGTCTCGGAGGTGATGGTGACGCCCTCCTCACCGGATTTGGCGACGACCGTGCCGGTCCCCCGGAAGTCGAACCGGGTCCCGAGCTCCTTCTCCGTCTGGTGGAAGGCGTTGTCGACCTCCTGCCGGTCGACCTTGCTGACGACGTCGAACGACGGGCTGGCTGCCATGATCTAACTCCCGCTGATGGTCCGTCTCGATGTGCCGGCCGAGGCCGCCAAGGCCCCCCGACATGCCGACCGTACCCGGTTGCGGATCCACTCGCCGATGCGGTTATCCTGTTCTCCGCTGCCAGGAAGACCACGGCAGCATGCCCAGGCGGGTTGCCCGAGCGGCCAATGGGAGCGGACTGTAAATCCGTCGCGAAAGCTTCGAAGGTTCGAATCCTTCACTCGCCACACGCAGCCAAGAAAGGCCCCTCACCTGGTAAAACAGCCGGGAGGGGCCTTCTTCGTTGATCTCACTCGGTCTCACTCAGAACCGCTTGATCTCACTCGTCACGGCAAATGCGCGGCAAAGTTTGGTCAAGATCCTTCCGGGTGGCCGGGCTCCTCATCCTCGACCTTGAGCGCCTCCTCGATCCGCCTCTTGGCTCCCTCCTGCTGGCCGTCGATGCACTTCGCGTAGACCTTCACCAGAACGTGCACGCTGCACCCGGCCCACTCGGCAACCTGCGGCGCGGGAACCCCTGCGTTGAGCCAGAGTGAGACTGCCGCGTGCCGCAGGTCGTACGGCCTACGGGCAAGCGGCGAGCGCTGCTGTACGGGCGTGGGGGCCTTCTCTCTCGCCTTGCGCCACGCCGTCCCGTAGGCGTTGTTCGTCAGCGGCTGCCCGGCCGTGGGCCGATACTTCCCGCCGGGGGGCCGCGTCGGGTGACAAACAGCCGGCCGTTCACTCCGGCGGGGTGCTTGACGAGATGCCGGTCAAGAAGGGAACAGAGGGCCGGGGCTGCCGGAACGTCGCGGGTCGCGTTTCGGCCTCGGTGCTTGAGTGCCCGGTGCCCGATCGTGCCGTCCGCATCAGCCCACCCGTTGACTAATGGGCGTGCTCGGCGAGCGCTGCGATCGCACACTGCCGACGGGACCAGGCTCAGGTTGTGACCAAGTTGGTGATCATTACCGGTACTCCACGAGTGCCCCCAATACCGGCCCGCTGATGTCCGGCGCTTCCGGTTGCAGCCCGAGGTAGCCACAGGCGACCTGAAGCAGGTCCACCCGCCCGTAGCTGAAGTCTTCGGGTGCCGCGTCATTCTCGTTCCAGGGCTGGAGGGCTTCGAAAGTCAGCTCAATCAGCCGTCCGGCCAGGTCCGCATCGCTGCCCTCGATAACCTCTGGCTCGTCACCGGAGACGAAGGCCACCCTCTTACCGTCCCGGTAGATGCTCAGCTCCTCTACCAGGCTGGTGGGGCTGAGGTAGACGTTGAGGGTTTCGGTGCCCCGCGACACCGGCTTGGCCCACTCCGGTAGACGCCCCCAATACCCGATGTCCTCGACTAGGACGACGTGCGCACCCATGACGAACGCGGCGGCGACACCGGGGATGAGGCGGGTGAGCTCACGCTGATCGTTTTGAGCCGTGAACTCGGTCCATGTGGCGTTTCGGATGGCCGCATCGCTGACACCCAGACGATGCAGCGCCTCACGCGGCCCCACTCCTCGCACGAAGGTGATGCAATAACCCGCGTCAAGGTCCAGCCCGGCTTCGCTGATCCAGTCCGAGGAGTAGCCAGCACCCGCCGAGTCCGCCATCTTACCTCCTTGACGATTTGTTCGATTCGGCGAGCAAGTGTAGTACCTGTGAAAAGATCTTTCAGGTGGCGGTGGGAGTGGGGTGCTCCACCGATGGGCTATTCGCTGTAGAGGATTTGGAATAGCGGATTCAAACCCTGGCCGCTTCCGCGATTGCCATCCAAGCCGATACACGCTCGGGCGAGGCATCCGATAGCTTCGCAATGCGCTGTATGAGATTTGCAGAATGTCGAAAACGTACGACTCTGTTGGCCAAGACCGCCACGTCGTACGCAGATTCTCCGGACATACCTCGCGGATCGATAAACTTCCAATGATCGGGACCGCTGGCTATGATGTTTCCGCGGGATGCGTCGCCGTGGCATAGGCCCGGGGTAAGGTCACGCGTCAATTTGGCGAGTGCTTCAACTGCTGCGGCGCGCTCGTCTTCCGGCGCGACAGTGGTCCCCGCCCGTAGGTCTGAGAGCT
>JAVHVY010000258.1:0-2678 GCA_032160305.1 Actinoplanes sp.
AGCGCAGCGCCGTGGTAGCGGTAGTAGACCTCGCGCAGCTCCAGCCGGAACTCCTCCTCCTGCTCGCGGTTGAATCGCACGCCGAGGTCGCGCAGCCGCCGCGGCAGCTGGTCGACGTTCTCGTTCACGGCGTCCACCAGCAGCCGCGTCAGGTTGCGCATGTCCTGTGGCGAGAGGGCGCCGGTGATGCCGAAGTCGACCAGGCCCAGCCGGCCGTCGTCCATCACGAACACGTTGGCCGGGTGTGGATCAGCGTGGAAGGTGCCGTGGCGGAAGATCATCTCCAGCCACGTCTCGGCCAGCAGGTGCGCCAGCCGGCGCCGCTCGGCCTGCTCGAGCGTGTTCAGGTCAAGGTCGCCCAGCTTGGTTCCCTCGATCCGCTCCAGCGTCAGGACGCGCTCGCTGGAGTACGTCCAGTACACCTTCGGGATCACCACGCCGGGGCGGTCGGCGAAGTTGCGCCGGAACAACTCGGCGTTTCGGGCCTCGATCCGGTAGTCGAGCTCGCGCCTGATCGAGCGCGCGAACTCGTTCACCAGCTCGACCGTATCGACGAACTCGAGCCGTTCGACGCGGGCCTGGACGATCCGGGCGACCTGGTGCAGCAGCGCGATGTCGGCCTCGATCTGGCGGGGAGCGTTGGGCCGCTGCACCTTCACCGCCACCGAGCGTCCCGTGTGCAGGTCGGCCAGATGCACCTGCCCGATCGAGGCCGCGGCCACCGGCACGGGGTCGAACCAGGCGAACAGGCGGTCGATGTCCGCCTTCAGCTCGCGCTGGATCACCTGCTCCACGTCCTCGAACGGGACCGGCGTCACGGAGTCCTGCAGCAGACGCAGCTCCACCACGATCTCCTCGGGGATCACGTCGGCCCGGATCGAGAGCAGCTGGCCGAACTTGACGAAGGTCGGGCCCAGCTCGTCCAGCATCTCCCGCAGGTGCCGGCCGCGTGCTTCCAGGGAAAGCTCGGGCGTATCGGCACCGCGCCTGGGTCGCCGCTCGAAGGCGTAGCCGAAGCCGTGCCGGGCGGCGACCTGGGTGATCTCACGCACGCGTGCGATCTGACGCCGTCTGGAGGGGCGCACGGGCATGCCGCGATGGTAGCTGCTGGGAACCCCTTTGGGACGTCGCCGCGCCGCGCTCCATCGCGCCGGAGGCTGCCGACGCATTGAGGTCGCACAACACATTCACGACCCTGTCACGCCGGCGCAACGCGACTCTGGGGTCTGACCCCCAATTCTTGCGAATTGCCGAGCCGAAAGCCTGCTGCATGGGCATATTCGTACCGGTATCGGGCTGATGGCACGAGAATCGTAGAATTCGGGGCGTTTCGGGGGTCAGACCCCGTCCGGCCGACCTAGACCAGGCTGTGGCCCTGCATGTCGCCGGGCACCGGCTGCCCCATCAGCGTCAGCACCGTGGGCGCGATGTCGAACAGGCTGGCGTCGGCCGGCGGCGTGGCCGGCATGCCGGGGCCGTCCATGATGTAGATGCCGAACTTGGCGTGGTTTGCGTCGTCCGGGCCGGTATCGTTCTCACGCACGTGCACGCGGCCGTCTCCCACCGATCCGATCGATCGCCAGGTGAGGTTGCCGAAGTAGCAGATCAGGTCGGGAGCCACCCCGTTGACCTCGTGATAGAGCTGCTCGGGGCGATAGACGCGGGTACCGATCGAGGCGCCCTGCTCGTCGCCCAGCACCTCGAGCTTCGCGATCAACTCTTCGCGGACGCTCTCGTACTCGGCGGGGTCGATGACGCCCTCGGGCTCGCGGCCCTTGACGTTCAGGAAGATGCGCGAGTAGTAGCCGCCGTCGGCCCAGACGCGGGTGTGCGGCCAGTCGATCTTCATCTTGCCGATCGGCCCGGGGGCGGCCGGCGGCTCGGCCAGCTTCAGGTAGCCCTCCTGTATCAGCCACTCGTTCACCTGGATGCCGCCGTACATCGACTGCGCGCCGTGGTCGGACACCACCATCAGCCCCGTCTCGTCGTCGAGGCCCTCGATCAGCGAGCCGATCTCGGAGTCGAGATAGCGGTAGTAGTCGCGAAACGCCGTCTCGTAGGCGGTGCCCGGCTCGTAATCGGGGTGCTTGGGGTCGTAGTAGCGCCAGAAGCCGTGGTGCAGGCGGTCGGGGCCCATCTCCACCATCATGAAGAAGTCCCACGGCCGCGAGTCGCGCAGGTGCCGGGCGAGCGCGAAGCGGCGCTTCGTCATCTCGTTGATGTCGCGCAGGACGCGGTCCTTCTCGTCGGTGCGGAAGTTGGGCACGTCCACCATGTATTCCCCCACCACGCTGCGGATCTCGTCACGCAGCTCGTCGGGATAGGTGTAGCGCGACTCGGTGGAGGGAGACAGGAAGCAGCCGACCATCTCGCCGTTGACCTTGCTGGGCGGGAACGTCTGCGGCACACCCAGAACGACCACGTGCTTGCCCGCACGCGACAGGATGTCCCAGAGGCGGTCCTCCTTCATCTTCTCGGCAGTGGCGAACGTCAGTCCGTCGTAGGAGTGATCCTTGCGGTTTCGGAACCCGTAGAAGCCCAGCGTGCCGGGATCCTTCGAGCTCATCATGCACGACCAGGCGGGCACGGTGATGGGCGGATCGCACGACTCGAGCGGCCCGTAGACGCCCTGCTCCATCAGCCGGCCGAGCACCGGCAGCTCGCCCTTCATGTCGTCA
>JAVHVY010000261.1:0-13452 GCA_032160305.1 Actinoplanes sp.
GGCCCAATGTCTTGCGCTGTCCGCCTGGGAACAGACACACTGCGGCACGACTCCGTCACGAACGTGTGTGCGGGATGACACGCCGCCGAGACCCCCGTCCGCCTACGATCGC
This sequence comes from Actinoplanes sp., assembly GCA_032160305.1. Classification (GTDB taxonomy): domain Bacteria; phylum Actinomycetota; class Actinomycetes; order Mycobacteriales; family Micromonosporaceae; genus Actinoplanes. Next base: position 113 of record JAVHVY010000261.1, read on the forward strand.
GGGGACGGGCACGGCGAGACCCTGGGAGACCCATGACTCCGGTCGTTCTGATCGCCGAGGAGCTGGCGCCGGCCGCCATCGACGTCCTGGCCTGGGACTACGACGTGCGGCAGGTGGACGGCACCGACCGGTTGGCGCTGCTGGCCGAGCTGCCCGACGCCGACGCGCTGATCGTGCGCAGCGCGACCCGGGTCGACGCGGAGGTGATCAAGGCCGCGCCCCGGCTCAAGGTCGTCGCCCGGGCCGGCGTCGGCCTCGACAACGTCGACGTACCGGCCGCCACCGCCCAGGGCGTGATGGTGGTGAACGCGCCGACCAGCAACATCGTCTCGGCCGCCGAGCAGGCCATCGCGCTGCTGCTCGCGGTCGCCCGGCACACGGCCAGCGCCAGCACCGCCCTCAAGCGCGGCGAGTGGAAGCGGTCGAAATACACCGGGGTCGAGGTGCAGGGCAAGACCGTCGGCGTGGTCGGGCTGGGCCGGATCGGCGTGCTCTTCGCCCAGCGGATGGCCGCCTTCGGCACCCGGCTGATCGCCTACGACCCGTACATCCAGCCGGCTCGGGCGGCGCAGCTCGGGGTGCGGCTGGTCGGACTGGACGAGCTACTGCGGGAGAGCGACTTCATCTCGATACACCTTCCGCGTACGCCGGAGACGCTCGGCCTGATCGGGGCGAAGGAGCTGGCGACGGTCAAGCCGGGGGTGCGGATCGTGAACGCGGCCCGCGGCGGCCTGATCGACGAGCAGGCGCTGGTCGACGCGCTGGCCACCGGCCGGGTCGCCGGCGCGGGCATCGACGTCTTCGTCACCGAGCCGGCCACCTCGTCGCCGTTGTTCGACTTCGACAACGTGGTGGTCACCCCGCACCTGGGTGCGTCGACGGCCGAGGCGCAGGACAAGGCAGGCCTGGCGGTGGCCCGCAGCGTGAAACTGGCGCTGCAGGGCGAGTTCGTCCCCGACGCGGTGAATGTGCAGGCCGGCGGTGTCGTGGACGAGGACGTCCGGCCGCTGCTGGGGCTGGCCGAGAAGCTGGGCAAGGTCTTCACCGCGGTGGCCGGCGGGGTGGCCGCGAGTGTCACCGTGGAGGCGAGCGGCGCGATCGTGTCGCACGACGTCGCGGTGCTCAAGCTGGCGGCGACGAAGGGCCTCTTCAGCTCGGTCGTCGAGGAGCGCGTCACCTACGTCAACGCCCCGAAACTGGCCCAGGACCGCGGCGTCGAGGTCGAGCTGGTCGTCAACGACCACGATGCCGACCAGCAGACCGTGATCACCGTACGCGGGGCGTTGCCGGACGGACGCATCGTCAGTGTGGCCGGGACGGCCAGCGTGTCCGGCGCCCGGGAGATCCGCAAGCTCACCGCGGTGGACGGCTTCGACCTGGAGCTGGCCGCCGAGGGCGTGCTGCTGTTCTTCCGGTATGCGGACCGGCCCGGGGTGGTCGGCGCAATCGGCACGATCCTGGGCGAGGCCGGGGTCAACATCGCCGCGATGCAGGTGGGCCGACGGGAGGCGGGCGGGGAGGCGTTGATGGCGCTGACCGTCGACTCCTCGGTGGACGCCGAGCTGCTCTCCACGGTCGCCACGGCGATCGGGTCGGCCCGCGGCAGCATCGTCGACCTGCGCGGCGAGGAGTAGCCGACACGCATCTACCCCGCCGCGACGCGGATCTGCCGGCGCGGCGCGCACCTGCCCGTGCGGGCGGCGTCAGGTGGTGCGGTCCGGGCGGCGTCAGGTGGTGCGGGTGCGGGTGCGGGCCGGTGGCGGGTAGACCGAGCCGTCCTGTAGGTCTAGCAGGTCGAGGTCGAACTCGCGGGCCAGCCGTTCGATGGTCTCCAGCACGGCGTCCGGGCAGGACTCGTCCAGGCGCATCTGGACGTGGTCGGCGGCGGCGTGCAGTGGCGTGCTGGCCCACGGGGTGCCCGGCAGTCCGGCCCGCGGCCCGCGATCGGGATAGTCGCTGGTCAGCGCGTCGTAGAAGGCGACGACCCGGGGGTCGGCGGTACGCTGCGGATGCTCGCCGCGGGCGCAGCGCTGATGGGCGGCGCGCACGGCGTCCGGCAGATCCGAGTTGTCCATGGCCCACACCACGAGGTCGAAACTCACCGGCGCATGGTGCCACACCCGCCGGCCCGGCTCACGAACCTCCGGCCGACACGCGGGCAGGCGTCTTGCTGTCATTAGTCTGGATCGCTAGCGTGGGCCGTGCCGCACGGCCGTGGGGTGGGTCCTGTCATCGGGTGACGGGTTCACCGCCGTCTCGCGGTGAAGTGCAACCCCCGGCGGGACCGAGCCACGTGTACTCGTCGCAACAGCCCCCGTGATCGTTGCCGCGATCCGGGGGTTGTTCGCGTCGGGTGGCACCGGCGTGACCGTCCACGCTCGATCGTCCACGCTTGAACGTCCATTAAGTGGGACCGTCGTACCGGAGATCGGGACACCGGGCTACGCTCGGCGACGTTGGACCGACCTAGGGAGTGGGCACAGTGACGGTGGCGCGGATCGCGGTGGTGGCCGGTGACGGCATCGGGACCGAGGTGACCGCGCAGGCCCGCAAGGTGATCGAGGCCGTCCTGCCGGGTGTCGACTACTCCGAGTACGACCTTGGCGCCCGCCTCTACAACCGCACCGGCGAGGTGCTGCCGGAGTCGGTCGAGCAGGAGCTGGCCGGTCACGACGCCATCCTGCTCGGCGCGATCGGCCACCCCAGCGTCCCGCCCGGCATCCTCGAACGCGGGCTGCTGCTCAAGCTCCGGTTCGACTTCGACCAGTATGTGAACCTGCGGCCGTCCCGGCTCTGGCCCGGCACGACCAGCCCGCTGTCCGGCATCAAGCCCGGCGAGATCGACATGGTCTGCGTCCGCGAGGGCACCGAGGGCCTCTACGTCGGCGCCGGCGGCGTCCTGCACAAGGACACCCCCGCCGAGATCGCCACCGAGGAAAGCCTGAACACGCGCTACGGCGTCGAACGGGTCGTCCGGGACGCCTTCGCCCGGGCCCGCCGCCGCCCCCGCCGGCACCTCACCCTCGTGCACAAGACCAACGTGCTGACCAAGGCGGGCAGCCTCTGGTCGCGCACCTTCACCGCGGTCGCGGCCGAGTTCCCCGAGGTCACCACGGAGTATCAGCACATCGACGCGGCGAGCATGTTCATGGTGAGCAATCCGCAGCGATACGACGTCGTGGTGACCGACAACCTCTTCGGTGACATCCTCACCGACATCGCCGCTGCCGTGACCGGCGGCATCGGCATGGCCGCGAGCGGCTCCGTCAACCCGGAGCGCCGGTATCCGTCGACGTTCGAGCCGGTGCACGGTTCCGCTCCGGACATCGCCGGCCAGGGCATCGCCGACCCGGCTGCCGCCATCCTCTCCGCCTCGATGCTGCTCGAGCACCTGGGGCACGACGACGCGGCCCGCCGAGTATCCGAGGCGGTCGCAGCCGAGGTCGCGTCCCGCACACCGGGCGTGCCGTTGCGCACCGCCGAGGTCGGGGACCGGGTCGCCGCCACCGCGGCCGCCTGAGCCCGCTTCCGCTCCGAGCACTGTCCGCCCGTTCGACGGGTCGATGCTGCCGTACACCCTGAGCTCGTCGTTGAACGAACGTTCGGGTAAATTCATGGCACCCACGGGGTGCTCTTCATGCGTGAAATCTTTCAGGAAGCAGGTCTTTGTCATGAGCGGTGGTGACAACCTCGACTTCGAGATCCGCCCGAACCCGGCGCCCGTGAGCGACGCCGAGCGCGGCGCGATGCTTGCCAACCCCGGTTTCGGGCGGATCTTCACCGACCACATGGTGACCATCCGCTACGCGGAGGGCAAAGGCTGGTACGAGCCGCGGGTGGAGGCCCGGGCGCCCATCCCGATGGACCCGGCCAGCGCGGTCCTGCACTACGCGCAGGAGATCTTCGAGGGCCTGAAGGCGTACCCGATGCCGGACGGCGGCGTGGCGATGTTCCGCCCGGAGGCCAACGCGGCCCGGTTCGCGGCGTCCGCCCAGCGGATGGCGATGCCGCAGGTCCCGCAGCCGGTGTTCCTGGAGTCGCTGCGGCAGGTCATCACGATCGACCGGCAGTGGATCCCGCAGACCGCCGACGGCAGCCTCTACCTGCGGCCGTTCGCGTTCGCGAGCGAGGTCTTTCTCGGGGTCCGCCCGGCGACGGAATATCTGTTCCTGGTCATCGCCTCGCCCGCCGGCGCGTATTTCAGCGGCGGCGTCAAGCCGGTCACCCTGTGGGTCTCGCCCGACTACACGCGGGCCGCGCCCGGCGGCACCGGCGCGGCCAAGTGCGGGGGCAACTACGCCGGCGGCCTGGCAGCCCAGGCCGAGGCGATCGAGCACGGCTGCGACCAGGTCGTCTATCTCGACGCGGTGGAGCGCACGTACATCGACGAGCTGGGCGGGATGAACGTGGTGCTCGTGCTGGACGACGGCATGCTGGTCACGCCGCCGCTGTCCGGGACGATCCTGCCGGGCATCACTCGCGACTCGATCCTCAAGCTGGCAGCCCGCGACGGCCGCAAGGTCGAGGAGCGGAAGATCAGCCTGGCCGAGTGGCGCGAGGGCGCGGCGTCCGGGCGGGTGCGCGAGGCCTTCGCCTGTGGCACCGCCGCGGTGATCACGCCGATCGGCACGGTCCGCTTCGCCGACGGCGAGTTCACTGTGGCCGACGGCGGTCCCGGCGCGGTCACCGAGGACCTGCGCAGGCAGTTGCAGGGCATTCAGCGCGGCCGCGCGGAAGACCCGTTCGGCTGGGTGCACCGGGTTCTCTAGAAGCAGATCTCAGAGACGGTCCGGCACGGCCGGGGCGGGCGTCAGCAGGTGCCCGCGCAGCGCGCCGAGCTGAGCGCCGGAGAGACCGATCTCGTCGGCGAAGTCCGCCACCGAGCCGTGCCGTTCGCGCAGGTCGGCGAGGAAGAGCAGCATCGCCTCGCGCGGGGAGTCGAACATGTGGTCGTTGCCCTCGACGGCCTGCGGACTGTGCACGCGCAGGTAGTCGGTCAACGACCTCATCGAGACCCCGGTCAAGGCGTAGTCGGTGGCGATGTCGTCATCGGACACTCCGACCAGCGACAACGCGAGGGCGCAGACCACGCCGGTCCGGTCCTTGCCGGCCATGCAGTGCACGACCACCGGGGCCGCGCCGGGGTCGGCGATCGCGCTCAGGGCGGCGGCGATCCCGGCCCGGCCGTCTTCGATGAAATTCAGGTAGCGGTCGGCCAGCCAGCGCTCGTGCCTGATCCCGTCCGGGTGCGGCACGTCGCTCCATTCGACGTGATCCAGCACCGCGTTCAGGTAGGTCTGGCCGGCCGCCTCGGGCACCCGGCCGTGCCGGTCGATCTCGAAACCGCGGCGCAGGTCGATGACCGTCCTGATGCCGAGATCGGCGAAGGCGGCCCAGTCGTCGCCGGCCAGCCGGTGCAGCGAATCGGCCCGGAACAGCTGCCGCCACCGCACCGTGCGCCCGTCCAGCCCGGCGTATCCGCCGACGTCGCGGAAGTTGTAATTGGAGGCGAAGGCCAGGGTCCGGGGGTACGGGTCAACGCTCACGACCCGACCGTAGTCCCGAAGGGTGGAACTTGGCTTCCCACGCGGTCCGTTAGTGGCATGCTTCATTGCGTGACCCACACCGTGCTGATTATTCGCACCTAGCGCGCCGGCTGACCTCCCGCCGACGCGCAGACCTCCCGCATCCCGCGGGAGGTCTTTTTGTTGTGGCACAGCACCCATGAAGGAAGGACCGTCCCCATGACCTACCAGGTGTTCGACACGACGCTGCGCGACGGCGCTCAGCGCGAGGGCATCAGCTACTCGGTCGTCGACAAGCTCTCTGTCGCGCGTCTGCTGGACGAATTCGGGGTCGGCTTCATCGAGGGCGGGTGGCCGGGCGCGATGCCCAAGGACACCGAGTTCTTCCGGCGGGCCAGGACCGAGCTGCAGCTGACGAACGCGCTGCTGGTCGCCTTCGGCGCGACCCGCAAGGCGAACGTCGCCGTAGCCGCCGACCCCCAGGTGCAGGCCCTGCTGGACGCCGGCACCCCGGTCGTCTGCGTGGTCGCCAAGTCCGACATCCGGCACGTCGAACGCGCCCTGCGTACCACCGGGAGTGAGAACCTGGCGATGGTCCGGGACACCGTCGCCCACCTGGTCGCCAACGGCCGCCGTGCGTTCGTGGACTGCGAGCACTTCTTCGACGGTTTCCGCTACGACCCCGACTACACCGCATCCGTGGTCCGCGTCGCGTTCGAGGCCGGCGCCGAGCGGGTGGTGATGTGCGACACCAACGGCGGCATGCTCCCGTCGATGATCACCGCCGCCATCCGGGACGTGGTCCGGCGTACCGGGGTCGCGGCCGACCGGCTCGGCATCCACTGCCAGAACGACACGTCCTGCGCCGTCGCCAACACCGTCGCCGCCGTCGAGGCGGGCGTCGAACACTTCCAGTGCACGGCCAACGGCTACGGCGAGCGGCCCGGCAACGCCGACCTGTTCGCGGTGGTCAGCAACCTGCAACTCAAGCTCGGGCTGAAAGTCCTACCGGACGGCTGCCTCGAGAAGGCGACGCGGGTCGCCTCCGCGCTCGCCGAGATCGCCAATATCGCCCCCGACACCCACCAGGCCTATGTCGGGGCTGCCGCGTTCGCTCACAAGGCGGGCCTGCACGCGAGTGCGATCAAAGTGGATCCGCTGCTCTACAACCACGTCGACCCGGCGGTTGTGGGCAACGACATGCGGATCCTGGTGACGGAGATGGCCGGCCGGGCCAGCATCGAGCTGAAGAGCCGTGAGCTCGGGATCGACCTGGCCGGCCACCCGGACACGCTGACCGCGGTGACCCGCAAGGTCAAGGAGCTGGAGGCGGGCGGCTGGTCCTTCGAGGCCGCCGACGCGTCCTTCGAGTTGCTGGTGCGCGGCGAGCTGGCCGGTCAGGGCCCGGTGCGGCCGTTCGCGTTGGAGTCCTACCGGGTGCAGGTCGAGCACCGCGAGGACGGCGCGGTCGTCTCGGAGGCGACCGTCAAGATCCGCGTACGCGGGGAGCGGGTGATCGCCACCGCCGAAGGTAACGGCCCGGTCAACGCCCTCGACGAAGCGCTGCGCGGCGGCCTGGCCAAGCACTACCCGGAGCTGGAGTCCTTCGAGCTGGCCGACTACAAGGTCCGCATCCTGGAGGGTTCGCACGGCACCGGCGCGATCACCCGGGTGCTGCTGGAGACCAGCGACGGTACCCGCGAGTGGACCACCGTCGGCGTACACGAGAACGTGGTCGAGGCCAGCTGGAGCGCCATGACCGACGCGCTCACCTACGGCCTGCGCGAGGCGGCCACAACGGCCTCCTGACTCCGCCGGTCAGGTGTCGGCTGACTCCCGCCGGTCAGGTGCTGGCCGGCAGCCAGAGGTCGGCCAGAACTGCCCGGTGGTCGCTGCGCGGCAGGCCGTGCACCTCGACATGGGACACCCCGATCCGCTGGTCGACCAGGACGTGGTCGATGGTCACCGGCGGGAAGGGCTGTCCCGTGTACGGCCCCCAGGTGCCGATCAGGCCCTTGCCGTCGGTGTCGGCCGCGTCCCGGTAGCCGCGGGCGATCAGGGCGCGCAACGGCTCGTGGTCGAGGGTCGAGTTGAAGTCGCCGAGCAGGATCCGCGGGGCGGTGCCCGCGTCCGGGACCGGTTCGGCGGCCAGGTCCGAACGCCAGTCCGCGAGGACCGGCACGTCGTACGGCGCGATCGGGTGCGCCGACTCGACCAGGACCGGCCCGGCCCCGGGCGGCTGGACCGTCCCGTACGCCTGCTGGAAGCCGCCGCCGTTCTGGCGTACGCCGGCCGCCGTGATCGGAAAGCGGGAGTAGAGCGCGGAGCCGGTGGTGCCGAACGAATCGGAATCCCGCGGCAGCCCCAGCGACGAGTACGGCAGCACCTGGTCCAGCCCGGCCGCGGTCAAGGCCGCCTTGGCGCCGCCCGTGTACTCCTGCAGCGCCAGCACCGAGACGTCGTTGTCGCGCACGAGGGCGACGATCGTGGCCGGGTCCGCGGCGCCGGCCAGCATGTTGCCGGTCAGCACGTGCACCGCGACACCGCTGACCGGCCCGCGGTTGTGGTTCGCCAGCGCGCGGGGCAGCACGCAGACGACCAGCATCGCCATGGCCATGGCGGCCACCGCGGCGGTCAGCCAGCGGCCGGCGATCAGCGCGATCAGCACCGGCAGCATCGAGCCCGCCGCCGCATAAGGCGTGAACGCGAACACCTGCACGACCGGCCCCTGCTCCCAGCCGCCCAGCCGGACCACCGCCCAGGCCAGCACCAGCAGCGTGATCAGCCAGAGCATGATCGAGACCAGGACGTGTCGGCGCCGTCGCGGTCTGCTCAGCGCCAGCGGCGCGGTGGTGATGGTCATTGCGGCAAAGTTAGCGTGCCGGTGCTCGCCGCGACGCGCTAAACGTCACGCTTGCCGCGCGCGGACTCCTCCGGGTCGATGCCCCAGCTGATGATCCGCGTCGGGTGGATCCGGATGATCGGCCCGTCGCCGACCGGGGCGGCCGAGTCGACGGGCTGCTCGATCGCCTCGGCCGTGCCCCGGATCTCCAGGCAGCGGACCTGCCAGGGCTGGAACGACTTGATGTCGTCCACGACGAAGGCGACCTTGCTGCCCCGCGCCACGTTCTTGAACTTCTGGCTGGCGGCCATGTTGTGGCCGCCGATGTCGATGGTCTGGTTCGCCGCGTTCCACCCGAAGGTGACCGGGCTGTTCTGCAGGGTGCCACCCGGTTGCGCGGTGGCCAGCCGCCCGAGCCGCTGGGCGGCCAGATAGGCGAGTTCGTTGTCGGTGAACATAGGTCAAAGCCTATTTCATAGGTACGGGTTGAAGCTCTGTCCCGCTATCACGAACCACGCCGTCGCCCCGACGTGCTGGCGCTGGAAATAGCTGAACGCGAAGCCGGTGTCGAACGCGCTGCTGGCCGCGACCACACCGGAGCTCTCCGGCAGGACCGTGCCCGTCCAGGTGCCGCCCTCGCCCGGGTTGGAGAGCCGGCCCGACTGCGCGTCGGCGGTCAGGCCCACGGTCTGGCCGGCGCCGATCTCCTGCTGCGCCACGACCGTCTCGCGCAGCAGCCGGCGGGCCAGCGCCACGTCCCCGTGCCGGCCCCGCTTGAGCAGCGCCAGCGCGGTGTGCCCGTTGCCTTCGAGCCAGACGGCGTTGCGGTCGTTGGGCACGTCGCCGCCGGAAACCGGGCCGGTCAGCGCCTTGGCCTGAGTGCTGTAGGCGACGCCGGAGATCAGCGTGCCGCTCGGCAGCTGCGAGCCGGTGCTGCCGTCGGTGTTCCACAGGGTGTCGATGACCCAGTCGACGGCCGCGTCGTAGCGGCGCTCATGCAGGCCGAGCAGGGCCCAGGTCTGCACGTCCTCGGGGATGTTGCCGGTGTTCAGCTGGTTCGGGTCCTCGCCCGGGGCGCCGCCCAGCGTCCCGGTCCAGAAGTGCTGGCCGGCCGGGTTCCACAGGTTGCGGACGAAGTCGGCCGCCACGCCGGCCCGGGTCGTCCAGTACCGGTTCCGGGTCAGCTTGGCCAGCAGCGTGAACAGCGCGTACGTGTCGATGTTGTGCTCGGTCGAGACCCATTTCTGCGCGGTCACCCCGTCCGCCTGCAGGCCGCCGTGGTAACCCCCGTACGCATAGGCTGAGGTCTTGCCCGCGATCCACTGGCCGAGGGCGACCGCGCCGTCGAGGTATTTCCGGATCCGGGTGTCGACGTAGAGCTGGGCCAGGGCGAGCCCGGTCCAGGCCATGTCGCCGGTGGACGAGCCGCCGAAGCCGAACGGCCACAGGAAGGCGGCCTTGCCGTCCTCGCGCTTGAGGCCGGGGAAGTCGGGGCCGCCACCGTAGAAGAGCATCGGGCCCGCCGCGTACGCCTGCCGGACCCGCCCGTCGGTGAACGCCTCATCGTTGGCCTGCGCCCAGAGCAGCGCATCGCCGATCAGCCGGGCCCGCCGCACGTTGGCCACTGTCGGGTTGGCCAGGTAGGCCAGCACGGCGAGCGCGTTGTCGTAGACGAACGCGGCCGTCATCAGGCCACTCTCGTTGTTGTACGACTGCAGCAGGCGCGGCTCGCTGCCCTTGAGGTAGGCGTCCTGCACCACATCGAGGTAGTGGTACGCCCGGTCGATCGGCTCGGCCAGCGCCGGGTCGGCCAGGTTGCGCGTGCCGGAGTAACCGGCCGCCGTGGCGGCGGTGGGTGCGCCGAGCAGCGGGGCGGCGACCGTGGCGGCTGTCGCGGCGACGGGCAGCGCGAGCAGGCTGCGGCGGGAAACTGTCGACCGGGATGCGGACATCGAAGCTCCTGAGAACGTGTGAGAGCGCTCTCACGCAGAGCGACGAAGTCATTCAAACGCTTCTGGCATCTCCCGGCAACCCCGACATCGTTGTCAGGTCGAACGGCCCGGCGGATCGTTGTCAGGTCGAACGGCCCGGCGGATCGATGACCACCGGGCCGTTCGGATCAGATCTGCGGCTCGACGATCTCGCCCAGGGTGTCGGCCGCCAGCTGGTCGCGCAGCACCGCCGCGTCGCCCTCGATGACCACGGTCAGACCCTGCGGATGCAGGTGCTTCGCCGCCGCGGCCGAGACCTCGGCGACCGTCGCGTCGAGCAACTGCTGCCGCAGCGTCGCGTGGTAGTCGTCCGGCAGGCCGTGGATGACCAGGGTGGACAGTGCGCCGGCGATCGAGCCCGGAGTCTGCATGTCGACCGTCAGCTGCCCGGCCCGCCAGGTCCGGGCGACCGCGAGTTCGTCCTCGCGCACCCCGTCCAGGCCGAGCAGGGCGATCTCGCCGATCGTGTCGGTCAGCGCCGGCACGGTCACCGCGGTCTGCACCGAGGTGCTCACCCCGAAGCGGCCGAACCGCCGGGTCATCGCGAAATCCGACCGGATTCCGTACGTATAGCCCTTCACCTCGCGGATCAGGTGATTGAGCCGGGAGGTGAACGCCCCGCCGAGCACAGTCGATGCCAGCGACATGGTCACGTAGTCGGGGTTGGCGCGGTGCGGCGCCCGGTGCCCGAGCCGCAACGTCGACTGTACCGAGCCCGGCCGGTCCACCAGGATCACCCGCCGGCCCGACCGGATCGGCACGTCCAGCGGCTCGTCCGGAGTCAACAGCGCCCCGCCGGAACCGGCGAAGGCGGCCGCACCGAGGGCGTCGAGGTCGAGCCGGTCCAGGTCGCCGGCGACGAGCAGGACCCCCGGCCGCTTCAGCCAGGCGGCGTGGAACTCGGCGACGTCGTCGGTCGTCACGGCGGCCACCGAAGCCGGGTCGCCGTGCAGCGGGCGGCCGTACCGCTGGCCGGCGCCGAACAGGTCGGCCCGCAGCGCGGCGTCGGCGCGCGGGCCCGGCTGCGCCCACTCCATCCGCAGCGCGGTCACCTCGTCGTCGCGGACCCGCCGCACGTCGGCCGGGTCCAGCTTCGGCGTCCGGGCCGCCTCGGCCAGCAGGGCCACGGCGGCGGCCAGCAACTCGGCCGGCACGGAGACACCGACTTTGAACGCGTCCCAGTCGACCGACGTGGACAGCTCGGCGCCGAGGCCCTCCAGGGCGAGCGCGAAACCGGCCGAATCCCGGGCCGCGGTGCCCTCCTCAAGGCACCTGGCCAGCACGGTCGCGGTGCCCTCCCGGCCGGCCGTCTCCCGGGCCGCGCCCGCGTCGAGCAGCAGCGAAGCGGTGGCGAGCAGCGCGCCGGGCAGATGCGCCGCGATCACCTGTCCGCCGCCGACGGAGGTGCGGTAGATCGTCGGGAAGGAGTACGGCCGGGCGATCCCCGAACCGGGCCTGGTGGCGATCAGAGTCATCGGGCGTTCTCCTCGGACGAGGCTGTGGACGAGGCTGGCGACGACGGCAGGTAGGTCAGGGTTACCCGGGACGACGGGTCCAGCGTCTGGGCGGCGACCTCGGCGATGTCCTCGGCGGTCACCGCCAGCCAGCCCGGCAGCCGGTACGCCGCGGCCGCCGGGTCGCCGAACTGGGTCGCATACCGGCTCAGAGTGTCGGCGCGGCCGGCGACTGTGGACATCTGCCGCCACCAGGAGGTGGTCAGCAGCGCCTTGGCCCGGCTCAGCTCGGTCTCGGTGACCGGCTCGGTGACCAGGCTGTCGACCACCTCGGCCACACCAGCCTCCAGGGTCTGCACGTCGACGCCGTCCTTCACGGTGGCGGTGATGATCAGCGGGGCGGGGGCGTGGGCGAGGTCGATGCCGTACGAGCCGATGTAGTCCGGCTGGGCGATCCGGGCGCCGTCGGCCAGGCGTTGGTAGAGGCGGCTGCCCCGGCCGTTGCCGAGCACGGTGGCCAGCACGGTCGTCGTGTCGTAACCGGCCGTCCCGAACGGGTGGGTGCGGTGCGACAGGTAGACCCGGGCCGCGGGCACGGCGCCGGTGACCGTCTCGCGGACCGGCTCGGCGGCCGGCGCGGTCAACCGCCCGTCCGGCGCGGGCGGGATGTCGGCCACCTCCTCGATCATGGCGAAGTACTTCTCGGCCAGGGCCAGCACCGCATCCGGCGTCGTGTCGCCGACGACCGTCAGTACGGCGTTGTTCGGCGCGTAGTACCGCTGGTGGAACGCCTGGAACGTCTCCAATGCGGCCGCGTTCAGGTCGGCCATCGACCCGATCGTGGCGTGGTGGTAGGGATGCCCCGGCGGATACAGCAGCGGCAGCAGGCGCAGCCAGGCGTCGCCGTACGGGACGTTGTCGTAGCGCTGGCGCCGCTCGTTCTTCACCACCTCGCGCTGGTTGTCCAGGGTCTCCTGGGTCAGGGCCGGTACCAGTCCGCCCATCCGGTCGGCCTCGAGCCACAGGCCCAGTTCGAGGTGCTCGGCCGGCAGGGTCTCGAAGTAGTTGGTCCGGTCCGGGTTCGTGGTCGCGTTCAACGAGCCGCCGGAGCCCTGGATGAGCCGCATGTGCTCGGTCTTGGCGACGTGCAACGAACCCTCGAACATCAGGTGCTCGAAGAGGTGTGCGAAGCCGGTCTGGCCCTCGGGCTCATGTCGCGAGCCCACGTCGTACCAGAGGTTGAGGCCGACGACCGGAGCGCTGTGGTCCTCGCTCACGACGACGCGCAGCCCGTTGGCGAGGCGGCTGGTTTCGATGGGCCATGGAAAGCCGGTCGTCGTAACCGGCGCGGATGGTGACGTCACGGCTCCATACTGCCTTCTTCGCCCGCATTTCGGTCCTCGCCGGGGCCCTTGGTCCGCGAGGGGTGCCCGGCACCCCACCCCGACGGGCCAGACCCCACCCGACCCGGCCAGCCCGCCCGGCAGCCCGCCCGGCCAACCCGCCTGCCGGCCAACCCGCCCGGCCA
>JAVHVY010000313.1:0-5811 GCA_032160305.1 Actinoplanes sp.
CGACAACGCCGACCTGATCCGGCGCGCACTGGCGCTGCGCGCCCAGCCGTCGCAGGGAGGCTGAGCGGCCACTGCGGTTCCGCGTGGCGCTGTACCGGTTCCCGCCGCTGAGCCTGCTCGCCCGCCGGGTCTGGGATCTCAGAGCTCGAAGAGGCCGCGTACCGCATCGGTCAGCCGGGCCATGCTCGCGCCGGTCACCATACCGATGCGTTCCGCGCCGATCGAGGCCGGCAGCCGGCGCATCCGGTTGACCACGACCACCCCGGTGATCGGGTCCTGCTCGGTCAGGGCGACCGCGTACGGCGGCAGTTCCGTCGAGCCGCGTTGCCGGACGATCGGCGCGCAGTAGGGCGACGCGTTGCCGCGGTCGTTGTAGCTGTCGGCGGACAGCACGAGGACCCGGTAACGCAGGTCGGTACGGTCGCCGATGGTCCAGATCTCGCCGCGCTTCATGCCGGCACGGTCCTGTCGGCCATGCCGCAGAGCCTACCGCCGGACCGATCATCGGCGACGCCGGGTAACACGGTGGGCCTCGTCGAACCCGCCGGGTGGCTGACACGTAACAATGGGCGTGTCCCGACGCACCGGCGTCGAATGGCCTGCGACCGGCGGTACCCGTGCCCGGCCGGTCGCGCGGAGGAAGGACCTTCATGACGGAGAAGGCTCAGATCGGCGTGACCGGGCTGGCGGTGATGGGGCGCAACCTGGCCCGCAACTTCGCTCGGCACGGCCACACGGTCGCATTGCACAACCGCACGTACAGCCGCACGAAAGCCCTGGTGGACGAGTTCGGCTCCGAGGGCACCTTCATCGCCTCGGAAAGCGCCAAGGACTTCGTGGCCAGCCTGGAACGCCCGCGCCGCGTGGTGATCATGGTGAAGGCCGGTAAGCCCACCGACGACGTGATCGACGAGTTCGCGCCGTTGCTCGAAACGGGCGACATGCTCATCGACGCGGGCAACGCGCACTTCGCCGACACCCGGCGCCGCGAGGCCGCGCTCAAGGAGGTGGGGCTGCACTTCGTCGGCACCGGCGTCTCCGGTGGCGAGGAGGGCGCGCTGCACGGCCCGAGCATCATGCCCGGCGGTTCGCCCGAGTCGTACGAGTCGCTCGGCCCGCTGCTCGAGGACATCTCGGCGAAGGTGGACGGGGAGCCGTGTTGCGTGCACGTCGGCCCCGACGGCGCCGGACACTTCGTGAAAATGGTGCACAACGGCATCGAGTACGCCGACATGCAGCTCATCGCGGAGGCGTACGACCTGCTCCGGCAGGTCGGTGGCCACACACCGGCCGAGATCGCCGAGGTGTTCCAGGGCTGGAATGAGGGCCGGCTCGGGTCGTACCTGATCGAGATCACCGCTGAGGTGCTCAAGCAGAACGACGCGGAGACCGGCAAGCCGTTCGTCGACATCGTGCTCGACCAGGCCGAGCAGAAGGGCACCGGCCGGTGGACCGTGCAGGCCGCCCTGGACCTGGGCGTCCCGGTCAGCGGCATCGCCGAATCGGTCTTCGCCCGGGCGCTCTCCGGCGGCGCGGACGTGCGCAAGTCAGCCGCCGACGCCGGGCTGCCCGGCCCCACCGCGGCGCCCGGCGCGCACGGCGACAGCCTGCAGGACGACGTCGAGCAGGCCCTGTTCGCGTCCAAGATCGTCGCTTACGCGCAGGGTTTCCAGCAGATCCAGGCGGCCAGCAGGGAGTACGGCTGGTCGATCGACCCGGGCGCGATGGCCACGATCTGGCGGGCCGGCTGCATCATCCGGGCGAAATTCCTGGACTTCATCAAGCAGGCGTACGACAAGTCGCCGGAGCTGACCACGCTGCTCGTCGACGAATACTTCCTGGACGCCGTGGCCGGCGCGCAGGACGCCTGGCGGCGGGTCGTGGCGACCGCCGCCCAGCAGGGCATCCCGGCGCCGGGCTTCGCGTCCGCGCTGGCGTACTACGACGGCCTGCGGGCCAAGCGCCTGCCGGCCGCCCTGATTCAGGGGCAGCGCGACTTCTTCGGCGCGCACACCTATCACCGCATCGACAAGCAGGGGTCGTTCCACATCCGGTGGGCGACCGACGACCGCGACGAGGTCACCGCCTGACGGCCGCCGGCGGGGAGGGGCGCGCGCCGACGCCCTCCCCGGCGGGGTCGCCGTAGGCGGCGGGGACCGTCCGGTTCGACGCGGCCAGGAGGGGCGGCGAAGTCGTCCGTACTGCGCGGCCCGGCTCAGCCCTTCAGGGCCGCCGAGACCACCGCGCGGGCCTGCTCCTGGATGGTCGCCAGGTGCTCGGGGCCGTGGAACGACTCGGCGTAGATCTTGTAGACGTCCTCGGTGCCGGACGGGCGGGCGGCGAACCAGCCCGACCCGGTCGCCACCTTCAGGCCGCCGATCGGCGCGCCGTTGCCCGGGGCGGTGGTCAGCACGGCCGTGATCGGCTCGCCGTCCAGCTCTTTAGCGGTGACCTGCTCGGGCGACAGTTTCGCCAGGATCGCCTTCTCCGCGCGGGTGGCCGGGGCGTCGATCCGGGCGTATGCGGGCGAGCCGAAGCGTGCGGTCAGGTCGCCGTAGTGCTCGCTCGGAGTGCGGCCGGTCGTGGCCAGGATCTCGGATGCGAGCAGGTCGAGCAGAATGCCGTCCTTGTCGGTGCTCCAGACGCTGCCGTCGCGGCGCAGGAACGAGGCGCCTGCGCTCTCCTCGCCGCCGAAGCCGATCGACCCGTCCAGCAGGCCCGGTACGAACCATTTGAAGCCGACCGGTACCTCGTCGAGGCGGCGGCCCAGGTCGGCGGCGACCCGGTCGATCATCGACGACGAGACCAGCGTCTTGCCGATCGCGGCCGCGGCCGGCCACTCGGTGCGCGCCGTGTAGAGGTAGTTGATCGCGACGGCGAGGTAGTGGTTGGGGTTCATCAGGCCCCCGTCGGGGGTGACGATGCCGTGCCGGTCGGCGTCCGCGTCGTTGCCGGTGGCCAGCTGGAATCGGTCCTTCTGGGCGATCAGCGAGGCCATCGCGTACGGCGAGGAGCAGTCCATCCGAATCTTGCCGTCCCAGTCCAGCGTCATGAACCTGAACGTCGGGTCGACGTCCGGGTTCACCACCGTCAGGTCCAGCCCATAGTGCTCGCCGATCTCCCCCCAGTACGCGACGCTGGCCCCGCCGAGCGGGTCGGCGCCGATCCGCACCCCGGCCGCCCGGATCGCGGCCATGTCGATCACCGACTCCAGATCGGACACGTAGCCCGCCAGGAAGTCGTAGCCGGAAATGAGCTCGGAGGTGCGCGCCCGGGCGGCCGGCACCCGGCGCACGTCCTTGAGGCCTTCGGCGATCAGCACGTTCGCCCGGTCCTGGATCCAGGTGGTGGCGTCGGTGTCGGCCGGTCCGCCGTTCGGCGGGTTGTACTTGAAACCGCCGTCGTCGGGCGGGTTGTGCGAGGGCGTGACCACCACCCCGTCGGCCAGAGCGGTGTCACGGCCCCGGTTGTACGCAAGGATCGCGTGCGACACGGCCGGGGTGGGGGTGTAGCCGTCGCGGCTGTCGATCAGCACGGTCACGTCGTTCGCCGCGAAGACCTCGCACGCGCTGACCATCGCCGGCTCGCTCAGTGCGTGCGTGTCGCGCCCCAGAAAGAGCGGTCCGTCGGTGCCCTGGTCGCGGCGGTACTCGACGATCGCCTGGCTGGTTGCGACGATGTGGTCCTCGTTGAACGCCGTCCGCAGGCTCGACCCACGGTGCCCGGAGGTGCCGAAGGCGACCCGTTCGCCGACCACCGACGGGTCGGGGTGCTCGGTGTAGTAGCTGAGAACCACCCGGGGCACGTCGATGGTGTCCTGGGACTCGGCGGGCTGGCCGGCGCGGGGATGCACGGACATGGGGCGGCCTCCTGAAACTCTCGGGCGCGTACGGCGGCGTCGGGCCCTGCCCGGATCGTATCGTCGTGTTCCGTCCCCGGCATCTGATCGGGACGCCGGCGGGTCAGGGATTGAACCTTTACCGTCGCCCGTGCGAACTACTCAGCGTGGCAGCAAACCGTACGGCCCAGGGGACGCAGGCCCGCAGGGCCGTCGCGCGCGTGTTCCTGCTGTCGCTCACGGCTGCGCTGACAATGCTGCTCCCGGCGGCGCCGGCCAGCGCGCACGCCGCGCTGCTGACGTCGAACCCGGCGGCGGGCAGCGTGATTGGCCAATCCCCCGCCGAGATCATCGTCACGTTCAGTGAGGCGGTAACTCCGGTCAACGGCCGGATCCAGGTTCTCGCTCCCGACGGCACGCGCATCTCCGGCGCCGCCACCGTATCCGGCCCGGTGCTGCGCATCCCGGTCCGCACGGCGGACCGTCCACTCGGCACCTACCTGGTCAGCTACCGGGTGATCTCGGCGGACAGCCATCCGGTCGGCGGCGGCCTGACCTTCTCGGTCGGTGCGCCGTCGGCGAAGCCGCCGCGGCCCGCGAGCG
Source organism: Actinoplanes sp. (assembly GCA_032160305.1). Classification (GTDB taxonomy): domain Bacteria; phylum Actinomycetota; class Actinomycetes; order Mycobacteriales; family Micromonosporaceae; genus Actinoplanes. The sequence continues at coordinate 4,442 of JAVHVY010000313.1, forward strand.
GCGGGGCCCACGAGTCGGTCACGCTCGCCGTTCCCACGATCAGATTCCTCGGGTACGCCGGCCTGACGCTGACCATCGGCCCAGCCCTGCTGCTGGCGCTGCTCTGGCCCCGCCGCCAGTCCCGCCGAGGCCCGGTACTGCTGGTCCGCGCGGGCCTCGCCCTGACCGCGGCCGCGACGCTGGCCGGCGTCGCGGCGCAGGCGCCCAACGCGAGCGGCGCCGCCCTCTGGGACGTCTCCGGCGCCGAGCTGTGGGCGGTCCTGGCCAGCGGCTACGGCCTGACGATGATGGCCCGGCTGGCGATCGTCGTACTGGCCGCCGCGTTGCTGCCGTCGGCGCTGCGCGGCGAGGCGGGTCGCGGCCGGGCGCTGATCCTGATCGCGCTGGGCCTGGCCGGTCTGAGCACCTGGCCGCTGACCGGTCACGCGATCACGTCGCCGCTACCCCCGGTGACCGTCGCCGCCGACGTGGTGCACCTGGCGGCGATGGCGGTCTGGCTCGGCGGATTGACCACGCTGGCCGGTTTCCTGCTTCGCCGTACGCCGACGCGGGTGCTCGGCGTGCTGCTGCCGGCCTGGTCGCGGTGGGCGGCCATCGCGGTGATCTGGCTGGTCGGCGCCGGCGCGTTGCAGGCGGTCGTCCAGATCGGATCGGTGCCGGCCCTGTGGCGCACGGACTACGGCCGGCTGTTGCTGGCGAAAATCGCCGGGCTCGCGATGACCCTGGGGGCGGCTGCGGGCGCCCGGCGCCTGGTCCAGCGCCGACAGGTCGGCATCGAGGACCCCGCCCGGCTACGCCGCTCGGTCGGCGTCGAGATCGTCGCCACCGCCGTCGTGATCGGCCTGAGCTCCGTCCTGGTGCAGGTGAACCCGGGTCGCAACGCCACCGCCGAGCAGGCCGCGAACGTCGACAGTGGGGTCTCCCAGACGTTGAGCTGCCCCCTCTACACCTTGCAGTTCAACGTCTATCCGGTCCAACTGGGCGAGAACAACACCGTGCACGCCTTCCTGTACACCGCGGCGGGCAAGCCGCTGCCGGCCGAGGAGTGGACCGTCACCACCCGGCTGCTCGGCCAGGGTCTGGAACCGGTCTCCGCTCCCCTGCTCGGGCTGATCCCCCGGCATCACGCGGTCGGCGCGGTCACCTTTGCGCAGCCGGGCACCTACGAGCTGCGCTTCACGATCCGGACCACGGCGATCGACGAGGCCAGCGTCACGACGACTGTCGTCGTCCCGCGGGTTCACGAGAGCCGCTGACGGAGCAGAGAGGTGATCTTCTGCGACTCCGCGTACCTGGCGGTATCCGGGGCGGGCCGGCGCTGGTAACCGCGCGGGGGTGCTGATCCTGCCGTCGCCTTCGGAGGGCGGTGC
>JAVHVY010000317.1:0-3775 GCA_032160305.1 Actinoplanes sp.
ACCCGGGACGCTCCCCGGGTCGCTCTCGTGACCTGCGACTGGTTCCCCGACCACTACGAGGACGACCACCCGCTGAGGGACGCGCTGAACGCCCGGGGGGTGTCCACCGAAGCGGTGCTCTGGGACGACCCGGCTGCCGACTGGGCGAGCTACGACCTGGTCGTGCTGCGTTCCCCGTGGGACTACCCGGACCGGCACGACGCCTTCGTCGCCTGGGCGCGCTCGGTGCCCCGGCTGGCCAACCCGGCCGAGGTCATCGCCTGGAACACCGACAAGCACTACCTCGGCGAGCTGGCCGAAGCCGGTCTGCCGGTCACCCCGACGACCTTCGTCGAGCCCGGCGGCGCCTGGACCCCACCGGCCGACGGCGAATGGGTGATCAAGCCGACGGTCAGCGCCGGGAGCAAGGACACCGGCCGCTACCGCCTCCCCGCCGACCTGGCCGCCGCCCGGGCCCACGTCGTCCGCCTGACCGCGGCCGGCCGCACCGCGATGATCCAGCCTTACCTGACCGCCGTCGACACGGCCGGCGAGACGGCACTGCTGTGCCTGCCCGACGCCGCCGGCGAGCTGACCTACAGCCACGCGATCCGCAAAGGCCCGCTGCTCACCACCTCCGGCGAACGCGCCGGCGAATACGAGGAGGACATCACCGTCCGGCAGCCCTCGGCCGCCGAACTGGCGATCGCGCAGCGCGTCCTGACGATGATCCCGGGCGGCGTCGAGCCCCTGCTCTACGCCCGTGTCGACGTCGTACCCGGCCCCGGCGGCGAACCCCTGCTCCTGGAGCTTGAGCTCACCGAACCGTCGCTCTTCCTGCGCTACGACCCCACCGCCGCAGCCCGCCTGGCCGACGCGATCCGCACCCACCTGTAAGAGATCACCTTTCCGATCCCTTCCCGGCCATGGGTCACCAAAGATCCTTGACCCTGGGGAGAGCGGCGGCCTGATCGCCGTCGAGGTCGGTGACGCGGGTGGAGTGCGGGCCCGGGTCAGCGGCGCGGGCTGGCGCCGCGGCCGGGCGCGTGCGCTGGGTCCATCGGACGTGCAGGACCGCGACCCAGACCAGGCAGGCGCCGAGCAGGTGCGCGCCGACCAGCACCACCGGCAGGTGGGTGACGTACTGGACGAAGCCGATCAGGCCCTGGGCCAGCTCGACCACGAGCAGGATCAGGGCGGCGCGGACTGCCGGACGGGGGGCCTGGACCGCGCGCAGCGCGCACCACAGCGCGACGGTCAGGCCGAGCAGCAGGAAGACCACGTCCGCGTGGGCCTGGGAGATCTGCTGGGGGTCCAGGCCGTTGCGTTTCGCCTGGGCGTCGCCGGCGTGCGGGCCGCTGCCGGTGACGATCACGCCGACCACGAGCACCGCCGCGGCGGCCGCCGTGGTCAGCCAGGTCAGCCAGCGCAGGGCGGCGGGCACCAGGGGGCGGGCCGGGGCGTCGCCCTCGGCGCTGCGCCGCCACAGCGCCCAGGCCAGCGCGATCAGGGCCATCGAGAGCAGGAAGTGCAGGCCGACCACCCACGGGTTCAGGTCGGTCAGCACCGAGATGCCGCCGACCACGCCCTGGCCGGGAATGCCCAGGCCACCGGCCAGCGCCAGCCAGATCAGCGGGCGGCGGCGCGGGCGTTCCAGCAGGGCGGCGATGAAGCAGGCCAGGGCGATCAGGCCGAGCGCGATGCCGAGCAGCCGGTTGCCGAACTCGATCGCCCCGTGCGCGCCCATCGCGGTGGTGGTCGTGTAGGAGGTGCCGGTGCATCTGGGCCAGGTGGGGCAGCCGAGGCCGGAGCCGGTCAGGCGTACCGCCGCGCCGGTCACGACGAGCGCGACGTTGGCGATCAGGGCGGCGAGTGCCAGTGGCCGGAGCGGGGAGGTACGGCTGCGGTTGGTCACCTCTGGCATCGTACGCACAAACTTGATCTTGAATGTGGGGTGTCCGGCGGCCCGGTGTCGTGGATCACCGGGGGTCGAGTTTGCGGGGGCGTCCGGAAATACGTAACGTGGGCGTAGTGAAATACGTGGTGGAGAATCGTGACGGCGTGGTGGCGACTGCCGCCTCGCCTGACGGTCGCACCCGTGACCGGGTCACGCGGCTGCTCATGGAGCGGGGCGCCGCGACGGCGGCCGAGCTCGGCGCGCAGCTCGGCCTGAGCCCCGCCGCCATCCGCAAGCACCTCGACGCGATGCTCGCCGAGCAGCTGGTCGAGACCCGCGAGGTGCGCAGCAAGGGTCCGCGCGGCCGCGGCCGGCCGGCCAAGGCGTTCGTGCTCACCGCGGCCGCCCGCGACGGTTTCCCGCACTTCTACGATGGCATCGCCACCGCCGCGCTGCGCTGGATCGCCGACACCGGCGGCCCGCAGGCGGTCACCGCCTTCGCCGCGTCCCAGGTCTCCGCGCTCGAGCAGCGCTGCCACGCCGCGATGACCGAGGCGGGCGACGACCCGATCGCCCGCGCCGACGCGCTCGCCACCGCGCTGACCGCGGAGGGCTACGCTGCCAACGCGTCCCTGATCGCCTCCGGTGGCCAGCTCTGCCAGCACCACTGCCCGGTGGCGCACGTGGCCGCCGAGTTCCCGCAGCTGTGCGACGCCGAGACCGCGGTCATCTCCCGGCTCATCGGCACCCACGTGCAGCGGCTCGCCACCATCGCGCACGGCGACGGGGTGTGCACCACGCACATTCCCGCTCCGTACGGTTCCTCGACAAGCAATTTCGCGTCCTCGACAAGCAATTTCGCGCCTGCGGACACCACGGTTAGGACAGATACATGACCGACCAGATCGTCACCACTCAGGAAGAGCACCTCGCCGCCCTGGGCAAGTACGAGTACGGGTGGGCCGACACCGACACCGCCGGGGCGACCGCTCTGCGCGGCCTGTCCGAGGCCGTGGTGCGGAACATCTCGGCGCTGAAGAGCGAGCCGCAGTGGATGCTCGACCTGCGGCTCAAGGGTCTGCGCCTGTTCGACCGCAAGCCCATGCCCAACTGGGGCGCCGACCTGACCGGCATCGACTTCCAGAACATCAAGTACTTCGTGCGTTCGACCGAGAAGCAGGCCGCCACCTGGGACGACCTGCCCGCCGACATCAAGAACACGTACGACAAGCTGGGCATCCCCGAGGCGGAGAAGCAGCGCCTCGTCTCCGGTGTCGCGGCCCAGTACGAGTCGGAGGTCGTCTACCACAAGATCCGGGAGGACCTCGAGGAGCAGGGCGTCATCTTCCTCGACACCGACACGGCGCTGAAGGAGCACCCGGAGATCTTCCGGGAGTATTTCGGCACCGTGATCCCGGTCGGCGACAACAAGTTCGCCGCGCTGAACACCTCGGTGTGGTCCGGCGGCTCGTTCATCTACGTGCCGAAGGGAGTGCACGTCGAGATCCCGCTGCAGGCCTACTTCCGGATCAACACGGAGAACATGGGCCAGTTCGAGCGGACGCTGATCATCGTCGACGAGGGCGCGTACGTGCACTACGTCGAAGGGTGCACCGCGCCGATCTACTCCTCCGACTCGCTGCACTCCGCGGTCGTCGAGATCATCGTCAAGAAGAACGCCCGCTGCCGGTACACGACCATCCAGAACTGGTCGAACAACGTCTACAACCAGGTCACCAAGCGCGCCACCTGCGAAGAGGGCGCGACCATGGAGTGGATCGACGGCAACATCGGCTCCAAGGTGACGATGAAGTACCCGGCCGTCTACATGACGGGCCCGTACGCGAAGGGCGAGGTGCTCAGCGTCGCGATGGCCGGCGAGGGCCAGCACCAGGACGC
>JAVHVY010000342.1:0-15294 GCA_032160305.1 Actinoplanes sp.
TGACCGGGAGTGCTGAGTCGGCGCTCGGGGAGCACGACCTCCGGCCGCTCGGACAGGCACCGCTGCTCGACTCCGAGCCGTTGCCGGCCACCCGCCCCGGAATGCTGCGCCCCCGTCCGACCGAAAGCTTCAACCTCCCGGCCCAGCGCCCGGTTTTCGATGTGGGTCCGGAGGCTGCCGCCGAGGTGACGTGATCGTGTGCCGGGCGCCGCCGGGTGCAGGACAGCGGCGCCGAGGTGCTGCCGGGTCAATCCGAGGTGCTGCCGGGTCAATGTCAATGGAGTGCGGTGAGGAAGCGGTCGACGATCGGGACCGCGGCTTTGGCTCCGGCACCGCCCTTCTGGACCAGCACGGCGAAGGCGATGTCGCCCTGCCAGCCCACGAACCAGGCGTGGGTCGCGGTGGAGCCGTTGGCGAACTCCGCCGTCCCGGTCTTGCCGAACACCGGGCCGCCGGGCACTCTGCGCAGGCCGGTGCCGGTGCCGCTGGTGACCACTTCGCGCATCATCGTGTGCAGCGACCTGACTGCGGTCGCGTTCAGCGCCGCGCCCGGAGCGACCGGAGCGGCCGGGACCGGATCGAGCACCAGCGTCGGCTGGACGAACTTGCCCCGCGCGACGGCGGCGGTCGCGCCGGCCATCGCCGCCGGGCTGACCACCGTGGCGCCCTGACCGAAGGTCGCCGCGGCCAGCTCGGCGGCCGGGCTGCCGGCGGAGATCGAGCCGGTGAAGACCTCGGTGCCCAGATCCCAATGGCCGCCGAGGCCGACGCTCGCGGCAGCCGCGTGCAGCCCGTCGCCGCCGAGCTTGGGCGCCAGATTGATGAAGGCGGTGTTGCACGACTTGGCGAAGTCGGTGTGGAACGGGACATTGCCGAGCGCCTCGTCGTTCGCGTTCTTGAACTGACGCCCGTCCACCGTCTTTGTCGCGGGGCATTCGACGATGGTGTCCGGGGTGACCTTGTCGGCGGAGAGCAGGCCGAGGGACGAGATCATCTTGAAGGTCGAGCCCGGCGGCAACTGCCCGGTCAGTGCGGTGTCGACCCCGGCACCGTCCGGTCCGTTCGCCACCGCCAGCACCGACGAGTCGCTGATCTTGATGGCGACCAGTGAGCTGGGCTGCTTCTCCTTGGCCACCGCCGCGTCCGCCGCGTTCTGGGTCTTGATGTCCAGGGTGGTCTTGATCGGCGTGCCGGGGACCGGCTTGGTGCTGAAGAGCTGGGCGTCCTCGACCGTGTCGTCGTCGGGGGACTTGCGGGCGATCGCGACGGACAAGCCTGCGGCACCGCGCAGCTTGGTGTCGTAGCGCTGCTGCAGGCCGCCGTGCCCGGCCGTGTCGCTGACGTGGATCGCGTCCGGGTTGGCGTCGATGTCCTCCCGGGTCGCCGCGTCGACCGTGCCCAGTAGCGCCCGGGCGAACTGCCGGCTCGGGGCGAGCAGCCGCTCGCCCTGCTGGAAGACGGTGCCCGGCAGTGAGCGTACGGCATCGCGGATCTTCTCGTAGTCGGTCTGACGCAGCGTGACCAGATCGAGGAAGGCTCCCGGCTCGGACCGGTCGATCCGGTCCTTCAGACCGGAGAGATCGACATCGGCATTGACCGTCTTCAACGCTGCCGTGAGCGACGTGGTCAGCGCGCCGAGATCCTTGATCTTCTCCGGGCTGACACCGATCGTGACGACCGGCTGTTTGCGGACGATCGGATCGCCGGCGTCGTCGAGGATGCTGGCGCGCTCGGCCGGCACATATCGCAGGGCCAGCTTGTCGCCGGTGGTCAGCTCGCTGTGGACGATGGCCGGCTCCCAGACCACCCGCCACCCGTCGGAGTCGCGCTTGGTCAGCCGGACCGCGCTCTGATAGGACCAGGGCGTGCCGCCGGGCAGGGTCCAGTCCAGCTTGATCGTGGCCGCGGCGCTGTCCCCGGTGACCTTGGGGTCTCCCTCGGCGGTCAGCACGAGCGGAACCTGGCGCAGGTCGCCGGCGAGGGTCTGCAGCTGATCGCCCACGTCCGCCGCGGCGATCTTGCCGCCGGCCGCTGTCACGAATCCGACATTGTCGAGGCCGCCCGAGCGCCAGCCGGTAAGGAAGTCGGTCAATGTCGAACGGGGGCCGTCGGAGCCCGAGCAGCCGGCCAGACCCATGCTGAGCAGCACGATGGCCGTCAGCGTGACACGGGCGAGACGCGCTGAGCGGCGCATGGGGGGTCTCCTTCCGCGGGGTGTGCGTCAGCCACGGTAATCGGAAGGTGTTCGTGGTGTGGACCCGGCCCGGGTGAGAAGTATCAAATTCTTTGCCGGAATGGCCCGTTCCCGCCCAGCGCCCACCCGGGGTGTCGGACCCACGATCTAGGCTGTGAGATGACAATTCGAGCCCACAGTGCGGTGGGTGAGGGGAGCTTCTGGCCATGGCCGTCGCCGACGAGGCTGCCACCGATTCCGATCCCGTGCCGGATTTCGCGGCGGGCGGACTGGCCCTCACGGGCCGGTTGACTGCCGTCACGGAGGACGAGGAGCTCGACGAGCCCCTGCCGAACGGGGAGCGCCTGGTCGCCCAGGCCGTGGCGCTGGCGGGCCACGACCACGCGACCGCGCACCTGATCGACCGGTTCTGGCGCTTCGCGCCCGACGAGGAGCTGGTCGGTTTCACCTCTGACGAGATGTTCACGGCGGCGGTGGCCCACCGCGAGCTGGCCGCCAACCGGCTGCCGGGCCAGTTGCAGCTGGCGATCAGCGCGCCGGTCAAGGCCGAGCCGCGCTCGGTGCTCCAGATCGTCACCGACGACATGCCCTTCCTAGTCGATTCGGTTATCTCGCTGCTGTCCGCGCACCAGCTCCAGGTCCACCTGCTGGTGCACCCGCTGATCGTGGTGCGCCGGGAGCCGCTGGGCCGGCTGGCCCAGGTCGAGGCCGAGGTCGAGCCCGACGACGCGATCGACGGCGACCTGGTGGAGAGCTGGATCCGGATCGAGATCGACCCGGTGAAGGACCCGGGCGCCCGCGAGCAGCTGCACAGCGAGGTGCGCCGGGTGCTCACCGACGTGCGCGACGCGGTCGAGGACTGGTCGCGGATGCGCCAGCGGTCCGTGGTGATCGCCGACGAACTGGCCACCGCCCGTGGCTCGGAGTCCAAGCTCCCGGTCCCGGACAAGGACGTCACCGACTCGATCGAGCTGCTCAAGTGGCTGGCCCACGACCACTTCACCTTCCTCGGCTACCGGGAGTACGCGCTCACCGACGGCATCCTGCGGGCGGTGCCGGGCAGCGGCCTGGGCATCCTGCGCGGTGACAACAGCACCCCCCGCCCGCTGTCGTCGATGGCGCCGGAGGCGTACCAGCGTGCGATGGAGAAGCGGCTGCTGGTCATCACCAAGGCCAACTCCCGGGCGACCGTGCACCGGTCGGCCTATCTGGACTACATCGGCGTCAAGGTCTTCGACTCGGCCGGTGTCGTGGTCGGCGAGCGCCGGTTCCTCGGCCTGTTCTCCAGCTCGGCGTATCGCACCAGCGTGCGTGAGTTGCCGGTGGTGCGGCGCAAGGTGATGGAGGTGCTGGACCGCTCCGGCCTCTCGCCGCGCGGGCATTCCGGCAAGGATCTGCTGCAGATCCTCGAGACCTATCCGCGCGACGAGCTCTTCCAGATCAAGACCGATGATCTGTACGAGGCGGTCGTCGGTGTCCTGCGGATGGCGGGCCGGCGTCAGTTGCGCCTGTTCCTGCGGCGCGACGGCTACGGCCGGTTCATCTCCTGCCTGATCTATCTGCCCCGGGACCGCTTCACCACCGGCAACCGGCTGAGCATGCAGGAGATCCTGCTCCGCGAGCTGAACGGCATCGGGGTCGACTACACGACCCGGGTGACCGAGCGGATGCTGGCCCGGGTGCACTTCATCGTGCGTACCGACCCGGCGGATCCGCCCGGTGCGGTCGATCCGAATGCGCTGGCCGAGATGCTCGCCGACGCGACCCGGATGTGGGACGACGACTTCTCCCTGGTGCTCGACCGCAAGCTCGGTGAGGAGCCGGCCAAGGCGCTCTTCGCCCGTTACTCGGCCGCCTTCCCGGACAGCTACAAGGACGTCCACACGCCGTACGAGGCAGTCCACGACCTGGCGAAACTCGAGCTGCTCGAGGAGGCCGGCCAGCTCGAGATGCACCTGTACCGCAAGCGCCGGGTGACCAAGGCCGGCACGGCCGAGCCCGACGACCACGACGTCCGCTTCAACGTCTACCGCTACGGCGAGCCGATGATGCTGTCGGCGGTCCTGCCGGTGCTGCACTCACTCGGCGTCCAGGTCGTCGACGAGCGGCCGTTCGAGATCCGCCGCGCCGACGGCACCATCTACCTTTACGACTTCGGGTTGCGCCCGCCGGCCGCGCACCGTGAGCTGGCCGAGGTCCGTCCCCAGGTGGAGAACGCGTTCGCGGCCGCGTGGCGGGGCGAGGCGGAGGTCGACGGCTTCAACGAGCTGGTCCTGCGGGCCGGTCTGACCTGGCGGCAGGTCGTGGTGCTCCGGGCGTACGCGAAATATCAGCGCCAGGCCGGCAACGTCTTCTCCCAGCGGTATGTGGAGTCCACCTTCATCGCCTATCCGGAGATCGCCCGGCTGCTCGTGCAGCTCTTCGACATGCGCTTCTCGCCTCGGCTGGTTCTCGGCGAGCAGGAGCGCAACCGGCTGTCCGGCGAGCTGGTCGACCAGATCACGACGCTGCTCGACGGCGTCGACAGCCTCGACCAGGACCGCATCCTGCGCTCGTACCTGACGCTGATCGAGGCTACTCTGCGCACCAGCTTCTTCCAGCGCGGCTACGACCAGCGCCCGAAGTCGTACGTGGCCTTCAAGCTGGATCCGCAGGCGATCCCGGACCTGCCCCAGCCCCGGCCGAAGTACGAGATCTTCGTCTACTCGCCGCGGTTCGAAGGCGTGCACCTGCGCTTCGGCGCGGTCGCCCGCGGTGGCCTGCGCTGGTCCGACCGGCGCGAGGATTTCCGCACCGAGGTGCTCGGCCTGGTCAAGGCGCAGATGGTGAAAAACGCGGTGATCGTGCCGGTCGGCGCCAAGGGCGGCTTCGTCCTGAAACAGAAACCGGGCGACCGCGACGAGGCCGTGACCTGCTACAAGCAGTTCATCACCGCCCTGCTCGACGTGACCGACAACATCCTGAACGGCAAGATCGTCCCCCCGCTGGACGTCATCCGGCACGACAGCGACGACCCGTACCTGGTCGTGGCGGCGGACAAAGGCACGGCCACGTTCTCCGACATCGCCAACGAGATCTCGGTCCGCAAGGAATTCTGGCTCGGTGACGCCTTCGCCTCCGGCGGCAGCGCCGGCTACGACCACAAGAAGATGGGCATCACCGCGCGCGGAGCGTGGGAGTCGGTCAAGCGGCACTTCCGGGAGCTTGCGAGGGGAACGGATCAGCAGGGTCGCGACATGGGCATCGACACCCAGACCGAGGATTTCACCGTGGTCGGCGTGGGTGACATGTCCGGCGATGTCTTCGGCAACGGGATGCTGCTCAGCGAGCACATCCGGCTGGTGGCCGCGTTCGACCACCGGCACATTTTCCTCGATCCGCGGCCCGACGCGGCGTCGTCCTATCCGGAACGCCGGCGGATCTTCGACCTGCCCCGCTCGTCCTGGGCCGATTACGACACGTCGCTGATCAGCGAGGGCGGCGGCGTCTACCCGCGGACGGCGAAATCCATCCCGGTCACCCCGCAGGTCCGGGCCGCGCTCGGCCTGGGCGAGGCGAGCACTGTCAGCCCAGCCGAGCTGATGCGGTCGATCCTGGCCGCCCCGGTCGATCTGCTGTGGAACGGCGGCATCGGCACCTACGTGAAAGCGGCCCGCGAGTCGCACGCGGAAGTGGGTGACAAGGCCAACGACGCGATCCGGGTCAACGGTGGTGAGCTGCGGGCCAAGGTCGTCGGCGAGGGCGGCAACCTGGGACTGACCCAGCTCGGCCGGATCGAGTTCGCGCTGGCCGGGGGGCGGATCTCTACCGACTTCATCGACAACTCGGCGGGAGTGGACTGCTCCGACCACGAGGTCAACATCAAGATCCTGCTCGGCGGGGCGGTCGCCGACGGTGAGCTGACCCTGCCGGAACGCGACGCGCTGCTGGCCATGATGACCGACGAGGTCGGCGAACTGGTCCTGCGCGACAACTACGAGCAGGCCATCGCGCTGGGCAACGCGGTCATGCAGGCCCACTCGCTGCTGCCCGTGCACCGGCGGATGCTGACCACACTGGAGCAGTCCGGCCGGCTCAACCGGGAGCTGGAGGCACTGCCCACCGACAAGGAGCTGGTCGCCCGGTACGAACGGGGCGAGGGACTCACCGCGCCCGAGTTCGCGGTGCTCCTCGCGTACGTGAAGATCAGCTTGGAGCGCGAGGTTCTCACGGACATCGTGGTCGACGAGGCCTGGACCACCGAGGTTCTGACCCGGTATTTCCCGACGCCACTGCGCGAGCGCTTCGCCGCCCGGATGGCGGGCCACCGCCTGCGTCGCGAGATCATCGCCACCTCCCTGGTCAACGAGGTCGTCAACCGGGGCGGCACGTCCTTCGTCTTCCGGGCGATGGAGGAGAGCGGGGCCTCGGCGGCTGACGTGATCCGCGCCTATGTCGTGATCCGCGACGTCTACGGGCTGCCGGCGATCTGGGCGGCGACCGAAAGGCTCGACAATGAAGTGCCGACGGCCGCCCAAACCCGGGTCTTCCTGGAGACCCGCCGGCTGCTCGACCGGGCGGTCCGCTGGCTGGTCAGCAACCGTCGCTCGCCGATCGACGTGGCCACGGAGATCACCCGGCTGTGCGCGGGCGTCGACGGGCTGCTGCCGAAGTTGTCGTCGGTCGTGGCGGGAGCGGAACGCCGCTCGATGGACGAGCACTCGGCCCGGCTGGCCGCGGAGGGGGTTCCGGCGGATCTGGCTGAGGTCACGACCCGGGTGGTGTACGGCTTCGGGCTGCTGGACATCCTCGAGACGGCGGGCGCCAGCGGTCGTCCGGAGACCGAGGTGGCCGCGGTCTACTACGAGCTGTCCGAACGACTCCAGATCGATGTCCTGCTGTCGCACATCGCCCGGCTCCCGCGGGGTGACCGCTGGCAGACCCTGGCCCGGATGGCCCTGCGCTATGACCTGTACGCGGCTCTGGCCGCGCTGACCGCTGAGGTGCTGCAGTCCACTCCGGCCGAGGCGGCTCCGCAGGACCGGGTCTCGGAGTGGGAGCAGGTCAATGCGGCCTCGATCGCCCGGGCCGGCAACGCGACCGGCAACGTCGACGATTCGCCTGGCGATCTTGCGGCTCTTTCCGTCCTGCTTCGGCAGATTCGGACATTGGTCAAGACGTCTGCCGCCGGGTAGCAGGGTCACTGATGCGGTGGTGTGGTGGTTGTTGCGGCAGGTTTGGTCTTGGCGTACCCCCTAGGGGTATAGGGTAGAGGTATGACGGAGCGGCGGATCGAGCTTGAGATCGGTGGGATGACCTGCGCCGCCTGCGCCCATCGCATCGAGAAGAAGCTCAATCGGCTCGCCGGGGTGGCGGCGACCGTCAACTTTGCGACCGAGAAGGCTCGGGCCACCATTGCGGCGGGAGTCAGTGCCGATGATCTGATCGCCGTCGTGGAGAAGACCGGCTACACCGCGCACGTGGCTCGGCTGCAGCATGAGCCGGAGCGGTCGGCGGGGACGGATCCGCTGCGGACCCGGCTGATCGTCTGCGCGGTGCTCAGTATTCCGGTGATCGTGTTGGCGATGGTTCCGGCCTGGCAGTTCCTGTACTGGCAGTGGCTTTCGCTGACGCTGGCCGCGCCCGTCGTCGGCTACGGCGGGTGGCCGTTCCACCGAGCTGCCGTCGTGAACCTGCGGCACGGGGCCGCGACCATGGACACCCTCATCTCGCTCGGGACGCTGGCCGCCTTCGGGTGGTCGGTGTGGGCCCTCTTCCTGGGGGACGCCGGCACGGCGGGGATGACTCACGGTAATGGTGGGGATGCCATCTACCTTGAGGCCGCCGCCGGGGTCACCACGTTTCTGCTGGCCGGGCGGTTCCTGGAGGCGCGGGCGAAGCGCCGCGCCGGGGCGGCCCTGCGGGCCTTGCTCGAACTCGGCGCCAAGGAGGTGACGGTCCGTCGCGACGGCCGTGACACCACGATCCCGGCGGATCAGCTCACCCCCGGAGACCTCTTTCTGGTACGACCGGGCGAGAAGGTCGCCACCGACGGAGTGGTCGTCGAAGGCAGCTCGGCCCTCGACGTCAGCTTGCTGACCGGCGAGTCTGTGCCGGTCGAGGTCCAGCCGGGCGATCCGGTCACCGGGGCAACCGTCAACTCGGGCGGCCGTCTGCTGGTCCGCGCCATCCGGGTCGGCGCCGACACGCAGCTCGCCCAGATGGCCCGGCTGGTCGAGGAGGCCCAGGACGGCAAGGCGGCGGTGCAGCGACTGGCCGACCGGATCTCCGGAGTCTTCGTGCCGGTCGTGCTCGCGCTGGCCGTGGCGACGCTGGGCTACTGGCTCGGGACCGGCGGGTCCGCCACGGCCGCGTTCACGGCGGCGGTGGCCGTGCTGATCATCGCCTGCCCGTGCGCCCTCGGCCTGGCCACGCCGACGGCCCTGCTGGTCGGCACCGGTCGCGGCGCCCAGCTGGGCATCCTGGTCCGGGGTGTGGAAGCTCTCGAATCCGCCCGGCGCGTCGACACGATCGTCCTCGACAAGACCGGCACCGTGACGACCGGCCAGATGGCCGTGGTCGAGGTGGTCGTCGCACCCGGCCAGGATCCGGACGCTCTGCTGCGCCTGGCCGCGGCGGTCGAGGCGGCGTCCGAGCACCCGCTCGGCCGCGCGATCGCCCGCGCCACAGCACACCCGCTGCCGCCGGTCGAGGCGTTCACCGCCACCGCCGGCGTGGGCGTCCGGGGCCTGGTCGGGGGCCGGACGGTCGAGATCGGCCGCGGTGTGCCGCCGGCCGCGGCGAAGAACCCGGCGGCGACGTGGGTCGAGGTCCGCGTCGACGGCGAGCTGTGCGGGAGTCTGGCTCTGGCGGATCGGGTACGCCCGACCAGCGCCGCCGCGATCACCGCCCTGCGTCGGCTGGGCCTGGACCCGATCCTGGTCACCGGCGACGCCGCCGCGGTGGCCGGCGCCGTGGCCGCCGAGGTCGGCATCACCGAGGTGGTCGCCGACGTGCTCCCGGCCGGCAAGGTCGACGTGGTCAAGCAGCTCCAGGCCCGCGGCAAAGTGGTCGCCGTGGTCGGCGACGGGGTCAACGACGCGGCCGCCCTGGCCCAGGCCGACCTGGGCCTGGCGATGGGCGCCGGCACCGACGTGGCGATCGAAGCCTCCGACCTGACCCTGGTACGCGGCGACCTGAGCGCGGCAGTCGACGCGGTACGGCTGTCCCGGCGCACTCTGGGCATCATCCGCGGCAACCTGTTCTGGGCGTTCGCCTACAACGTGGCCGCCCTGCCCCTGGCCGCCGCCGGCCTGCTGAGTCCGATGATCGCCGGCGCGGCCATGGCCCTGAGCTCGATCTTCGTGGTCCTGAACAGCCTGCGCCTGCTGCGCTTCCGCTCCGCGCTCTGAGCCCTTGTCTTGTGCCCGGCGAGCCGCTGTTCCGCGGCCAGGGCTCTCGGGTGTACACGCAGACAGGCGAGCCGGGCGTCTAGGTCGGCAGTTGCTCCCGAAACCGCCGGACGCCCGGCTCACCGTCCGCCGTGGCGCGGAATCGACCATTTTTCCGACGGTCGACTCTTCCACGGCTTTCCCCAGATCCACCTGCAGTTATTACTCTACGTGGCGACTGGTCGGGCTGGGAAGCGGTGAGTAACCGAAATGGCCGTTCGGATAGGGGTGGTTGGTAAGTAAGACGCAGACATCAAGGAGGAAGCCGGGTGTTTCTCGGCAAATCGTTGGTTCCGGAGCTATGGCTACGTTACTAAGAGTACTGTTGGCGAGTTTACTCGCCGTTGCTTCGGACGGAGGCGATGAGAGCCAGGATCTGGCGCAGTGCCGGGCGCAGTACCCGCAGGCGGGAGAGCGAGACCAGCCGGTCGATCAGCGGGACCGCACCGTCGATCAGGCGGCGGGTGCGGCGCTGGCCGGGGGAGCTGTCGTAGACCCAGAAGAGGACGATGCCCATCCAGCCGAGCCACAACAGTTCCGGCAACTCCCGCCGCAGCTCCGGGTCCAGCTTGGCCGACGAGCCGTCAACCACCTCCTGGAAGATCGTGATCGCCGCCGACCGGGCCGGCGACGACTCCGCCGAGAACGGGCTCAGCGGCGACGACGGCTCGGCCGCGGTCTTGAAGAAGGTCGCCGCGAACGAGTGGTACGGCTCGTTGACGTCGATGCCCGCGTGCAGCACGCCGCGCAGCCGGGCCGCGAACTCCTTCTCGGTCGCCAGGACCGGCTCGGCCTTGATCCGGTGCGCGGCCTGGTTGCGGTCGTAGAACCCCTGGATCAGGTGTTCCTTGGAGTCGAAGTAGTAGTAGGCGTTCCCGACCGCGACTCCGGCCTCCTTGGCGACGGCCCGCATCGTCGTCTCCGCATAGCCCCGCTCGCGAAAGAGCCGCAACGCCGTCTCCAGGATGAGCTGCCGCGTCTGCTCACCCCGCGCCCGCCGCGGCCTGCCCGCCGCGGACGTCCCCGGCTGGGCCGCGGTGGGCCCGGACGAGTCGGGCGCGGCGTCTCCGTCTCCCGGCGGGGTGGAATCAGCGGCAGCGGTCGTCACATTCGTCACGGTAGTCCGCCGATCTGGTCCGGTTGCGGACGGCGGCTGCCGCGTCGATGAGGCGCCGTGCCACCGGCAGCAGCCTCGGTGATCCGAGACCGTCGGCTATCCCCCGATAGTCGGCTAGCGCCCACAGGCACGCCAGCCAGGCCGCGTCGTCCAGATACACCTCGCCGCTGTCGGCGATCACCGTCAGATCCCGCAGCGTCGCCCCGTGGTCGAGCTCCGGGAAACGCTCCCGGGCCGCTCCGGACCCGGCCGACACGAACTCCAGCGGCACCAGCTGGGCACGGTTTTCCAGCCACACCCGGGCGGCCCGGCAGAGCGGGCAGCCTGCGTCGTAGAGCACCGTGAAGCGGCTGATCATGCCTGAGCGGGGCCAGGCGTCATCCCCGGCGGGAAGCCGGCGGGCCGCTGCGGGTGCTGCGGGAGCCGGCTGGCGGGTGGCAGCGGCGGCTGGGTCTGTTGCTGGCGGATCCGGCCGCGGCGGTAGCGGCCCAGGAAGAAGACGTTGAAGAAGTGCAGGACGCCGAGTACCAGCAGAACCAGCCCGACCTTCATCGACAGCGTCTCCAGGACTCGGCTGGCGTCCGGCACGTCCGCGCTGGAACGCAGGGCGACCGCCATGAAGCCGAGGTTGAGCAGGTAGAAGCCCATCACGAGCAGCTGGTTGATCGCCTTGGCCAGGGTGGCGTCGGCGAAGACGTCCGCCAGGAAGACCAGCCCGTTGCGGGAGAGCGTTGTCGCCACCCAGATCGTCAGCCCGATGCTGATGGCCAGGTAAGCGAGGTACATCCAGACCTTCGGGTCCATGGTTCGCACCTTTCTGAACGTGTTCAACTACGGTCGAGACAACCGTACACAAGAAGTTGAACATGTTCAGAAAGTGTGACGAGAGAGGCAGCGGCGGATGGCGGGCCTGGTCAAGCGGGTCCGCAACGCCAGGCGGCAGAGCCGGGGTCTTGCCCCGTTGTCCGTCGGCTGCGCGGCTCTGGGTTTCGGCCTCGGCGAGCTGCCATGATCGCTGGATGTCGATAGGCCACGCGCTGTGGTCGACGTGTGCGCCGACCGTTACGCTGCGGCTACTTGCGGAGCGCCGATAAGGTAATAGGAAACAATCCTAAGTACTAGGGGACAGAGCTATGGCCGCCACCCGCCTGCCGGGAACGCCCCGGTTGCTGCGCGCGCTGAACGATCGCGCAGCACTGGAACTGCTGCTCAGCAAGGGTCCATTGACCCGGGCGCAGCTGGGTGAGCTGACCGGCCTGAGCAAGGTCACCGCCTCGCAGTTGGTGGAGCGCCTGGAGGAGCGCGGCCTGGTCCGGCGCGTCGGTGAGCAGGCCGGGGGTCGCGGACCCAACGCGCAGCTCTATGCGGTCACTCCCGGTAGCGCCTACGTGATCGGCGTCGACGTCCGTCCAGATCGGGTGGTCGCCGCTTGCGCCGACATCACCGGAGCGATCATCGGCCGGGTCGAGCAGTCCACCCAGGACAGCACGGACCCGGTGGGGGTCGTGCACAGCGCGGTCGTCCAGGCCGCCGCCCAGGCCGGGACGGGCGTGGCATCGGTACGCCGGGTCGTGCTCGGCACGCCCGGCCTGGTCGACCCGGCCACCGGCGAGATCGCCTTCGCCGTCGACCTGCCCCGCTGGCACCGCGGCCTGCTCGACGAGTTGCGCAAGGATCTGAGCACGCCGGTGGTCTTCGGCAACGACGTGAACCTGGTCGCCGTCGCCGAGGCGCACACCGGCGCGGCGGTCGGGGTCACCGACTTCGTTCTGATCTGGATCGGCCGCGGTGTCGGCCTGGCCAGCGTCATCGACGGGCGGCTGCACCACGGCGCGACCGGCGCGGCCGGCGAGATCGGTTACCTGCCCGTGCCCGGCGCCGACGTGCCCCGCAGCCAGTCCAAGCGCGGCGTGGTCCGGGGCGGGTTCCAGGCGCTGGCCGGCGCGGACGCGGTCAAGGCGATCGGCAGGAGGCACGGCTTCCGCGGTGCCGACGCGGCCGACGTGGTCCGGGCCGCGGTCGCCGCCGGTCCGGCCGGAGAGCCGGTGCTGGACGAGCTGGCCGAACGCCTCGCCCTCGGCGTGGCCGCGGTCTGCCTGGTGCTGGACCCGCCGCTGGTCGTCCTGGCCGGCGAGGTGGGCCTGGCCGGCGCCGCCGCCCTGGCCGAGCGGGTCGAACGCGAGGTCGCCGCGATCACCCTGGTCTCGCCGCACGTGGTGGTCAGCGAGGTGGCCGTCGAACCAGTCCTCACCGGTGCACTTCGGACTGCCCTGGAAGCCGTCCGCGACGAGGTCTTCGGGTCGACGACGGGCTGAGGGCCTGCGAGGTCGCGAGGCCCCCGCGTGGTTGGATGGACGGGTGCTCGAGGCTCCCGTTCCCACCCCGCCCGACGCCGACACGGTGATCTCGTTCGACCGGGTCAGCGTCATCCGCAACGGCAATTTCCTGGTGCGCGGGCTGACCTGGCAGGTCGAGCTCGACGAACGCTGGGTGATCCTCGGCCCGAACGGCGCAGGCAAGACCACGCTGCTCAATCTCGCCTCCGGGCGGGTGCACCCGTCCCGCGGCGTGGCCTGGATCCTGGGCGAACGCCTCGGTCGTACCGACGTCAACGAGCTGCGCACCCGGGTCGGCCTGACCACCGGCAGCCTCGCCGACCAGGTCCCGCCGCACGAGCGCGTCCTGGACGTGGTGGTCACCGCGGCCTGGTCCGTCGTCGGCCGGTGGCGGGAGAGGTACGACCCGCAGGACGAGGCCCGGGCCCGGGCGCTGCTCGACCAGCTCGGCATGGGCCCGCTGGTGGACCGCGACTTCGGTACCCTCTCGGAGGGCGAACGCAAGCGCACCCAGATCGCCCGGGCGCTGATGACCGACCCCGAACTGATGCTGCTCGACGAGCCGACGGCCGGGCTCGACCTGGGCGGCCGGGAGGATCTGCTGGCCCGGCTGGCGGAGCTGGCGGTCGACCCGGATGCCCCGGCGATGGTGCTGGTCACCCATCACGTCGAGGAGATCCCGCCCGGTTTCACCCACGCGATGCTGCTGCGTGAGGGCACCGTCGTCGCCGCCGGGCTGCTCGGCGAGACGATGACGGCCGACAATCTCACCAAGACCTTCGGCGTGCCGCTGGTCGTGCACCGCTACGGCGACCGGTACACCGCGAGAGCGGCCTGACGTGCCCCGCATCGTGGTCGTCGGCAGCGCGAACATGGACCTGGTCGGGCTGGCCGAGCGACTGCCACTGCCCGGCGAGACGGTGCTCGGCGACGACTTCGTGATGGGCCCCGGTGGCAAGGGTGCCAATCAGGCGATCGCGGCGGCGCGGGCCGGTGGCGAGACCACCTTTCTCGGCGCGATCGGGTCGGACGCCTTCGGGGTGACGCTGAAGGCGCGGCTGACCGGGGCGGGCGTCAACACCGACGACGTGCGGATCAGCTACGGCGGTTCCGGCGTCGCGGTGATCATGGTCGACCGCGCGGGCGAGAATTCCATCCTGGTCAGCCCCGGGGCGAACAACAGTTTCGTGGACCTGACCGAGGCCGAGCGGGCCGTGGTGGCGGCCGCTGACGTGCTGCTCTGCCAGCAGGAGATCCCCGCCTCGACGATCACCGCCGCCGCGCAGGCCGCGCAGGCCGGCGGCACGAGAGTGATCCTGAACGCGGCGCCCGCGCGTGCGCTGTCGAAGGAGCTGCTGGCCGCGGTGGATCTGCTGGTGCTGAACGAGCGGGAGGCCGAGGCGATCGCCGGCCCCGGCCGGTCCGCCATCGCCGGCCTACTGGCGGTCGTGCCCCGCGTCGTGCTGACACTTAGCGGCGAAGGCTCCTGGTACGCGGACCGGGACGGCCGCTCGGAGCGGATCGCGCCGTTCCGGGTCGAGGTCGTGGACACGACGGCTGCCGGCGACGCCTTCACCGGCGCGCTGGCCGTGGCCTGGGGCGAGGGCCGTGACCTGATCGAGGCGGTTCGCTGGGCCAATGCGGCCGGGGCGGCCTGCGTCCGCACGGTGGGCGCCTCGGCCGCCATGCCGACCCGGGCCGAGATCGACGCGCTCTACGGGTCGGTGGCGCCTGAGTGATCACGTCGGCGCGCGCCGGCGGGTGTCGCGGGAATCAGTGGCGGGACCCGCGCAGTGCGGCCCGGGCGAGCAGGACGGGCTCCTCGGCAGCCGTTCCAGGGCGCGCTGCAGGGCCCGGTAGATCTGGCCGAAGCGCCGCCGGTCGTCGGTGCGCAGCAGCAGGACGTCGGTGCCCCGGATCCGGCCCCAGATCTCCAGCCGGTGGCTGCCCCGGTCGTACGAGCGGTCCACCTGGTCCAGCAGCACGTCGGCCAGCGGCGCCGCCACCAGGCCGATCAGGACACCACCGCCGACCAGGGCGATCGTGGTGGCGACCGAGGCGTGGATCAGCAGCGCGAGCAGGATGCCGAGCGCACCGACCAGGATCGGCGTGATCATGATGGCGCCGAGCGCGCCGCGGCCCGCGACCGTGCCCCAGTCGCGCCGTCCGCGCTTGTGCCAGACCCGGGCGAGATCGTCCAGCCGGTAGTCCCGGCCG
>JAVHVY010000371.1:0-3639 GCA_032160305.1 Actinoplanes sp.
GCCGAGTTAGGCGACGTGAGCAGGCAAGCGGTCGTCAAGGTTATCCTTGATTCTGCGGCGACGGTAGACCTATTGTCGATGACAAGTGACCTTACGGGCGACCTTTCGTTGCTATCTTCAGTTCAACTGCAATGACACTTTCGGAGCAGGATGCTGAGCGTGGTGCGCAAATCATTGACTGGTTCGTGGAGTCGAATGTCGTTGATCTCAGCGACGCAGATCAGCGCGCAAACGCCATGCGTTTCAAGGCGCAGTATTTGCGTAGCGCCAGCGAGACTAGAGATGAAATCCTCCGGCGGCATGTTCGAATTGCGGGGTGACTGACCCAACCGGCACCGCAACTCGGCGTTCTCAGCCTCCAAGGCCGTGATCCGGGCATCCCGCGCCGCGACCGCAGCCTCCAACGCGGCAAGCCGCTCCAGCAGCTCCATGATGGACGGCACGTCAGGGATCCGAACATCCCGCCCAACAACCCATCAAGATCAAACCAGCACGAAGCCGTCGACCTGATCAGTTACGTCAGATCATCCCGATCGGGAGGCGATTTCGCATCCCTGGCCCACCTGCCGCACATGCTGAAGGTGCGAGGCTATCGGATCTCGATCGGTGTTCTTCGGCGCCGACGGCCGCACCGCCCTGGCCGGTTACCTGGAACACGACTACAGGCCTGCCCGGTGCCGGACGCCGGCACGGCCAGATCGAGGGGCTCCGGCACCCAGCCCCTGGTCCCGGAGGTCCGCGTCGTACATGCCGGTCAGCTCCTCCTTCATGAAGCCGACATTGAGCGCGAGGTAGGGCTTCGCCTGCGTCCCGGCGGGACGCCGTCCGGCTGGCGTTATCCAGTGACCCACGCCTGGCTCGGACATTGGTCAGCACCTATAACCATCAGGTGCCTGCCGGCAGATATCCGTTCCGCGCCGTCGACAAGCCGTGGCTGCGCCAACAGGCGGGTCGTGACATGTTCGATGCCCTGTGCCACGCTGAACCGGCCGCCATTGTTTTGTGGATCGATGAATCAGCCTACCGGCCGCCGACGAATGAAGTTGCCGGAACGAAAACGACAAGATCCTTTCCATCTCCACGCTACCCGGGTGAACGTCGCAGTCATGCCGACCGGCGCGCCGCCGTCGACAGTCCACGCGCACTCCTTCGTGATCTACACGCTGCCCGACGGATCGCAGTTGGCGACGATTTGAGACCTACACCCGCGAGCTGACACTGACCGACCCCGAGGAGATCAACGTCTACTCCCAGGTGTACGAGTCGCTGTTGGCGGACTCGGCAACCGACGAACGGGCTCGTGAACTACTGAGCGGCTTGCGGACCGAAGCCATGAAGGCCGCGCAACGAGACACGGATCTATGACGGCGGAAGCCGTGCCGTCATCGCGGCACGTGGTGAGCCCTCAGGCAAACATCGCCGCCGCCGACAGGTAGCGGACATACCCGTGGCGGCGGGGAAGACCAGCTCCGCCCGCCGCCACGGCGGCTATTCCTCGTTGACGCGAGGCCGCAGGCAGAACCGAAACCCCAAGCAGACCGCCCACCGCAACCACCGCGCCGCGGGGCTTCCGGGGGCTCGGCCCCCTGAGCAGAAATGACGAGCGCCCCCGGTCCGCGCATTCCGCGGACAGGAGGCACTCGGGTGCTCGTGGACCACAATGGGATCAAACCCAACAAGAGCGACCGCCCGCGCCGACCGCAACCACCGCAACGCGGGGCTTCAGGGGGCTCGGCCCACTGAGCAGATATGACGAGCGCCCCCGGTCCGCGCTTTCCAGCGGACCGGGGGCGCTCCGAGCTCGTGGGCGATACTGGGATCGAACCAGTGACCTCTCCGGTGTGAGCGGAGCGCTCTCCCGCTGAGCTAATCGCCCGCAGCGCTAACGACTCTACCGGACTTCCCACGCACCCCACGAATCAGGGTCGTCAGCGCGTCTTCACCCAGTCCAGCACCACGGCGGCCACGTCGACGCCGAAGCTGAGGCGCACCGTGGCCCAGACGATCAGGGCCACGAAGTTGAAACCGGCGACGCCCAGCAGGGCGCGGACCGGGACACTCCGCCGGGTCACCCAGTGGGTCCACGACGTGACGTGCCTGCGGGTGAAATCGAGCAGGCCCCTCGCCCAGGTGAACTCGACCGCCAGGATGGCCAGGCCGAGGATCACGATCGCCCAGCCGGGGCCGGGGAGCGGGATCAGAACGACGCCCACGGCCACCACGAGGCCGCCCAGGAGGCCGACTGCGACGCGCAGGGTGAGCCGGCCGGTGGGATTGCCGCGAATGCGATCCAGGCGCCGGCGTACGGGACCATGGTCGTCACGGTCCGTATCGGACTTATCGCGCAGCTGGTCGGATTGGGGCATCCTGGTCACTTTCGTGGCACACGTCGGGTGGGGCGGGTGAACGACGACGGCGAGACGCCCAGTTTCGTGCCTATTTCATCCCTCAGTGTCCCCATGCCCCGTCACTACCCGGGAGGAATGGACGTTACCGGAGTAAGTCAACTGCTGGACCACCCGACGCCGGGCGGAACCGAGTACCTGGGCAGAACAGGACAAGATACCGTTTTACGCCTTGTTGAGAAGGGTTATCGGAACCGTCTTCCCACTACTGGGTGAGATCAGCGTATGGCGGAGCGTAACGAGAAGGTTCACCTGAGTATGGGAAACGCGGGGTTCACCAGCCTCGCAGCGGTGCCGGGGGGAGTTCGTCCATGAGTACCATTCGTCCAACGACCGTCGAGGTCGAAACCTCGCTGCGGTTGGTAGCGCCAGACGCCACGGCCCTGCCCGTGCGCGCAAGTCTGCGCTACGACCCAGCCGACCCGTACGCGGTCCACGTGTTGTTCCACGCGGAATCAGCCGGTGGGGAAGCCGTTAGCTGGTCTTTCGCGCGGGAACTGCTCGTGACCGGGCTCGATGAGCCCGCAGGTATCGGCGATGTCCGGGTGTGGCCGTGGGCCACTCCCCGGGGGGATTTCGTCGCCCTGGCGCTGTCGTCACCTGACGGCAACGCACTGTTCGAGGTGCCACGCAGCGTCCTCGTCCGGTTCCTTCGGCGCACCTATGTGGTGGTGCCGCGGGGCCGGGAGTCCGAACATCTGGATGTGGACGCCGCGGTCAACCGGCTACTCGCCGGTCGATAAGCGACAAAAGTTTCCGGGGCGACCCGCGCGGACTCTGCCGGTCCGCGCGAGTCGCTCTTTCTGTGCGCCCGTAGCAAAGTTCGGTGCGCCCGAACGCAAAGGCGAAAGCGGGTCGGCCGGAAAGACGGACAAACCAATAGTGAAACCGCCAACCACTTCGTACTCGGTTTCGCGCTCGATGAACGAGATTTTATGTCTGTTTTCGCCAGTGAAATCCGGCCTGTCCGCGGCATAATCGCGGGTCGGCAACTTAGCGCGTGCACAGGTGGATCGAACGGTTTACCGTCAGCGCGATGCTCCCTGTCGGTCAGCGCCTCATCGGCCCTTCGCTCCCGCTCCCCGCGCCGTCGTCCGCGGGCGTGAGCACCTCTGCGCTGCCCGAGACCCTGCTCGCCGCGCCGGCCCCCGCGCCGCAGCGGCTCCCCTACCACCTGCTCGTACTGACCACGGCCGGACACGGGACGGCCGAGGTCGACTTCGTCAGCCGGCCG
>JAVHVY010000468.1:0-11888 GCA_032160305.1 Actinoplanes sp.
TTCCTCGACAACGTGGCCACCTGGATCCTCGAGCTGGACCGGGGCCATGCCTTCCCGTACGAGGGGAACTACTCGACGTATCTGGACAAGAAGGCGGCCCGGCTGCAACTGCAGGGCCGCAAGGACCAGAAGCTGCAGAAGCGGCTGATCGACGAGCTTGAGTGGGTCCGCTCCAACGCCAAGGCCCGCCAGACCAAGTCGAAGGCCCGCCTGGAGCGCTACGAGGAGATGGCGACCGAGGCCGAGAAGACCCGCAAGCTCGACTTCGAGGAGATCCAGATCCCGCCGGGCCCCCGGCTGGGTAACACCGTGATCGAGGCGAACGACCTGGTCAAGGGCTTCGACGACCGGGTGTTGATCGACCACTTGTCGTTCTCGCTTCCGCGCAACGGCATCGTCGGCATCATCGGCCCGAACGGCGTCGGCAAGACCACGCTCTTCAAGACCATCATCGGCCTGGAGAAGGCGGACGAGGGCTCGGTCCGGGTCGGCGACACGGTGAAGCTCTCGTATGTCGACCAGAGCCGGTCCGGCCTCGACCCGACGAAGACGGTGTGGGAGGTCGTCTCCGACGGTCTCGACCACATGATGGTCGGCAAGGTGGAGATGCCGTCCCGCGCCTATGTCGCGGCGTTCGGCTTCAAGGGCCCGGACCAGCAGAAGGCGGTCAAGGTTCTTTCCGGCGGCGAGCGTAACCGGCTCAATCTGGCGATGACGCTCAAGATCGGCGGCAACGTACTGCTGCTCGACGAGCCGACCAACGACCTGGACGTGGAAACCCTGTCCAGCCTGGAGAACGCGCTGCTGGAATTCCCCGGCTGCGCGGTGGTCATCTCCCACGACCGGATGTTCCTGGACCGGGTCACCACGCACATGCTGGCGTGGGAGGGCACGGACGAGGACCCCGACACGTGGTTCTGGTTCGAAGGCAACTTCGATGCGTACGAGAAGAATAAGGTCGACCGCCTCGGCGCCGACGCTGCTCGCCCGCACCGGGTGACCTACCGCAAGCTGACGCGTGACTGATCGCTTCGTGCATGACGTGGCCGTCCGGTGGTCCGATCTGGACGCCTACGGCCACGTCAACAACGCGCGCTTCCTCACCCTGTATGAGGAGGCGCGCGTGGCGATGTTCTTCACCGGCGCACGGGCGTACGGGCTGACTTCGTTTGAAGACGGCATCGTGATCTCCCGGCACGAGATCGACTATCTGCGGCCGGTGGACTATTCCACTGAGCCGGATGGGGCGACGACGTCGCCGCAGGTCCGGATCGAGCTGTGGATCTCCGAGCTGCGGGTCGGCCGGTTCACCGTCGACTACGAGCTCTTCGACGCCGACGTACTGGCGAGCCGGGCCAGGTCGGTCTGCGTGCCGTACAACCTGATGAAGGCCCACCCCCGCCGGCTGTCCGAGGCGGAACGCGATTTCCTCAAGCCGTACCTGGCCGGCCGGTGACCGGGCACGCGCTGACCGGGGTGGCGGACGCGGGAGCCTTCCTGGCCCGGCTGACCCGCCTCGACCCGGCCGCTCCGGTGCGGTTGCGGTCCACCCGGTCGCGGACCGCCCTGTGGGCCCGGCTGCCCTGGGAGGTGCTGGTGACCCGCGAGGTGGCCGGCGCCGGCCCGGGCGACGCGACGGTCTCTGCCGCCGAGCTGCTGGCCGTGCTGGCCCGCGGCGGCGACGAGCTGCCGCCGCTGCGAGACGCGCTGTGGCGCTGGCCGTTGCCGCCGGCCGGCGCCGAGGTCGTCGAGTCGGTCGCGGCCGCCGAGCTGGCCCGGCTGGCCGAGGCCGCGGCCGGCACGTTACGCGAGGTCACAGCCGGTGGGCTGGGTGGCCGGGCGGTCGGCCAGCGGGCCGTTCGCGACGCGCTGCTCGACCATGTCGCACTGACGGTGACACCGGCCGCGGGCCGGCCGGTCGAAGTGCCGCAACGCCTCGTCCAGGCGGTTTCCCGGATGGGCTTCCTGGGCCGGTACCATGTGGACAGTGCTGACACTCGGGTGTGCGTCTCGGGTCGCTGGGTGGGAATTTCCGCGCCATATGGAGTTGCGTGGCTACAGATTGTCCAGAAATTGACTGTTATACCTATCGATGGTCACCCGAAAGGGTGATGCCGCATCATCTGTCCGGTCACGCCCTTCCGTTGGGGGGATGACCTCCGCGACCTGTACGGGTACCGTCTGGCCTCGGGTCCACCGCTACGTCCGGCGTTGCGGCCTGCTGGGGAGTGAGGTGCACTAACGATGCCGTGGTGGTCATGGCGTCCCGGGTCGACCGGAGGCAACCAGCCGGAGACCGGTGGCGAGGTGGCGCTGCAGAGCAGCAGCGTCCGCGTCGGAGTCCCGACGCAGCGTGAACCGGGACATTCCGGTGTCTCGGCTGATCTGTCCTCGATAGCGGAGCCCGATCAGGTAGCGCCGGTCAACCTGGCGCGCATCGGCAAGGCCCTCGATCTGCTCGACATCCGGTTCCTCGCCGACGGGGGCGGGAGCCTGCTGGCGATGTGGGAACGGCATGCCGTGCTGTTCACCCTCGAGGGGCCCGACGACGAGATCCTGGTGATGCGGGCCCGACCGCATGCCACCGTCCCGCCGGACTGGGCCGACCGCGCCTACCGCGTGGTGAACGAATGGAACCACACCCGTCGCTTCTGTAAGGCCTACGTCGGCGATCCCACCGAGCGGGGTCAGCTGCCGATCTACGCCGAGCTGCAGGTGCCGCTCAACTCGGGCGCCCACGATGCCCTGCTGGTCGAGATGCTCGATTGCGGAGCCGCGGTGGCGACCTCCTTCGCCGACTGGCTGCACGACGAGGGCGCACTGCTCTGAGACGAGGGCGCACTGCTCTGATGATGGCCTCGCTCCGCTCGGCGGGGTGACCGCCCCTGAAGACGATGACGAGCGGCCTGGTTTCCGAGACCCACAAACCCCGCGGGCGTCGGAAACCGGGCCGCTCGTGTCGCCGGGCGGCCACCGTGGTGGTTCACCTGAGCGGAGCGACGCCATTATCCGGGCGGGAACATGCCGATCCGGCCGTGGTATTCGTGCCCCAGCTGGTCGGTGTCCGAGCCCACGATCAGGCCGTTCGGCACTACCGCGAAGGCCCGTACCCCGACGCCGCGCGTCCGGGTCGGATTCCAGCTCAGCGCCTTGCCGGTGACCGTACTGACGGCGCCGATGCCGACCCGGGAGACCGCGCCCGGCCCCGGGCCATGATCGTCGGTCCCCTGGGGATTGTCCAGATAACGCTGATGCCCGCCGACGTAGACGGCCGCGCCGGTGACCGCGACGGCGTAGAGCGAGTCGCCGCCCGTGCGCTGCACCCAGGTCGGGTTGTGCAGCCCGGCGCCGGCTGTCTCGAACCGGGCCGCCGAGTCGCAGAGCCGGTCCGGCGAGGAGGTCCGGCCGGTCGCGGCGACCACGAGGTACGAGCCGTCGGGGGCGAACTTGACCTGCCGCAGGTAGGTGTCGAAGCCCTGCATGCAGGCCGGCTTGTAGGCGTTGGTGTACCAGTTCTGCACGACCGCGGACGGCCCTGAGATGTCGTACATGACGATCTGGTCCCGGTCCTGGCCGCCGGCCCGCAGCAGCGCGCCGACCGCCACCAGCCGGCGCCCGTCCGGGGAGATGTCGAGGTGCTCGACCCGGGTCCGCTTGAGGCCGGGAGCGGTCAGCTTGCCGTCGAAGTGCGGGTCGACCGCGCCGGTGGTCGCGTCCAGCCGGGCCAGTCCGGCCCGGGCCACCCCGTTGATCGAGGAGAAGGTGCCGCCGAGGTAGAGCCGGGAGCCGCGGACGGTCACCGTCCGCACGTCGCCCCAGTTGATCTGCGCGCCGAACGCCCCGAGCCGCTGCCCGGAGGCGAGCGAGAAGCGGGTGACACCGCGCTGGGCGCTCCGGTTGACGGTCTTGAACGCGCCGCCGGCGTAGACCGTGCCGTCGGCGCCGGCCGCCAGCGAGTAGATCGAACCGTCCACACTCGGTGCGAACGACCTGATCACGCCGTCCGTCAAGCCGTACGCGAAAATGTTCTTGCGGTTGACGGTCTGCCTTCGACGGCTGTCGGTGACATTGGTGAAGTCGCCGCCGACGACGACCGTGTCGCCGACCACCGCGAGCGCCCACACCGTGCCGTCGAGCACGTGCGGCGTGAAGTCGACCGGGTTGGACGACACCACCCCCGGCAGGGCGAGGTCGGCGGCAGCCGGAATCGCCGCACTGAGCAGCAGTGCGGGGACGAGAAGAGCGGCGGCTAACGGACGACGCATGTCGGGCAACTCCTGATGTCGGGTATGTCACCCGATCAAACGAGCGTGCCGCGGATCAGTCGCTGTTGACCATGAAGTAGGCCGCGCGCTCCAGATACTGCCAGAGGGCGGAGTGGTGCGGCTCGGGCAGGTGCAGCGAGTCGACGGCGCCCTTCATGTGGATCAGCCAGGCGTCCCGCGCGGCCGGGCTGACCTGGAACGGGGCGTGCCGGATCCGCAGCCGGGGATGCCCGCGCGTGGCCGAATACGTGTTCGGGCCGCCCCAGTACTGCATCAGGAAGAGCGTCAGCCGATCGGCGGCCGGACCGAGATCGTCCTCCGGATACATCGGCCTGAGCAGCGGATCCTGAGCGACCCCCGCGTAGAAGGCGCCGACGAGCCGGCGGAAGGTGGGCTCGCCGCCGACGGCCTCGAAGAAACTGGCCTCCTCGGGTGCGGGGACCTGCTCACCGCGCCCGACGGGGGTCACCCGAAGACCGCTGCGCTGACCCTCACTCGATGCACTCACTCATCCATCTTGCCAGCCGGTCGACGACCGCCCGACCCGCCTCCCCGCGGGGCTGCCGGCGGGGACGCCCTCGCCGCGGGCCAGCAGGGTATGCGCCTCCAGACGCCGGCCGAGATCCTGGGTCTGGCCCGCCGGCTCCTCGGGCTGTGCCTGCCCGTGCGGACCAGCTGGTAGCATCCGCCGGCGCAGCGCGTCGGCCTCCGCGAGATCGGCCGGTCGCGCCCGTCCGACCCGCTCCGGCCTGATCTCTGGTCTGGCTCGTCCGACCGGCTCCGGCCTGATCTCCGGGCTGATCTCTGGGCTGATTTCTGGGCCGGACTCGGACTCGGACTCGGACTCGGGCGCCGGGTTCGACTCGGCCGCCGCGGCGATCGCGTCGTCGAAGGTCTGGCTGGTCGGCCAGCGCAGCGCCAGCACAGCCATCAGGATCGTGCCGCCGACACTCCACAGGCCGACCACGGCCGGGATGCTCGCGCGCTCGGCCAGCACGCCGGTGACCAGCACCGCACCGCCCTGGGTGAGCTGCAGCCCACCTTGCATGACGCCGTAGGCGCGGGCCCGGTAGCCGTGCGGCAGAGCCAGCACGAACATCGCCTGCAGCGTCGGCACCAGACCGCCCTGGGCGAACCCGGAGACCAGCGCCAGCCCGGCCACGACATGCGCCGGCGGGCCGGTCAGGGCCGGCACCAGCGCGAGCGGTGCGAGCACGGCGAACGGTCGGATCAGGCGCTGCCGGGTGGCCGGCAGCGCCAGCCGGGAAAAGACCAGACCGCCGATCACCCAGCCGACCGCCGGGGCCGCCATGATCATGCCCTGGTCGAGACCGCGGGTGGCCGGGTCCGGATTGTCCTGGGCGGCCCACGCCGCGGCCAGCCCCTCGGGCACGATCGCGAACATGGTCAGCGAGAAGACCAGCAGCGCGATCGCCCGCAGCACCCGGTGCCCGAAGACCAGCCGGAAACCCTCGGCCGTCTCGCGCAGCAGGTGCGAACGCCCGTCCGCGCTCACCGCGGCCGGCCGAGGCCGCACGCCGAGCGCGACGATCAGCGCCGACACGCCGAAGGCGAGCGCGACGGCGGCGATGGCCAGCCGCGGGTTCAGCGCGGTGGCGATGGTGGCGCCGGCGAAATAGCCGATCACCTGCACCGCCTGGATCGTGGTCGCGTTCACCGCGAGGGCGACGACCACCCGCTCGCGATTCAGCAGCATCGGCAGCATCGCCGACCGGGCGGCCTGGGTCGGCGGGCTGGCCAGCGTCCCGAGGAACAGCACCAGGAGGATGACCGGAATCGGTAAGCCGGGAATGGCCACCAGTGCGATCATGACCATCCGGATGACGTCGCTGATCACCATCACCCGGCGGTACGGGTGCCGTTCCGCGAGAGCGGCCAGCAACGGGCCACCGACCAGCCACGGAAGGTAACTTACCGCGAACGAGGCGGCGCTCAGCAGCACCGATGAGGTCTGCTGATAGACCAGCACCGTGATCGCCGCGCGGGCCAGATAGTCGCCGAGCCAGTTGATCAGCAGGGCGAGATAGACCGCTCGATACTCGCTGATGGCGAAAAGATCACGGAAGGTCACCGGGTGCTCCCGCTGCGTTGTCGCGCCGGCTCGGTGTGCCGGCCGTGCAGCGGGTCGGTCGTCGGACACCAAGGCCTCCATCGTTTCGCGACACCCCGTCGGGTGACGACGGCGATCGGCGACGCTCCGAGGTGATCAGGGGTGCGGAACGTGACGCTGCAAGTGCAGATGCTCCTGCGGATTCTGCCCGATCGTCCGACTCGTGGCTAGGGCGTACGGCGAGATTGTCGGCCATTCGGGGGAGATCGGACATCATCCGACACGCCGAATCCCCAGCTCAGGTAGGCCCACCCTGGGCGTTGTCGGATTCTGGTTCGCTGACCGAATATGACGGTGGCGCGGCCGACCTGGGCAGAAATCGGGACGCAGCGATCTGCGACGACAGTCCCGAAGTGTCCAAAGCGTCGGAGAGTCGCCGACGCAGCTCCCGCTGCACGGTCGCCTGGCCGTCCGCCGTGGTCTTGGCGATGGTCCGGATCACCGCTCCGTCCACCGTGAGCTGCTCCACCCCGACCACGTCCGGCGGCTCCAGGAACTCGGTCGCGTGCGCCGGCTCGTCGGCCAGCGCCAGCGCCGCCTTGCGCAGGACCGAGCTCGCCCGCTCCGCGTTGATGAAGCCGATCGGGATGTCGATGACCACCATCGCCCAGCCCTGGCTCTTGTTGCCGACCCGGACGATCTCGCCGTTGCGGACGTACCAGAGGACCCCGCGGGAGTCGCGCACGGTGGTGACCCGCAGGCCGACCGTTTCCACCACGCCGATCGCGTCGCCCAGGTCCACCGAGTCGCCGACGCCGTACTGGTCCTCCAGCAGCATGAACAGGCCCGCGATCAGATCCTTGACCAGGCTCTGCGCGCCGAAGCCCAGAGCCACCCCGACGATTCCCGCGCTGGCCAACAGCGGGCCCAGATTGAATCCCAGCTCGCCCAGCACCAGCATCGCGCCCATCGCGAAGACCACCGCCGTGACGAAGCTGCGCAGCACCGACCCGATCGCCTCGGCCCGCTGTCGCCGCCGCTCGGGGATGAACTGCCCCGCCTCTGCCTGCTGGCGTCTCTCCTTCAGCGGTTTCAGCAGCGCGGGCATCGCCGCCCGCGAGGTCGTCGAGGTCAGCCGCCGGATCGCCCGGTGCAGCACCCAGCGGATCAGCAACGCGACCAGGATGATCGCCATGATCCGCAGCGGTTTCACGATCACGATGTAGCTGCTGTTGGCGAGCCACTGGTTGTGAGTCCAGTGCAATACCTGCTGGCACAGCGCATCGGTACCGCACGACTTCGTCACGTCGAGCGGCGGGATGGTCAGACCAGGCGTGGGCGGGCTGGGAGGGGATGCCAGGAGAATCACGGGTCCCTACCGTACCCGGTGACACCGGAGTGGCCCGGTGGTGGCCCGGAATCGGACATCTGCGCGGGAGACCTCAGACGTTTACCTACCCGCTACAGATTGGGCTCGCAATTCCGTCATCCATCAGGGACTATTGGCCCACGGGCACCGGGGATCCGGTGTCCGCGACGTGGACTACGGACCAGCGGGAGCGGTACTTAGCAGCTACACCCGAAGGGTGATCGCGATGCCTGACATACGACCCACAGTGGGCTCCTCCGCGTTGGTATTGAACGCTACCTACGAGCCGCTGTGCGTCGTATCGGTGCGTCGAGCGACCATTCTCGTCCTGACCGCCAAAGCCGAGTGCGTCTCCGACGGCGACGGCATCCTGCACTCCGCCCGGCAGATGCTGCCGGTGCCCAGCGTCGTCCGCCTGACCCGCTACGTGAAGGTGCCCTACCGCACCCACGTCGGGCTCTCCCGCCGGGCGATCTTCGCCCGCGACGGCGGCCGCTGCGCCTACTGCCGGGGCTCGGCCGAGACCATCGACCACGTCTTCCCCCGCAGTCGGGGCGGTCTGCACGCCTGGGAGAACGTCGTCGCCGCCTGCGCCAGGTGCAACCACAGCAAAGGCGACAAGACCCCGGCCGAGCTGGGCTGGCGTCTGCACCACGCGCCGGCCGCCCCGCGCGGCGTCGCCTGGCGCGTCCTCGGCCACCGCACCCCCGACCCGCGCTGGGCGGGCTGGCTCGACCTGCCCACGGCGCCGATCGAGGCCGAGGCAGCCTGACTCGCGGTCACACCTTCCTGGTCGATACGAGGGAAGCGAAGACGACGTAGTTCTCCTCGTATCCCTGGCTGCCGCCGAGCCAGGTGCCGCCGCAGGTCATCAGCCGCAGCTGCGGGCTTTTGTAGTCGCCGTAGACCCGTTCCAGGGGAAGCCTGTCCTTGCCCCAGTGCTCGACCGAGTTGATCTCGAAGATCGCCATCCGGCGGTCCTGCCGGACCACCTCGATCTTCTGGCCGACCTTCAGAGTCCTCAGATCGTGGAAGACCGACGGGCCGCTGCGGGTGTCCGCGTGCCCGACGATGATCGCCGGCCCGAACTGCCCCGGCGTCGGGCCCCCGTCGAACCAGCCGGCCTCGTTGTGCCGGGCCAACGGCGGCACGTCCACCGAACCGTCCGGCGCCTGGCCGACCATCATCACCGGCGCGGAGACCTTGATCGCCGGGATCCGCAGCGACACCGGGCGGCTCGGCTCCAGCACCGGGAAAGCGCGCGGCGGCGGTTTGTCCGGGCCCTGGAAGAAGTCGCTCAGGTCGAAGCCGGTGGCCTGACCGAGCCCCAGGCCCAGCGCGAAGAGGCCGACGAAGACCAGCGCGGCGGCGATCAGGCTCACCGGCACCCGCCGCGGGCGCCCGCGGCGCTGCGGCTTCGGCCCGACAGGTCGCCGCGGTCGTTGCGGACCCGTCATGCCGACCTCCCGCTCATCGTCCGCCCTCGTCCGTGGGTCCCCGCTCAGCCCAGGCGGCGCCTGCGGGTCAGCACGGCCAGCGCCAGGCCCGCCACGACCGCGGCCAGCCCGCCACCGATGAAGGCCGTCGCATGCCGGTCGGGAGCGGTGCCGCCGCCACCCGTGGCCGGGCCGCGACTCGGCTCGATCCTGGCGACCACGTGCAGCACGCTGGCCGCCTTCTTCCCGTCCGGGCAGGTCAGGTCGACCGGGTAGTCGCCGGCTTTCGTTGCCGCGGGCACGGTGACCGTCGTGGTGAGGAAGCCGTACCTCGGCGACACGGTGAGCGTGCCGAGCGGCGCCGACGTGACCGTCGCCGGTTTCAGATTGTCCGAGCAGCTCGCCCGTACGGCGACCTCGTCGCCGGCCCGGGCCGTGCTCGGGTTGGTCTCCACGAAGAGCGTCGCCGCGGCGGCGATGCCGGGGGAGAGGAACAGGACGGAAAGGCTCAGAGCGGCAGCCGCCAGTACGGCGAGGACGTGTCGGCGCATGGACTCCCCCAGACTGCCGCCCGGGACACGAACGGCGCGTGAGGGTGATTTTCGCACTTCCGGGCCGGTTCTGCGTAGGTCCCCTGAGCGTGAGAGCTCGGGTGGCGACCCGGCGCTCCGGGACGCACCGCTCTCCGCTACCGTGATTGTTGTTCGGATCATCGGGAATGCGGCGGCTGGGGGCGTTCAGGTTGTCAATTTCGAGCACCGTTCTCGTCTTCGTGGTCATTCCGGTCGCGATCGTCGGCATCGTGGCCGCCCTCGTGCTGTCGGGCGGCGACAAAGGACGCAAGTCCCGGCGCTATCGCCCAGGCCGGCCCTACGACTTCGCGCCGATCTGGTATCTGGCCGCACCCGAGCAGGTGAGCACCGCCGCCGGCGGCCACGGGCAACGGCCGGCACTGGCCGCCGCGCATCCCGAGGACTCCCACGGCGAGCGCGTGCTCCCCGGCCTGACAGGAGGCGCAAGTGACCGTTGGTGAGCCGCGACTGACCACGATCGAGCACTCCGGCAGCCCGGCCGAGCCGGAGCCCGCCGTCCTGGACGGTCCCTTCACGATCCGTCAGCTGATGCGGCTCGACGACGCCCTGCGCGTAGCCGATCAGCAGACCGGCCTGACCTTCAGCGTCTACATCGGTGAGCTGGCCAAACCGGTCCGCGAGTCCGCGGTGCGGCTGCACAAGCAGGTCGAGAACGCGGCGACGGCCGTGCTCTTGGCCGTGTCGCCCAACCAGCGCATGCTGGAGATCGTGACCGGCTCCGCTGCCCGCAAGCGGATCAGCGACCGGGACGCCAAGCTCGCCGCCCTGTCGATGGCCGCGGCCTTCGCCGGCGGTGACCTGGCCGGCGGCGTCCTCGCCGGCCTCGACCAGCTCGCAACCCACGCGGGCCGGCACTAACGGCTGCGCGGCACGCAAGCCAGCACTAACGGCTGCGCGGCACGCACGCCAGCACTAACGGCTGCGCGGCACGCGGAAGCGACCCCGGGCGGAGTCGCTTCTCGCCGGTGTCAGTTCGCCGCGGCGGCGTCCTTCGCTCGGGCCTTCAACGCCCGCAGCACGCCGTCGCGACCCTCGGCCACCAGCCGGCGCAGCGACTGGTTCTGCCCATCGCGGGCCAGCCACGCGTCGGTCAGCGCGACCGTCTCGTCGCTCACCTGGTACGCCGGGTAGGCCAGCATCACGAACTCCTGCGCCGGTTCGCTGTCCGAGCGGGCCCACACGCCGCCGACCACGTCGAAGAACTTCTGCGCGTACGGTGCCGTCAGCTCCACCTGGGTGGATGCCTGGAAGCCCTGCAGTAGCGAGCGGTGCAACCAGTTCGGCAGCTTCTCGTCGCCGGTCAGCCGCGCCCACACCTCGGCCTTGTTCTCCGCTGTCGGCAGCAGCGCCCGGGCCAGCGCGGCCTC
The DNA here is from genome assembly GCA_032160305.1 of Actinoplanes sp. Taxonomy (GTDB): domain Bacteria; phylum Actinomycetota; class Actinomycetes; order Mycobacteriales; family Micromonosporaceae; genus Actinoplanes. The sequence continues at coordinate 11,102 of JAVHVY010000468.1, forward strand.
CCGCTCACCGCTGGCCGTACGGTCGTTGTTCAGCTCGGTTTCGATCTCGTCGTCGGTCGTGACGCCCATCGACGCCAGCGACTCGAGCAGCGACCAGCGCAGCTCGGTGTCGATGGTCAGCCCGGCCGGGATGCCGTCGCCGGCCAGCCAGCCGCGCAGGACCGCCAGATCCTCCTCGCTGCGGGCCGCGGCGCTGAAGGCCCGGGCCCAGGCGAGTTGGAAGCCGCTGCCCGGCTCGGCCGCGGCGAGTGCGTCCTTGGCGGTCCGGGCCAGGGTCGCCCAGCCAGTCGCCGTCCACGTCCGGTCGCTGTACATCGTGATCGTGCTGCGGGCCTGGGCCAGCGTGGCGGTGGTCAGATTGATGTCGCTCTCGGCCGGCAGGCCGCTCGCGATCAGGGCGATGTAGTCGCGCGCCGCCAACTCCGCGTCGCGCACCATGTCCCAGGCCGCCGCCCAGCACAGCGCCCGGGCCAGCGACGAGTCGAAACCGGCGATGTGCCGCACGACGGTGGCCATCGACCGCTCGTCCAGGCGCAGCTTGGCGTAGGTCAGGTCGTCGTCGTTGAGCAGCAGCACGTCGGCCGCGGGGACCCCGACCAGGGCCGGGATCTCGGTCAGCTCGCCGGCCACGTCGATCTCCAGCAGATCGCGCCGGACCAGCCGGTCACCCCGCAGGTCGTAGAGGCCGACGCCGATCCGGTGGGTGCGCAGCGTCGGATAGCCGGCGGGCGCCTCCTGACCCACGACCACCTTCGTGTACGCACCGTCCGCGCCGACCTCGACGACC